>NZ_BAYD01000005.1 GCF_000685075.1 Paraburkholderia oxyphila NBRC 105797
CAACGCCTGCGGCCCGCCGCGAAAACAAGTTAAGGCCAACGCCGTAAGGCGCCCCGCCAATCATGCGCCCCGGCGGCTACCACACCTGGCAGCGCCGCAAAAAGGCGCCAAGCACACCTCACACGATGCCCAACAACGACTTCGGCTCAAGAAACGCCTCAATCCCAAACGTCCCGTATTCGCGCCCAATACCCGATTGCTTGAACCCGCCAAACGGCGCCGCCGGCTCGTGCGCGAGCGTATTGACCAGCACGCGTCCCGCATCAAGCCGTGATGCCACCGCATTCGCGCGCCCGGCATTGGATGATGCAACATAAGCCTGCAGCCCGTAGGGCGTGTCGTTAGCAATCGCGATTGCGTCCTCCTCATCGCGATAAGCGATAATCGACAGCACAGGGCCAAAGATCTCCTCACGCGCAATGGTCATATCGTTGCGGACATCGCTGAAGACAGTCGGGCGCACGAACCAGCCTGCGTCGACGCCGTGCGGACGCCCCTCGCCACCCGCAATCAGACGTGCGCCTTCGTCGATGCCGATGCGAATATAGCGCTGCACGCGCTCCCATTGTTTCTGGCTCACCATCGGCCCGATACTCGTGTGCGGATCGCGCGGGTTGCCGGACTGAATATTCGCCACCGCGGCGACGATCTTTTCCTCGAATTCCTCGAGCCGCGCCTGTGGCACCAGGATCCGCGTGCCGGCGATACAGGCCTGCCCGCTATTCATGAAGCCCGCCTGAAGCGCGAGCGTGACGGCTTCGTCGAAGTTGGCGTCGTCGAGCACGACCATCGGGGACTTGCCCCCCAGTTCGAGCGTCACGCGCTTGAGCGTTTCCGCGGCCGTGCGCAGAATCGTCTTGCCAACGGCCGTCGATCCCGTGAACGAGATCTTGGCAACATCGGAATGCGAACTGATTTCCGCGCCCACCGTATCGCCGCGTCCCGTGACGATGTTGAACACCCCCGCCGGGAGCCCCGCTTCATGCAATGCCTCAGTGATCACGCGCGTCTGCATCGCGCTCATCTCGCTGGGCTTGATCACGGCCGTGCAGCCCGCAGCGAGCGCCGCCGCAAGCTTGCCGCAGATGAAGCCCGCGTTGCTGTTCCAGGGCGTAATCAGCCCGGCCACGCCGAGCGGCTGCATCACCACCTCGGCCGAGCCGGCGCGGCGCACGAATTCATAGTGCTCGAGCGTCTGCGCCGTTTGCAGCAGCACGTCGCTCGCGTGGCTCGCCATCCAGCGGCCGCGCGATACAGGTGCGCCGTATTCCTCGACGATGGCTTCGAAAAGCGCGTCCTCTCTCGCGACCACGGCTGCGTGCATACGCATCAGCATCTCGACTCGCTCGGCTTTCGTGGTGCGCGAGAAGGCCGGAAACGCCCGCCGCGCCGCCGCGATGGCGTCGCGTGCGTCGCGCTCGTCCGCAAGGCGCACGCGCCCAATCACCTGCTCGGTCGACGGATTGACAAGCTCGAAGCTTTCGGTGCCGTGCGGCGTGACAAAGGCGCCGTCGATGTAGATCTGGTCGATGTTCTGCATGGTCTGTCCCAAAACGTGGTGTATCGATACGAAAGATAGACCTCCACCATTGAACTGACTAGCCGTACAATCGAGGACGACCTGTTCAAGGATTCCGGACAATGAAGACATCGGGCCTGGCCGAGCTGGAGGCCGTTCTGGCCGTCGCGCGTCATCGCAGCTTCCGCGCCGCGGCAAACGAGTTGAGCGTGTCGAAGTCCGCGCTCAGTCATGCGGTTGGCACACTCGAGGCGCGCATCGGCGTGCGGCTCTTCAATCGAACGACCCGCAGCGTGTCGCTCTCGGAGGCGGGGGCCCAGTTCGTGAGCACGGTCGCGCCCGCGCTCTCGACCATCCACGCCGCGCTCGATCAGGCCGGCAGTTTCCGCGACACGCCATCGGGCACCTTGCGCATCAACACCTCGGTGGGCGCGGCGCGTCAGGCGATGCCGGTCTTCATCGCGTATCTGCAGCGCTATCCCGAGATGAAGGTCGATATCGTCACCGAGGGGCGCCTGATCGACATCGTGGTCGAAGGATTCGATGCGGGAATCCGCCTGATGGAAACCGTGCCGCAGGACATGATTGCCGTGCCGTTCGGCGACCGGCAGCGCTTTGCCATCGTTTGCAGTCCAACATATTTAGAACGGCACGCGCCACCGCGCACGCCTGCGGATCTCACCGCCCATCAGTGCATCCGCAGCCGCATGCCAAGCGGCTCGATCTACCAGTGGGAGTTCGAACGGCACGGTGAGACGGTGCGCGTCGACGGCAGCGGTGCGATCACGCTGAACGACGCCAGCCTGATGCTGGCCGCGGCGCGCGCGGGCCTCGGTCTCGCGTATCTGAGTGAATGGGATGTCAGGGAAGATCTGGAGGCCGGCACGCTGGTGCGGGTGCTTGAAGACTGGACGCCGTCGTTCGACGGACTCTGCCTCTACTATCCGGGCCGGCGTCATATTCCGGCCGGGCTGCGCGCATTGATTGAAATGATTCGCGAATATGCCGACGCGAACAGCGCGCGCGCAGCGGGCAAACGCAAACGCCGCGTGCAGCCGGCGCGCGGCACGCGGCGCTGACGCCTGCGCCGCCGTTCGCCCAATTTGTGGATCGTGCATACTATTTCGCAGCAAGCCCTTCCCGCGGCTCCACTCAATCGACCGACTCCTCACCATGCCCGCCGTCAAGACGCACTATCTGGATCTGCCGGTCTTCCTCGACGCGGCTCAGCGGCTCGAAATCGCGCATCAGCATTTCGACGTTTTCGCGCTGCCCATCCCGCGGCAACTCGAGGCATGGTGCGAGCGCATGATTGGCGTGGTCGACCTCCTGACGACGCGCGACGAGCGCGGGCAGCCGTTTCGCGCCTCGATCGACCGATACGCCGTGGGCGAATTCCTGTTTGCCGACTGCTATACCGATCGCATCACGCAAGACCGTACCATCGCGCGGATTTCCCGGGATAACGCGCGCAGCATCGTCTTTCACATCTTCTTTGACAGCGCGCCTGGCTGCGAACTGGTGTATCCGGGCAAACGGGCGATGGCGCTCGAAGGCGGCATCTTCGCCATCGATCTCGACCAGCCCGTGCAGTTCAAGCGCAAGCCCTGCCGGCACGTCACGATTTTTCTGCCAGGCGCGCTGCTCAGCGACGTGTTTCCGGACCCCTCGGCGCTGCATGGGCGCTCGCTTTCGCCACGCCTGCCCGTCGTGCGGTATCTCGCGGGCCGCGTCCAGGCGTTCGCCGCCCACATCAAGCTCATGGCGCCCGCGCAGGCCTACCGCGACCTGCGCGAGATCGTGCTGCTGATCGCGGACGCGTTCGGCGAGCAGGCTGGGCTCAAGGGCAGCAAGATTGCGCTTGCGCGGGCCATGGCGTTCGACCAGGCGCGCCGCTACGTGCATGCGCACCTGCACGACGATCATCTTTCCCCCGATCGCGTCGTGGCGTCGCTGGGCCTCTCGCGCCCGACGGTCTATCGTCTCTTTCAGCACGATGGAGGGCTCGGAACCTATATCCGGCATGCGCGCCTGCGCGCCGCCGCCGCCGAACTCGTCGCGTGGCCCGGCGTCTCGGTGCAGGACATCGCCTATGCGCACGGCTTCAGGAGTGCTTCGGATTTCACGCGGGCATTTCGGCGTGCTTATGGTCTCGCGCCACAGGACATGCGGCTTTAAGCACGCCTTATACGGTTCCGGATGACGCCGGCGCTAGCCGGGCCTGGCCGGATCAGTGTCGGACGAGTTCGAAGACCACGATTTCGTAGCCGGGATCGGCGTGCTGGTTCGCCACTTTTTGCGCTTCCTCATACGAAAGAAACGACGTGGCCTCTTCAATCGCCGGTGCCATGCCAATGTCTCCGTCCTCGGCGGTGCAGAGGAATTGGGCACCGGTCTTCACGACGTAGACGGTCGTCATGTCTGCCTCCATGGTTGGCTGGAGCACTTCCAGTCTAGTCCGTCGCGCGTCAAAGGAAAGCCGGGCGACAGGTGCCAGGCTTTTCTGCGCGCCCCCCCGTCATTGCCCGAATACGACACAGGGACGACAAGGGATTCGTAGCCATTTTAAGTAAAGTATTTGAAAGAAAAATCTCCGAGATTCTCGTTGACTCGGCTTGCTAATCATCACTAGAATTCGCCTGTTTTCACGAAAGGGGCATATGCCTTGGACAGTTGCAGTAGTCGATCTTCGAAAAGTTTTTCTGCCTGACCGGCCCGACGCCCGCTTTGTTTCTTCCTTAGCCGCCGTCCTGCCAGCAGGCAGACGGTGCGCGCCGCAGTAAATTCCGCAGTTCCTCCTTCGCGCATCGCTTTGATTGACCGCCGTCCCTGACGCGTGCGTGGTTTCGCGCATTCGTCCAGACGACCTGACGCGTCGAGCCGTTGGCTCATCGCGCCGCTTGTTCACGCCGGTTTCGCGCGCGCCCGTTGGCGCGCCGGTCCGGCGTGCGGTTGAACACGTCCGTCAAACGCTGATCGGACGCTAACGACAAAGGAGCACACGATGCCCGACCCTGAGCCTTGTTCTTGTACGACACGCCACGCGTTCTCGCTGAACGCCATTCGCTTCGCCTGACACCCACGCTGCACACGTTCCTCCCACACGCCCGAGCACCTTGGCCCGTGTGAACTGAAACGAAGGCAGGCCTGGTGGAAGGCACCCCGTTTCAAGCTCCTGGAGGAATCCCCATGCGCTTCGCTCTGCTCGTTTCGCAACTCCCGCACGTCGAGGAAGCTCGCCCGCACTACAACGGCCTGCTCGCGCTCGACGCCCGTCCGCATGCTTCGGCCCGCGTGGTGGCCGCCATCCGGATGGTGCTGCACAAGCTCGCTCGCTGACACTGCCTGGCGTTGCCGCACGCTCGCACATTTGCACGCGGGCGGCAACGGGGCACGCGCTTCTCAAGCTGCACCTTCAAGCATCACCCATAAGGAAAAATTATGTCTGCTACCCCTGCAAATATCGGGTCGCGCCGCACCGCCGTGCTCGATGACGCCCACGTCGGCGATATCCAGGGTGCCTTCGGCACGATCGCCCACCACGACACCGCCCCGCGCAACAACTGGATGGCGCGCCTGCGCACGCTGCTCGCGATCCTCGGTCCCGGCCTCATCGTCATGGTTGGCGATAACGACGCCGGCGCTTTCGGCACCTATACGCAGGCCGGCCAGAATTACGGCACGACGCTGCTCTGGACGCTCGCCCTCCTGATCCCGGTGCTCTACGTGAATCAGGAAATGGTGCTTCGGCTCGGCGCCGTGACCGGCGTTGGCCATGCCCGCCTCATCTTCGAACGCTTCGGCAAGTTCTGGGGCGCCTTCAGCGTCATCGACCTGTTCCTGCTCAATGCGCTCACGATCGTCACCGAATTCATCGGCATTACGTTTGCGCTCGACTTCCTCGGCGTTTCGAAGGTTCTCGGCGTTTGTATCGCCGCAGTCCTGACGATGGCCGCGGTCAGTACCGGCAACTTCCGCCGCTTCGAACGCTTCGCGATCGTCCTGTGCCTGCTGAGCCTGCTGCTGATTCCTGTGCTCGTTTCGATCCACCCGCCGGTCCACGTGATCGCGCGCGACTTCTTCGTGCCGAACTGGCCGAAGGATTCGAAGCTCTCCGATGTGATGCTGCTCGTGATTGGCATCGTCGGCACGACCGTCGCACCGTGGCAGCTGTTCTTCCAGCAGAGCTACGTGATCGACAAGCGCATCACGCCGCGCTTCATGAAATACGAGAAGGCCGACCTCTGGATTGGCATCGCCTTCGTGATCATTGGCGCCGTGGCGATGATGGCCTTCTGCGCCGCGCTGTTCGCAGGCCGTCCCGAGTTCGGCAACTTCACCGATGCGGGTGGCGTGATCGCGGGTCTGCACAAGTATGTTGGCGAGACGTCGGCGACGATCTTCGCCGTGGCGCTGCTCGATGCATCGATCATTGGCGCCGCTGCCGTTTCGCTCTCGACGGCCTACGCGATTGGTGACGTGTTCAACGTCAAGCACTCGCTGCACCGTAGCGTGCTCGATGCGAAGGGCTTCTATCTCGTGTACTTCGGCATCATCGCGCTGGCTGCCGCCCTCGTGCTGATGCCGGGCAGCCCGCTCGGCCTCCTGACCGAAGCCGTGCAGACGCTCGCCGGCGTGCTGCTGCCGAGCGCAACCGTGTTCCTGCTGCTGCTGTGCAACGACAAGGCTGTGCTGGGTCCGTGGGTGAACTCGAAGAAGCTGAACGTGTTCACGGGTGCCGTCATTGCCGTCCTCGTTGTCCTGTCGATCATCCTGACTGCCGCCACCGTGTGGCCCGATATCAGCGGCGCGACGATCGTCGAGATTCTCGTGGGCGGTTGCGGCGTTGCCGTGGCGGTCTATGCCGCGGTGGAGCTCTCGCGCAAGGCGCGCGGCACGGCGGCCGCCAATGACATGTCGGCGCTGAACAAGGCAGCCCGCAACGCGCTGCGCAACACGTGGCGCATGCCGCCGCTCGAAGACCTGCCGGCGCCGCAGCATCTGACGCTGTCGACGCGCGTGTGGATGGGCGTACTGCGCGGCTATCTCGTCGTCGCGGTGGGGCTCGTCATCGTGAAGGTCGTGCAGATGGCCATTCACTAAGGAAAACTGAGCGAAAAGGGCAGCGCAGGTCTGCCCTTTTTCATGCGCCCAGCCTGGCTCACAGCATTGCCGTCGCTTCGATCTCGATCTTGAAGCCGAAGTGGAGCGGCCCGGTCGGCACGATCGCGCGTGCCGGCCGCGCATCGCCCGCCCAGCTCGCGTAGATCGGGTTGAAGCTCGGCCAATGCTCGATATCGGCGAGATAGACGCGAACCTGCACCAGTTGCGCGATGCTGCTGCCTGCACCTTCCAGCGCCGCCTGCAGATTCGCCAGCACCTGACCGGCTTGCACTTCGAACGACGCGTCCGTCAGCTTTCGGCCCTGCGCGTCGATCGGCAACTGGCCGGAAACGAATACCAGGCCGTTTGCGATCGCCACGTGACTATAGTGCCCGCCTGGGGTCGCGAGATTCGAGGGGTTTTCCAGGCGCGGCAATCGCGTGCCCGATTCGTTACCAGCCATGAAAGCGGCTCCATAGGGTAGTTTCGCCGTCTGCGGATAGCGCGTGATACTCCGGGAACTGTGCACCCGTCGCGCAGGCATGATTGGGCAGGATACGCAGTTTCGTTCCGATCGGAAAGCGTGTCGCGAGATCCTCTGTCTCCCGGGTTTCACCCACGGGCGACAAAATACCGTGCTCCTGGTTGGCGCCGCTCAAAACCCAGTCGGTCAAGAGCGTGCCATCGAGCCTGCACGGCAGACCATATCCACAATCTTGCGTCTGTTTCGAGGTTCCGCGGTCGCGGCTCATTGCCATCCAGCCCGCGTCCACAATCACCCAGTTCTTTTCCGGCTGATGCCCGATGACCGTGGTGAGCACGCTCAAAGCGATGTCATCGGTCGCGCATACGCCGACATTGTGCATCACGAGATCGAAGAATACATAGACGCCCGCGCGTACTTCGGACACGCCATCCAGCTTCGCGGCCGATAACGCGGTGGGCGTCGAACCCACGCTCACCACATCGCAAGGGTAACCCGCGTCACGCAGCCGTTGCGCCGCGCGAACGCAGCCTGCGCGTTCCTGCTCGGCGAGCGCAGACAGCGCGTCAGGCGTATGAAGCTCGTAGCTGGATCCCGCATGGGTCATCACGCCACCTAGCTTGACGCCGCCGTCGTGCAGCATGCGCCCGACCTCGAGCAACGCATCGTGTTCCGGTGCGATCCCGGAGCGATGCCCATCCGTGTCCACCTCGATCCACACTTCGAAGGTGTCCCGCTGCTCGGCGCAAAACTTCGCGACTTCTTCGGCTGCGCGTGCGTTATCGACGACCAGCTTCAGATCGCAGCCTCGTTGCCTTAGCGCGGCCGCTCTTGGAAGCTTCGATGGCACGATACTGACCGCATAAAGAATATCCGTCACGCCCGCCGCAAAGAACGCTTCGGCTTCTTTCAGCGTGGATACCGTGATGCCGCTCGCGCCGGCCGCCAATTGCGCGCGCACGACTTCCAGACATTTGGTCGTTTTCACGTGCGGGCGGAACCTCACGCCGAGAGCGTTCATGCGCGACTGCATGCGCGCAATATTCCGGCTCATTCGCGGGACATCGACCAGGGCCGCCGGGGTATCGAGTTCATCGAGTTTCATGATTTCAGGCCGGCAGGTTGTCGTGCGCCGAGTCGCCAAAACGGCTGCACCAGGGCACCAGCGCTTCCAGCGTGGGCGCTTCGATTTCAGGACGCGGCGCACCTTCCGCCAATGACAGGCCGACCCTGTTGTGCCAATAAGTCCGCAAGCCCACCGCAGCGGTGCCGAACATGTCGTAGCTCGATCCGGCGACGAAAGCGGACTCCGACGGCGACACACCAAGCCTGTCGAGCGCGAGGCGATAGGGGGCAGGGTCCGGCTTGTATGCGCCGGCTTCTTCGGCGGTGACCACGGCGTCCCATTTGACGGGAACGATGCCGGCCGCCTGGCGGCCAAGCCGTATCGAGCAGTTGGTCACGATGGCGAGCTTGCAATGCGATTGAAGGTGCTGCAATACCTCGACCGCACCGCTCCACGGGGTCAGTTGAAGCCACCCGGCTTCAAGCGCGAGTGCGGCGGATGCGGGCAAGCCCACGTGGCTAGCGGACTGCCTGACCAGTTGTTCGTAAGCGACATATCGCCCGCACCCGTAGGTCAGACGCAGGTACTCGGCGCGCCACGCACGGCCCGCTTGCTCCGAGCCCGCGGCACGATTCCAGAGTGTCCATGAGTCGAGCAGCGCGGTCAGGAGATCGAAGAGGACCGCCTTCGGGTAGACGTTCGATACGGATGGTTGGCTCATGAGCGCGGCCTCCTGGCGGTTCGTTCATGGCATTGAGCATAGAACTCGATCAGTCGCCGAAGATTCAGTCGAACAAAATCATTCATTCGTAGAAACTGAATGTCCAGCGAGGCGCCGTTTAGCGTCTCCACGGCGGCTGCGGCCGGAACTGCGCCTGCAGATAGTGCATGAATTGCCGGGTGCGGGCGGGCAATCCGGCGCGATTGTTGGTGAGCGCGATCACATCGGCGTCGCTGGCCTTCCACGCCGGAAGCAGCCGCACGAGATTGCCCTTCGCGATATCTTCCGCGACGTCCCATTCCGAGCGGAGAATGACGCCGCGGCCCTCACACGCCCAGCGGCGAATCACCTCGCCATCGTTACAGCTCAACTTCGAAGACACCCGGACACTGCGCGCCGTACGGCCCTTGCGGAACTGCCAAAGCGATGCGTCTTCGTTGTTCTCGCGCAGCACGATACAGGGCAGACGCGCAAGATCGTCGGGGGTTGCCAGGTTCGGAAAGCGCTTCAGCAAGGCCGGGGAGGCACAGACGAAGCGTGCATTGGGCGCAATCGCATAGCCAATCAAATTCGACGCAGGCAGTTCGCCGATATGCACCACGACGTCATAGCGGTCGGCCGATTCGGTCAAGGGTTGATCGGTGAGAGTGAGTTCGATGTCGACGTCGGGATGGTCATGCTGAAAGCCGGAAACGACGGAAGCCAGATAGCGCCGCCCGAAACCGAGTGGCGCACGCACCCTCACGGTGCCGACGAGACCGCCCCGGCGGGTTCGCAAATCCTCGAACAGCGTGTCGAACTGTTGCACCAGATGCGCGCCACGTTGGCACAGCAGCAGGCCCTCTTCGGTGAATCGCAGGCGGCGGGCCGTGCGGTCGACGAGGCGGGTATCGAGCCGCTTTTCGATCTGCTGCAGTCGCTGCGTGACCGCGGGCGGCGAAAGCCCAAGCCTTCTCGCTGCTGCAACGAGGCTGCCTGCTTCTTGTATGGTCAGCAGGAAGCGAATGTCATTGGAATCGTTCATGTCGATATCGTCGGTACTGCATCGGTGTCGTCACCGTGGATACGCAGCGGGAGGGCCGTAGCAAAAAACGGCCGCCCGGCGTCACGGACAGCCCGATTCTCGACGTTCAGTTGGCGCCGCGCAAGGATCTGGTGAGCATGTATCGATCGCCCAAGAGGAACTCGGCGTGATCAACGCAACTGTTCCTCGATCGTCTTCGTCAACGGCGACTCGACGTCGCCCGTGTGCTTCGTCTGCACGGGCTCGATCAGCACGACCCAGCATTCGTTTTCAGCAACCGGATTGTGCAACGTGCCCCGTGGCACCACGTGCATCGAGCCCGCAGGGAGTTCGACGACGCGTCCGCCTTCGTATTCGATCTTCAGATGGCCGCGCACGACAAAGAACAGTTCGTCCTCCTGTGCATGGTCGTGCCACACGAGCTGTCCGCGCACTTTCGCGATCTTCACGTATTGATCGTTGACCTGCGCGACGACTTTCGGCGACCAGTATTCCACCACGTCGCCGAACGCGGCTTCGAGGTCGAACGATTCGGCAAAAGGATGGGCTGACACGATTACCTCCAGGTCGGAATGATGGAGGCGGCGAGCAGCGCACCCATCACAAGATTGAGGATGCGCCAATGGCGCGGCGTGCGCAAAAGCCGTGCGAGCAGCATGCCGAGCGCGCACCACAGCGCGAGCGAGATGCATGCGGCCAGACCAAACGCGCTGCCGAGCAGCAGCGCGAGCCGGTTCGGACTGCTCGCGAGCAAGGCGAAGGATGCCGCGGCGCCCACCGTCATCGCCCAGCTCTTCGGATTGAGCCACAGGAGCAGGAAACCGCTCACGAGTGTGACTGGCCGCGCGGGGCCGTTGCCGGCGTTCGGCGGACCGCTACGCGCAATGCGCCAGGCGAGCCAAAGCAGATACGCGGAGCCGAGGGCCTTGACGGTCGTCTGCAGGATGGGCATTGCAAGCAGCAGCCTGCCGAGCCCCAGCGCCGCAATGGCAGCGAGCGACGCGAGTGCGAGCGCGATGCCGAGCATCAGCGGAATCGAGCGCGCAAAGCCGAAGCGCCCGCCTGACGCGGTTGCGAGCATGGTGGCGCCCCCCGGCGTGACGGTCGCGACAGCGACGAACAGAAAAAGTGGCAGAGTCGAGTGCATCGGTACAGGTCCGAATGAGGGTGACCTTTCACTGTACGGATTGCCTCTGCATCAGAAAAGGCAATAATATTGATGCAATTCATTACGCCGCTTAATGTGTCAATGAGCCGAAATCTCGACCTCGATCTGCTCCGCACCTTTGTCGCGGTCGCGGAGAGCGGCAGCGTGACGGTCGCCGCGAATCTGCTGCACATGACACAAGGTGCCGCGAGCCAGCAGATCAAGCGCCTTGAAGATCGTCTGGACTGCCCGCTGTTCGTGCGCAAGGCGCGCAAGCTGGAACTGTCGCGCCACGGCGAGCAGCTGCTCGTCAAGGCGCGGCAGATGCTGCGGCTGAACGACGAAATCTGGGGCGACATGACCGCTCAGTCGCTGCACGGCAGCCTGCGCGTGGGCGTGCCCTACGATCTCGTGACACCGCTCGCGCCCGCGATGAAGGCATTCGCCGATGCGCATCCGCGCGTGGAAATATCGCTCGTGTGCGCGACTTCGCCGGAACTCAGCGAAGCGGTGAAGGGTGGACGCGTGGACGTGGCGCTGGTCGAATTCGTCGCAAGCGAAGCCGAAGGCGAAGTGATCCGCATCGAGCCATTGGTCTGGGTGACGGGTCGCGGCAGCGATGCGTGGCGCAAGCGGCCGTTGCCGCTCTCGATGGTGGACGAACGTTGCACGTTCCGTCCGGTGGTGCTCGGCGCGCTGGCGGACGAGGACATTGCGTGGCGCACGGTGTTCGAGAGCGGCAACATCGAGGCGACCGCCGCAACGGTGCGCGCGGGCCTCGCGATCACGGCCTGGC
The DNA here is from genome assembly GCF_000685075.1 of Paraburkholderia oxyphila NBRC 105797. Classification (GTDB taxonomy): domain Bacteria; phylum Pseudomonadota; class Gammaproteobacteria; order Burkholderiales; family Burkholderiaceae; genus Paraburkholderia; species Paraburkholderia oxyphila. The sequence goes on from NZ_BAYD01000005.1 coordinate 11,861, forward strand.
TCGTCTCGACGGTGCCCCCCGACCTCGAAACGATCACGCCGCACGCGGCCGGCTTGCCAGCATTGCCGCCGTTTGCGATCTGCCTGCGATTGCCCTCGACGGCGCAGCCGGCGGCGCTGGAATTTGCGCGCTGCATACGCGAATCGATGTCGAACAACGCAGCGATCCCACACGCCCGTCTCGTGATCAACGCGTGACGCAGGGGTTTGATGGAATGCGGTAGCTAGCGCGCGGAACCGGTACGCTCAAAAGCTGCGATGCTTCGCACGCCGGAACGTTTCCGATGGCAACTCGCCGAACTGCTCGCGGTACTCGTTCGAAAAATTGCCAAAGTGCCAGAAGCCCCAGCGCGTGGCAGCCTCGCTCACCGATGAAGCGTCGCGCAATTCGCGGCGCACGTGATCGAGGCGCACCGCGCGGACGTACGCCGACGGATTCACCCCAAGCGTGTCTTCGAATGCGTATTGCAGCGTGCGCCGGCTTGCGCGCAAACGCGCGCAAAGCTCGGCAACGGACAGCGGACAATCGGGTGACGCTTCAACGAGCTCGCGCACGGTGCGCACGAGCTGCCAGTGACGTACGGTGCGCGCGTCGGGCGTGCCCTGCGCTTCGCCGTTGGGCATGCCCTGCAGCACTTCCGCCACCCCGAAGATCGCCGACTTCTCGAACGCCGCCACCACACCGGGGTCGTCGAGCAGCGTGGGCGTTGCCGCCACCGTATCGAGCATCTGTCTGAGCACAGCACGCAGCTCGTCCAGCCTGCCGGGATCGACGTTCAGCACGCCGGGCCTCGTGCCGATGAACGGCGCCAATTCGTCCAGTTGCGAACGGACCAGGCTGCTCGTGACCGCTTGAGGGTCGATCTCGAGATTGACGATCACGTGCTTGTCGGGCGAAAGAAATTCGAAGCCGCTGTCGCCGGAGAACACGTGCACACCGTCGCGGTGGCTCGTCTGTCCGCACAGCAGCGCATGGCCTTCGAGCTGGAACGGGATGCCGATGGCGAGCTTCGACTGCGCGACATGGCCGCGCTGATACACGGTGCGGTTCAGCCGTTCGACCAGCACGCGCACACCGCCCGCGGCGATCGAGCTGACCGAGCCGTCGAACGCGCCCCGCGAAATCTGGCAATAGCTTTGATTCCAGGCATCGAGCAGCATCGCCTGCTCGTCGATGTTTCTGCAGCGGCGGATTTCGACGGCGGCGCGGGTCTGAAAGTGCGGCTGCATGGCGTCCTCCGGTTCAGGTTGCGCGCCCCAAAAGCCGCGTGCCGTGCAGTGTAAGCGAAATAAATTGTGACCGTGGTGTGACGCGGTTTCGTCAAAAAACGCCGGATGGTCCGGTGCGTAATGAATTCGTCAGGGAAGGGCGTTTACGGGATTTTTATATTTTTTGCCGATTTTGGATAGTCGACGCCACCGGCACGCCCTAGCTTAGGCACATCGGAAACACACACGAGGTGACGCATGAGCAAATCGGCGGCAGGCAAGCTGGAAGGCAAGATCGCAATCGTTTCAGGTGGCGCGACAGGCGCAGGCGGTGCGGCCTCGCTGCTGTTCGCGCGCGAAGGCGCGCGGGTTGCCGTGGTCGACATCAACACGGATGCGGGCGAAGAGGTGGTCCACCGGATCCGCGCAGCGGGCGGCGAGGCCGAGCTGTTCGCGGCCGACGTCTCCAAGCGTGACGCGGTCGATGCCGCCGTGGCGGCCATTGTCGCGCGCTTCGGCCGTATCGACGTGCTCTTCAATCATGCGGGCAGCATCGTCGTGAAGCCCTTCGTCGAGACCACCGACGACGACTACGACTGGCTGATGAACGTGAACGTCAAGAGCATGTTCATGATGACGCGCGCGGTGCTGCCCTGCATGCTCGAAGCGGGCGGCGGCTCGATCGTGTGTACGGCGTCGATCTCGTCGGTCGCGGCGACGCCGCTCGAGGTGCTGTACTGCACGACGAAAGGCGCATGCGCGATGTTCGCGCGCGCGATCGCTGTCGAATACCGCGATCGCGGGATTCGCTGCAACGCGGTGTGCCCGGGATTCATCGATACGCCGCACGGCCGGCGCGAAATTGCCGCGCTCGCGAAGCATGGCTTCGAGGCGAGCGAGGCGGCCTTGTCGGTGCAGCAAGGACGCCTGTGCCAGCCCGATGAAGTGGCGAAGGCCGCGCTCTTTCTCGCGAGCGACGACGCCAGCTTCGTGAACGGCGCACATCTATACGTCGACAACTGCTTCACGGCTGCGTGAGCTCCGTCTCCCGTCGAGCCGTCACGCGCTATTTCCGCAATGCCACTACTCTGAAAAAGGATCGTCTCATGGACATCGACTCGGCCGCGCCGTCGCGGGAGCCCATCGACAGCGACGTCACACTGCTACACAAGATGGGCTATGCGCAGGAACTCTCACGCCGCATGGGAGCATTCTCCAATTTCGCCGTGTCGTTCTCGCTGATCTGCATCCTGTCGGGCGGCATTACGTCGTTCCAATTGGGCCTCTCCGCGGCGGGCGGCGCATCGATCGGCATCGGCTGGCCGCTCGGGTCGCTGTTCGCGCTCGTCGTTGCCGCGGCGATGGCGCAGATCGCGTCCTCCTTTCCCACGGCGGGCGGCCTTTATCACTGGAGCTCGATACTCGGTGGCAAGACCTGGGGCTGGCTCACTGCGTGGTTCAATCTGCTCGGTCTCGTATTCGTCGTCGCGGCGATCAACTACGGCACCTGGGATCCGTTCTTCCGCACGCTGATCGCGCCGATGTTCGGCGTGAAGCCCGATTCGCTCGGCTGGTGGGATCAGACCATCTTCCTCGCGGTGATCACGGCGTCGCAAGCGTTCCTCAATCATCGCGGCATCCGCATCACGAGCCGGATCACCGACTTGTCGGGCTATCTGATCTTCGTGGTCACCGTCGTCCTGGTTGTGGCGCTGCTCGTGTACTCGCCGGTCAAAGTCGATCTGTCGCGGCTCTACACGTTTACCAATTTCACCGGCGTCGACGGCGGCCAGTGGCCGAAGCAGACGATGGCGATGGCATTCCTGTCCGGCCTCCTGCTCACGGCTTACACGATTACAGGATTCGATGCGTCGGCGCACACGTCGGAGGAGACCCATCAGGCGGCGCGCAACGTGCCGCGCGGCATCATCGGCTCGGTGTTCTGGTCGACGACCTTCGGCTATGTGATGGTCTGCGCGTTCGTGCTCGTGATGCCGGACCTCACCGCCGGGGTGAAGCTGGGCACCGGCTTCTTCGAAGCGATCCTCGCGCCCATTCCCGCGCCGCTGCGCATCGTGATCGAATTGCTGATGTTCTTCATTAATTACGTGTGCGGCCTCGCGGCCGTGACGTCCACTTCGCGGATGATGTACGCGTTCGCACGCGACGGCGGCCTGCCAGGGTCGAAGTGGCTGCGCAAGGTCAACGCCACGCATCGCACACCGGGCTTCGCGATCTGGGTCTCGGCGGTGCTCGCGATTGCGGTCACGCTCTACGGCGACGCGTTCTCCGTGCTGAGCGCGGGCAGCGCGGTGTTCCTGTTCATTTCGTACGCGATGCCGACTGCGGCCGGCATCTTCGCCGAAGGGCGCAGCTGGACCGAAAAGGGGCCGTTCCAGCTTGGTCTGCTGTCCAAACCGTTCGCGGTGGCGGCCGTGTTCGGCGCACTGGTGCTCGCCTATGTGGGCATCCAGCCGCCGAACCAGAAAGTGGTCTACGTGATCGTGGGCTTGCTCGCCGTGCTGCTGGCGATCTGGTACGGCGCCGGCGTGCGCAAGAGCTTCGGCGGGCCGCCGATCGGCAAGCCAACGGCCGCGCGCGAGCGCGAGCTGGCCGGCATCGAAGGACAGCTCGGCGAGAGCTGAGAAGACGGCGAACCCGGCGTGAGGCCGGGTTCAAACAAATGCGTTCAGCGGGAGATGAAGCATCAGGCGCATCAGTTCAGATTGGCGATCCGTATTCGTCTTGCGATAAATGGACTGCAACTGCTTGCGCACGGTTTCATACTGAGTGCCGAGCCGAAAAGCGATCTCCTTGGGCGAAAGCCCTTCACCGAGCAAGCGGCAAACGCGGATTTCGGCGGGCGTCAGATTGAATGCCGCACTGAGCAGCTCGGAGTCCACGGGCAGTGCCGAGTCGGGGTGATAGAACAGCAACAGGACGAGGGGCCGCAAGCCGAAGGCACCACTGACTTTGGGCGGCACCAGCAACGTGAAGAATGCGTAGAGCGATTCAACGGCGTGGCCATCTCTGCTGCGGGTAGTCATCGCAATCGATCGATATGTCGAGACCTCTTCCGGCGTCTCGACCTCACCGCGTGCAAGCCCCTCCAGCCGCGCGCACTCATCCAGAAACTGCGCCTGATATTCGGCCGGCAGGCGCAGCTTTCCCTCGGCGATGCTGGCGAGCGACGTAGCGGTGAGCAAGCGTGTTGCGGCTTCGTTGGCCAGGACCACGCTACTGTCGGTCGTCAAAAGCATCACGGGTTGCCTGAGCTTGTTGACCAGTGCATGGCCTACGAGGGCCTTGGTAGAGAACGTGTAGTTCTGGATCTGCATGCGCACGGCGCGAGTCAGGTGCGGAAGGAGCTTGTCGAGAAAGCGGACTTCCGGCACGCCTAAAGGATTTTCTCCAACGCCCCGAAGCACCGAAAAAATCACGCAGACGTTCTCGTCGTCCACCAGCTTGCATCCCGAGACATAGCGCCGGCCAATGGGAATCAGAAAGTCCTGGTAGAACGGATCGCGCGAGACAAACTCTTCATTAAACACTTCGTGGCAATGAATCCAGTCTCCTGGTTTCCTTTGCAGCATTAAGGCTAATCGAGGATCGATGCTGCCGTATTTCTGGATATAAGCCAGTTCGCCTTCAACGGGGAGATTGAAGCCATCGCTGTATGAAAGCGATCCATGCTTTTTGTCGAGGGCGAGCATATGGATGACGTTCGCGTCGATAGCCTCGCCGAGCGCCGTAAAGAGGGCAGGCCAGCCAGACGGTTCGGCAACGGCTTCATAAAGCAAATGAATCATTTCTTCGTAGCGCTCATTCGACAGATCCATCCGAAAACCTCTTCTTGTTCAATGCGGTTTGCTGTCGAATGGCATCTTCGCACGCCGGGTTCACGAACGATAGACGTACAGACAATGCCTCATTTATCAAGTGCGAAAACACCATACTTCAATTGCGGTATTGCCCGTCCATTGCGCTCCGAATAGCCTCTCTCGTGAGGCTGCGGACCGGGGAGACCATCTCGCAAAACGTCCTGCCTCACACGAAATTAAACAGTAATAAACCTGACATATCGCTAACGAAGAGACTTTTGGGTTCGCCCAATTCGAAGTCCTACGGGGATGCAACGATGAACAATGAAAAGATCAGAGCGCGGCATATCGACTTGAAGCCCACGTTGATTGCCAGCGCGATTGCGCTGTCGTTTTTGACGGCGTGTGGCGGCGGCGGTAATTCCTCGACGCCGCCGGTCGCGGCGCCCCAGATTCAGGGGACCGTCGCCAGCGGGAATCCGGTCGCGAACGCCGCCATCACGGCCACCGATGTCAACGGCAAAACCGCCACGGCCACCGCCGACGGCAATGGCAATTACACGCTCGTCACGAGCGGACTGACTGCCCCGATTGCTGTGGTTGCCGCGGATCCGAGCGGCCAGGCCAACACGATGATCGCCGTGCTCGCCAGCCTGCCAGCAGCAGGCGCAAGTGCGACCGCCAATGTCACGACGTTGACCACGGCATTGACCGCGCTGCTGACACCGGACGGCAACCCGATGGATTTTGTGACGGCTGGCGCCGCAACGACATTGAGCAGCGGCGTGACGAAAGCGAGCGTGCAGGGCGCAACGACGACGCTCGACACCTATCTGTCGAACCTGCTTGGCGCAGTCGGGTTGCCGGCGAATTACGACCCCATTGGCACCACGTTCACGGCGAACCATACCGGTGCAGATGCGCTGATCGACATCGTGACGATCGTGCCCGAAGGCGCGGCGACCTATCTCGTCTACAAGACGCCCAGTAGTGCCGCTTCACAGAGCGCTGCCTATCTGACGCTCAATAGCGCATCGACGCCGGCTAACACACCGGTCGCGCCGGCGGTCAGCGCCAGTGCCATCACCAACCTCAATTCGCTGGAAACGTACCTCGGCACGCTGCCTGCCGCGCTGAAAACGTGCGGCGCAGCGGGCGGAACGGGATCGGCATGCAGCAGCGGCTTGATCGATGCCAGCTATGAGGACAACGGCTTCAAAAACATCACCCAGTACGATCCCGATCTGGCTTCGTCGAACCTCAACCTCAGCGGTTCGGTGCCGTTTGTCGTATCGGCGAACGCTGCGGGAACCACCGCGCTGATCGGCGTTCCTTATGGCTTGTCCAGCGCTAACGGCAGCTCCGGACAATACACGCTCTATACGACGGTGCAGCAGACCCCGTCCGGCACGTGGGACATCATCGGCAATCAGCTTCCTTACAACCTGTCAGTGTCGACGCGCACGACGTATCGGGACTTTTACGACCAGTTCGCCAACAGCAACGGCAGCAACGACACGAGCTTCTTCGACGCGGGCGTCACGCTCAATATTGCCTGGAACAGCAGCAGTCCGATCGCTTATGCGCAAGTCACCGGGCCTGGCCTGCCGGCAGCCGGACTGTGGCTCGAGCCCTCGACCGTCACTGGCACGAATTACCTGTCTATCGCAAGCAAGCAACCGTCGTCGCAACCGAGCGGCACGCCCACCACCGGCAGCAACACGAGCGAATACCGATGGGACTGGGCGACGCAATCCGGCGCGACATTCACCCCGCCAACGCGGGGTTTCTGGGCCACCAGCCAGCTGGACGTCGCTTCTCTCCCGCCGACTGCCGTTTATGAATTTACGCTGTACAACGCGAGCGGCAGTGCGATTGGCACGTATAGCGTCACGAATCCGAACCGATTCGCGGACGCCACGCTAGCGTTGAATACCTACGCGCAAGGATCGTGGCCGACCTTGGGCAGCGATGTGGTCACCCACTTCCTGTCGGCTGGCGGCTCACAGGCTGCCGCGCAAACCTCGGTCAGCGTGGATTTCACGCCGCCCCCGGCGGTGGCCGCCAACCTGACTCAACTGACCATGACCGGCGTCAGCGTGCAGACGGAAGATCAGAATGGCTGCGGCTATCAGCAAACCGTGCCGGTAACGCCTGGGGCGACCGCTGTGACGTTGACGGCGTCCGGAACCGGAACTTGCGGCGGAAGCGCGGTTGCCAACGCTTTCCTCGCGATCAACAACGCATCCGATGCAGCGTATCGAATCGTGCAGTTGAGGAGCAAGAATGCTCAGGGGGTCCTGTTTTACCTGAATGCAACTTATCGCAGCTCGGCCACTGCGCCAAACGCCTCCTGACGAGCAGCCGTATCGCTGAACGGGCGTCATGATTGGCGCCTGGTTCAGTGGTGACACGTGGCATCGCGCTGGCAAACACCTTGTCCCGTGCACTTTCTATCCCGAAGCGCTTCAACTGTAACCGGCCAGCGCCCGCGAGCGAATTAACGAGAACGTCGTCAACTGGAGTCACGACATGCTGGCCCGTTCTCTTGCTGCCCTTTGCGCCGGCGCTGCGGCGCTGCTCGCCTCACATGCGTACGCCGCCGCGCCGCGTCCGGTCGTTGTCGAATTGTTTACATCGGAGGGCTGTTCGTCGTGCCCGCCGGCCGACCGCTTTCTGTCCGAGCTGAGCGACACGCGCACCGATGTGCTGCCGCTGGCGTTTCACGTCACCTACTGGAACCAGCTCGGCTGGAAAGATCCGTTTTCGTTCGATGCCGCCGATGCGCGTCAGGCGCAGTACGCCCAGCGGTTTCGCGACTTCGCGTATACGCCCGAGATGGTGGTCGACGGCAAAGCCGAGATGGTGGGCTCGAATCGCACTGCGGCCAGTGCCGCCATCGATCATGCGAAGTCCATGGGCGTGACGGCTGCTACCGTTAGCGCCACCCGCGAAGGCGGCAGCGTTTCGGTGTCCATCGGCCCGGGCAGCGGAAGCGCGCGCGTGCTGCTGGTCAGCTACGACGCGCGTCACGTCACGCCAATCGGGCGCGGCGAGAACGCGGGGCATACGCTCACGGAATCGAATGTCGTGCGCAGCCTGGCAACCATCGGCCAGTGGTCCGGCACAGCGCTGACGTTGCATGCCGACGCTGGCGTCGGCGAACATCTGGCGGTCCTGCTCGAAGCCGATGATGGCGCCATTGTCGGCGCCGCACGCGTTGCGGATGCGAGTGAAGGGCCTGTGCACTGAGCGACGGGGGTTGCACGCGAATGAAGTCAACGTCGCGACTGCGCATGCGCTTCGCTCAATGGATTGCGCACGGCTCATCGGTTCGAATGCAGCGTTGCCTGGAAAAACTGCACGACAGCGGCGTTGAATTGCTCATGGAACGCGGCGCGGTCGAAGTCCGGCAGGCTGTTGCAGATTTCCGGCCTCTTTCGCGACAGGCGGACGTCGCAGGGTGGCAGGAAGTCGTAATGGCCGGCGTGGGCGACGACGTGATACTCAGGCGCCCGGGGCAGGTTGGCACGCACCGCTTCGTCATAATAGGGATCGGGCTGGTGACGATCGTCGGCGGCTCGCCAGAGCTGGATCGGGACGTGCACGCTGCTTAGCCCGGTGCTGCCGAAGGCGAAGCCGAACGCGGGCGCGGCGACCACTACGGCCTTGATGCGCGGGTCGTGGACCCAGACGCTCGCGGCAACGTCCGCGCCGAAACGAGGATCGACGCCCGCCTGCTTCAGGTCCTCGCACAGGTCGTGCTCGGGGTGGGCCTCGCAATACGGGGCGATCTTCGAAAGATCCGGGGTCCCGCCTGCAGCCACGAGTACGGTAAAGCCGCCGTTGGAAAAGCCGAACGCACCGACGCGGGCCGCATCAATCCGCCCGTGCCCATGCCACTCGCCGAGCATGTAGTCCACCAGCCGGTGAAGCTGGGCAGGGCGGCGCCACAGTTCCAGGACGTGGCTCTGGTCGCCGAAAGTGTCGCCGTCGTGACTGACTGCCGCTGCCACAAAGCCCGCGTGCGCCAGGGCGAGCGCCGTATCGTAGTGGCCGCCGTACCAGCCACCGCCGCCATGCGAGATGACAACCAGCGGCAGACGCTGGCCCGCGATCGGCGCGCCCGGCGCCACAGTCTGACTGAAAGCGCCCAAGGCGTGCGGCGTCGCCGCAGCGTGGGCGGGATACCAGATTCCGGCCGTGAGCGGCGGCCCCTCGCCATTCGCGATCTTGACCTCCTCGAAACCGACATCGGCTGCGAGGGCCGGCGTGACAAGCAGGGCAAAAAGCGTGGCGATTACGGCCACCAACCTCACAGTCATCTCCTTGCTTTTTCTTTCTTCGCGTCGCCCGGAATCAATCCGCATTCACTTTGACCGCCACATGCACCTGATGCGCGCCGCCACCCAGTATCACGCCGCGAAGCAGCGACACGTCGCTGTAATCGCGGCCGATGGCGAGTGTGGCATGGCCTTGATCGGCAAGCACATCGTTGGTCGGATCGAGATCGAACCAGCCGGCAGCAGTCTCCGAAGGCACATAGAGCGATACCCACGCATGCGAGGCGTCCGCGCCGATCATCGGCAGCGCGCCCTCGGGCGGATCGTTGCGCAGATAGCCGCTCACATAGCGCGCGGCGAGCCCGATCGAGCGCAGGCAGCCGATCATCACCTGGGCGAAGTCCTGGCACACGCCGTGGCGCAGTTCGAATGCGCGCGCGGCGGGCGTGTCGAACGCCGTTGCCGAGGGACGGTAAGCGAAATCGGCGTGGATGCGATGCATCAAATCGATCGCGCCCGCCAGAACGGGCGTGCCGGGCGCGAAGCTCTCCAGCGCGTAGGCGCGCAATGCGGGCAGCAAGGCGATGTTCGGCGAGGCGAAGCAGAATTCGGACTCCGCATGAAAGTCGCCGCCCACCGTGTAGCGCAGCATGCGCGTGACGTCTTCCCAGGCCGGCGTCGCGGCGATATCGAACGAAGCGTAGCGCGGCGCGAGCAGCACGCTCGTCTCGCTCGTCATCTGCAGGTAGTCGTGCGGCGCGTCGAACGAGAAGTAGAGGACCTCGTTGCCGAAGGCATCGTGGCGGCTCGTCTGATACGACGGCGCGGGCTCGATGTGTTCGCGGTGCGCGAGCACGCGCTGCCATGGCAGCGCGAGCGGGCGGATCGTCGCGAGATGCTGCGCGGTCTCGACCAGCGTCGAATAGCGATAGGTCGTGCGGTGCGTGACCGTGAGGCGCGTACCGCTCATGACCAGACCTGCGCGGCAAGCGGCGCGGCGTGGCTGAACCAGCGCGCGCTGATCTCGTTCGAGGTGGCGGCCATGCGCTCGGAGAAGCTGTCGCACAGTGCGGTCAGCGCGGGGTAGCGGCCGTCTTCGCCGGGCTCGCACAGTGTCTCCAGCGTGGGCAGCGCCTCGACGGGCGCGAGTTGCGAGGCGAACGGCTCGCGCTTCGGTCCGCCCGCGGCCTCGGCGATCTCGTCGAGCCGCGCACGCAGCCGCGCGTAGACGCCATAGAGGCCGCGTGGATTGGTCGGGTCGGTCACGATCACATCGAGCAGGGCAGGCACCTCGAGGCGCCCCGGATACAGCGAGCGATAGGTGAGAGTGCTGTCGAACAGTTGCAGTAGCACGTCGAAGCCCGCGGGCGTCGCGAGCGTGCGCTCGTGCGCGGCGATACGCAGCATCGTGGCCAGCGCGGACACGCGTTCGATATGGCGTCCCGCGAACAGCAGGCGCCACGCCTGGTCGCGTGTCATGCGGTCGCCCTGGCAGCCGCTGATGGCGCTCAGCTGCGTGGCGAGCGCGTCGAGCGCGCCCATCAGCGCCATGCGGTCGTATGGCGTGGGGCGCCTGAATTCGATGGCGGCGCCGCGCCGCGCCGGCGCCGGCACGAGAGAAAGCGCCTCCAGCGCGTCGCGGAAGTCGTTGCGCGAGGCCAGCACGGTGCGCCAATGGTCGCTCGAAAGCCGGCCGCGAATTTCACCGCAGGCGTAGGCCTGGCTCGCGAGGGTCCGCCCGATTCCCGTTGCGCCCGCATGTTCGTGCAAATTGGCCACGAGGGCGCGCTCGAAGCCGTCGAGGCCGCGCCGTGCCTCGCTGCTCGTGGATGGCACGAGGCCATGCGCGGCAGCCAGTTCGACGAAGGTGCCGAACAGCTCTTCGGCGTCGCTGCCTTCGAGCGAGCCGAGAATCAGCCGGCACAGGCGCACGCCGTTTTCGGCGCGCTCGCCGTAACGTCCCGCCCAGAACAGGTTCTCTGCGGCGCGGCTCGGGACGCGGCGACGTTCGCGGCGCAGGTCGCCGGGCTTGATCGGGCTGGGCAGGAGCGTGAAGGTCGAGCCCGGTTGGCTCGACAGCACCCAGGTATCGACGCTGCTGCCGCCCACCTGCATCGATACGGATTCCTGATGTTCTGCGGCCAGCCGCGTAAAGCCGCCGGGCAGCACGCGCCAGCCGCATTCCTGATCGGCGATGGCGTAGACACGCAGCACAGCGGGCCGCGTGCCGAGCATGCCGGCGCCGTTTTCGTAGCGCGGCGTGTAGCTGTAGCGCAGCGGCTGCTGGACCGTGAAGGCGTCGGGCAGTTGCCCGATCCGCTCGCACCAGTCGGCGAGCTTCTGCACGCCGGCGGCAAGCCCCGGCGGCGCGGACGCTGCGCGCGCGCCGCCGGGCCAGGTCGGCACGAGCAGGGCCTCGGGAATGTGCGCGAGCGCGTCTTGGCAGGCCGCGTCTTCGCCGCACCACCAGGTGGCGACGCCGGGTAACGCCAGCGGCTCGCCGAGCAGCGCCTGCGCAATGCCGGGCATGAAGCCGTGCAGCGCGGGTGATTCGACGAATCCCGCGCCGGGCACGTTCGAGACCATGACGTTGCCGGCTCGCATGACCTGCAGCAGCCCTGGCACGCCGATGGTCGAGTCGGCGCGCAGTTCGACCGGGTCGCAGAAGGTGTCGTCGAGGCGGCGCAGCACGGCGTGGACGCGCTCGAGTCCGCCCAGCGTTTTCAGGTACAGCATGTCCTCGCGCACCGTGAGGTCCTTGCCCTCGACGAGCGTGAGGCCGAGGTAGCGCGCGAGGAACACGTGCTCGAAATAGGTCTCGCTGAAAGGCCCCGGCGTGAGCAGCACGATATGCGGGGACGCGCCGCTCACCCCGCGCTCGTCCGCGCTCATGATCGCGCGCGCGGCAGCGGCGAGCGTGGCGATGAGCTGCGAATAGGTGGGGGCGACGCGGTGTACCCGCATGGTGCGAAACGGCTCGGCGAAGAGGCTCGAGACGATGAGCCGGTTTTCGAGCAGATAGCCGAGCCCCGAAGGCGCTTCCGTGCGGTGCGAAACGACGGTCCACTGGCCCTCGGGCGAGCGCGCGAGGTCGAGGGCGACGATCTGCAGGTACTGGCGGTTGGGCGGCACGAAGCCTTTCACGGGGCGCAGATAGCCGGGATGGCCGAACACCAGCGCGGGCGGCAGCAGGCCGCGCGCGAGCAGCGTCTGCGGCCCGTAGATATCGGCGACGATCTCGTTGAGCAGGCGCGCGCGCTGCGCCACGCCCCGCTCGATCTGCGCCCATTCGCTTTCCCCGATGATGAGCGGCAGCACGTCGAGCGCCCACGGGCGAGGGCCGCCGCGGTCCGCGTAGACGTTGTAGGTGATGTCGTTTTCCCGCACCTGGCGCGCGACCGATGCCGCGGCGGCGTCGAAGCCCGCCACGCCAGGTTCGCCGAGCAGCCCGAAAAACTGCCGCCATGGCTCGCGCAGCTCGCCATCTGCCGTGCGCAGTTCGTCCCAGTGTCCGGCGCGCACCGGCAGCGTGCGCAGCGGCTCGAGGGCCAGCGCGTCGCTGGCGGCGGAGTCGAACGGCAGGGTCGATTGAGTCGGCAAGATCGTGGGTCGTGGCGGCGCGTCGCGTACGCGAGGCGCGCCTTCGGTTGGGGCTGTTGACGGATTATCGGCCGGAATCAGCCGCGGCGCAGGTCCAGTGTGAACGGAAATTCGAGGCTGCGCCCGGCGGGCGCCACTTCCACCGGACCGGGGGTGTGCCCGGTGGTGAAGAAGCGCGCGCGCCGCCGGCTTTCGGCCTCGTAGGCGTTGACCGGAAACGTCTGATAATGGCGGCCGCCCGGGTGCGCAACATGATACTGGCATCCGCCGATCGCGCGGCCGCTCCAGCTATCGACGATATCGATCGTGAGCGGCGCGTGCACGCCGATGGTCGGATGCAGCGCGGACGCCTGCTGCCACGCGCGAAAACGCACGCCCGCCACGCTCTCGCTCACGCGCCCGGTGGGCTGCAGCGGCAGCGCGCGGCCGTTTACGCTGACGATATGGCGGTTCTCGTTGATGCCGAGCACGCGCACTTCGAGCCGCTCCACCGACGAATCGACATAGCGCACCGTGGTGCCGGCCCCGCCTTCCTCGCCCATCACGTGCCACGGTTCGAGCGCGTGGCGCACCGCGAGCGCGATGCCGCTCGTCTGCAGCTCGCCCACCAGCGGGAAGCGGAACGCGAAGTGCGGGGCGAACCAGGCGGGATCGAGCGCGAAGCCCGCCGCGGCCGTTTCGGCGAGCACGTCGTCGAAATCCATCTGCACGAAGGTCGAGAGCATGAAGCGGTCGTGCAGTTCGGTGCCCCAGCGCGTGAGCCGCTGTGTGTACGGCGTCTGCCAGAAGCGCGCGACGAGTGCGCGCAGCAGCAGTTGCTGCGCGAGACTCATGCGCGCGTGCGGCGGCATTTCGAAGCCGCGCAGCTCCAGCAGGCCCAGGCGGCCGGTCGGGCCGTCGGGCGAGTAGAGCTTGTCGATGCAGAACTCGGCGCGGTGCGTGTTGCCGGTCACGTCGATGAGGATGTTGCGCAGCGCGCGGTCGATGAGCCAGGGTGGCACGCGCTCGCCGCCGCTGGCGGCCTCGGCGTAGCCATGCAGCAGGTCGACCTGGCGCTGGATTTCCGCAAAGGCGATTTCCAGTTCGTAGACCTGATCGTTGCGCGCCTCGTCCACGCGCGGCGCCTGGCTCGTCGGGCCGATGAACAGGCCCGAAAACAGGTACGAAAGCGACGGATGGTTGTGCCAGTAGGCGAGCAGGCTCGCGAGCAGGTCGGGGCGGCGCAGGAACGGGCTGTCGGCGGGCGTGGCGCCGCCGAGCACGAAGTGATTGCCGCCGCCCGTGCCGGTGTGGCGCCCGTCGAGCATGAACTTCTCGGTGGAGAGCGCGGTTTCGTGCGCGGACTGGTAGAGGAATTCGGTGCGCTCGACCAGTTCGTCCCAGTTCGACGACGGGTGGATATTCACCTCGATCACGCCGGGGTCGGGCGTGACCTGGAGCATTTTCAGGCGCGGGTCGCGCGGCGGCGGGTAGCCCTCGATCACCACAGGCAGCGCGAGCTCGGCGGCGGTGGCTTCGGCGGCGGCGAGCAGCTCGAGGTAATCGTCGAGCTCGACGAGCGGCGGCATGAAGACGTGCAGCTGGCCCTGCGCGCGGCCATAGGTTGCGGCTTCGGCTTTGGGCCCGGCGGCGCGCGCGGGGTCGCGCACTTCGACGCACAGCGCCGTGCGGTGGGTCCAGGCGGCGGATTCTCCGCGTTCGGGGTAGCGGTTGGCGTCGGCCGCGTTGCCGCTTCTGGCGCTTCCCGCGCCTTCGGCGTATCCAGCCGGGCGCGCGCCTTCCCCGTGCTGAGATCGCGCGGCGGCGTCAAACCCGCTCTCGTACTGCATGCGCAGCTCCGCGGCGCTGCGCAGCGGCACCGGCGCGGCAAACGGATCGCGCGTGTGCTGCCACGGGTAGTCGCCCTCCGCCACCCACGGCAGCGAATCGAGCGGCAGCCGGTAGCCCATCGGCGAGTCGCCGGGAATCAGGTACAGGCGATCGTCGCGGAAGAACCACGGGCCGCTCACCCAGCGCGGGCCCTGCAAGGCGGGCTGGGACGGGGCGGCGTGCGCCGCATCGGGTGCCTCGGGGCGTTCGCACGCGAGCGGCAGGACGTAGCCCGTCACGGCGTCGAGACCCGCGTCGAACAGGCGGCGCAGCCGCATGCGCTCGAGCTCGTCTTCGAGGCGCGAGTCGAACGGATCGACGTTCACGGGCAGCCGGCGCTCGCGCCACAGGTAATACCAGGTGTCCTCGTAGGCAGGCTGCACATGCTGCGGATCGACCGTGAGCTTCGCAGCGAGGCGCTCGATGAAGCGCCGCGCGTCCTCGGCCGTGTGGTGAGCGGGCGAGCGCTCGTCGGCGAACAGGGTGGGATCGCGCCAGCACGGCTCGCCGTCGGCACGCCAGTAGAGCGAGAGCGCCCAGCGCGGCAACTGCTCGCCCGGATACCATTTGCCCTGGCCGATATGCAGAAAGCCCAGCGCGCCATAATGCGCGCGCAGCTTGTCCATCAGCGCAATGGCGTAGCGGCGCTTGGTCGGGCCGAGCGCATCGGTGTTCCATTCGGGCGCGTCGCGGTCGCCCGCGGCGACGAAGGTCGGCTCGCCGCCCATCGTGAGCCGCACGTCCTGGCCGGCGAGCGCCGCGTCAACCTGGACGCCCACCGCGTGCATGTCGGCCCATTGCGCCTCGGTGTAGGGCTTCGTCACGCGCGGCGTTTCCAGCACGCGCGAAATCGACATCGAATGCGAGAACTCCACTTCGCATTCGTCGAGCGCGCCCGAGATCGGCGCGGCGCTGCCGGGCTCCGGCGTGCAGGCCACCGGAATATGGCCTTCGCCCGCGAGCAGCCCCGAGGTCGGATCGAGCCCGATCCAGCCCGCACCCGGCAGGTAGACCTCGCACCAGGCGTGCAGGTCGGTGAAATCGGCCTCGGCGCCGCGCGGGCCGTCGATCGCCTTGACGTCGGGCGTGAGCTGCAGCAGGTAGCCCGAGACGAAGCGCGCGGCAAGGCCGAGCTGGCGTAGCGTCTGCACGAGCAGCCAGCCCGTGTCGCGGCATGAGCCAGAGGCTTTTTCCAGCGTTTCCTCAGGCGTTTGCACGCCTGGCTCCATGCGGATCAGGTAGCCAATCTCGCGTTGCAGGCGCTGGTTCAGATCGACGAGGAAATCGATGGTCACGCGCGGCGTGCGGTCGATCGACTCGACGAACGCGGCGAAGCGCGGCGTCGGCTCGCTGCGCGCCAGATACGGAGCGAGCTCGGCGGCCAGTTCGGGCGCATAGGTGAACGGAAAACGCTCGGCGCTCGGCTCGAGAAAGAAGTCGAACGGGTTGTAGACCGCCATTTCCGCGACCAGATCGATCGTGACGCGGAACTCGCGCGTGGGCTCGGGAAACGCGAGCCGCGCCTGATAGTTGGCGAACGGGTCTTGCTGCCAGTTGACGAAATGACCGGCGGGCTCCACGCGCATCGAGTACGAGAGGATGGGCGTGCGGCAGTGCGGCGCCGGGCGCAGGCGCACCACGTGCGGCGCGAGGCGCACGAGGCGGTCATAGCGATACTGCGTGACATGGTTTAACGCGACACGGATGGACACACCCGACTCCTCGATCGACGTGGATGGAACGGCGCGTGGCGCCGCGTGCGTATGATGCGGACGGCGTGAGTGCCGGATGTGACAACTGCGGTGACAAACTCGGTGATAGCGGCGGTGATAGCGGCGGTGACAGCGGCGGCGGAATCGGTTGCGGAATCGGCGGCCCCGCGCGTACGAGGCATGCGGCGTGCTGCGCGAGGCTGTGCGGCCCGTGTGGCCATCACAGGAATGCGGCAATGAAGACCTTTCACTGCGATCACTGCAATCACCTGGTGTTTTTCGAAAACGAGCGCTGCGAGCGTTGTGAGGCGCGCCTCGGCTACGTGCCGCAGGCAGGCGAGATGCACGCGTTCGAGGACGCCGGCGAGGGCCGCTGGCGCAGCCTCAATGCGCAGGCGCAGGGCGCGCTCTATCGCCAGTGCCACAACTACGCGGTCGAAAACGTCTGCAACGGCATGATTCCGGCCGATAGCGCGGATACGCTGTGCCGAGCCTGCCAGTTCACGCGCACGATCCCCGATCTCGCGCGGCCCGAGAACCGCCTTTACTGGTATCGCCTCGAAACGGCCAAGCGGCGCTTGCTTTACACGCTCGGCGCGCTCGGCCTGCCGCTCGTCACGCGCGCCGAAGACCCTGAGAACGGGCTGCAATTCGAGTTTCTCGAAGAGACGGGCGATGGCGAGCGCATCATGACGGGCCACGATCATGGCCTCATCACGATGAATATCGCCGAGGCCGACGACGCGCATCGCGAGCACACGCGCGTTTCGCTGCACGAGCCGTATCGCACCTTGCTGGGGCATTTGCGCCACGAGGTCGGCCATTACTATTTCGACCGCCTCATCGCGCCCGATCCGCCGGGGCGTTGGCTCGAACCGTTTCGCCGCCGCTTCGGCGACGAGCGCGCCGACTACGCGGCGGCGCTCGCCGCGCACTACGCCGATGGCCCCGCGCCCGACTGGGCCGGGCAGCACGTGAGCGCGTATGCGTCGGTGCATCCGTGGGAGGACTGGGCCGAGACATGGGCGCACTACCTGCATATCGTCGACACGCTCGACACGGCCATGGCCTGCGGCCTCGCGCTGCTGCCCGACAGCCCCGACGAGCCCATGCTGGTCGACCAGACACCGGTGGACGAGGCGAGCTTCGAAAGCCTGATGGCGCGCTGGTTCCCGCTCACCTACGTGCTCAACAGCCTGAACCGCAGCCTCGGCATGCCCGACGGCTATCCGTTCGCGCTGGCTTCGCCCGTCATCGACAAGTTGCGCTTCGTTCATCGCGTGATCTCGGCTTCGTCTTCGCGGCCGTGAAGGGGCCGCCGGCTCAGCGCTCCAGCACCCAGGTGTCCTTCGTGCCGCCGCCCTGCGAGGAATTGACGACGAGCGAGCCCTCGCGCAGCGCGACCCGCGTAAGCCCGCCCGGCACCATGCGCACTTCCTTGCCCGTGAGCACGAACGGGCGCAGGTCGATGTGGCGCGGCGCGACGCCCGTTTCCACCCAGGTCGGGCAGGTGGAGAGCGAGAGCGTGGGCTGCGCGATGTACTTGTCCGGGTTCGCGACGAGTGCCGCGCGAAACGCCTCGATCTCGGCGCGCGTGGCAGCGGGGCCGATCAGCATGCCGTAGCCGCCCGCGCCATGCGTTTCCTTCACGACCAGATCGGGCAGATGGTCGAGCACGTATTGCAGATCGTCGGGCTTGCGGCACATCCACGTGGGCACGTTGTTGAGCAGCGGTTCCTCGCCCAGATAGAAGCGCACCATGTCGGGCACATAGGGGTAGATCGACTTGTCGTCGGCCACGCCCGTGCCCACCGCGTTGCACAGCGTGACGTTGCCCTTGCGGTAGACGTTGATGAGGCCCGCCGCGCCGAGCGCCGAGTCTGGGCGGAAGGCGAGCGGATCGAGAAAGTCGTCGTCCACGCGCCGGTAGATCACGTCCACGCGTTGCGGGCCCTGTGTCGTGCGCATGTAGAGGTAATCGTTTTCGACGAACAGGTCCTGGCCTTCCACGAGCTCGATGCCCATTTGCTGGGCCAGGAACGCGTGCTCGAAATAGGCCGAGTTGTACATGCCCGGCGTGAGCAGCACGACCGTCGGGTCGTCGGCGCCGGCGGGCGCCGCGGCGCGCAGCGTGTCGAGCAGCAGGTCGGGGTAGTGGGCGACCGGCGCAATGCGATTGCGCACGAACAGATCGGGAAAGAGCCGCATCATCATCTTGCGGTTTTCCAGCATGTACGAGACGCCGGAGGGCACGCGCAGGTTGTCCTCCAGCACGTAGAACTCCCCCTCGCCGGCGCGCACGATGTCGATGCCGGCGATATGCGCATAGATGTCGTGCGCGACGTTCACACCGTGCATTTCGGGGCGGTACTGCGCGTTGCGCAGGATCTGGTCGGCGGGCACGATGCCGCGCTTGACGATCTCCTGCTCGTGATAGATGTCGTGGATGAAGCGGTTGAGCGCGCTGACGCGCTGGCGCAAGCCGCGCTCCAGCGTGTTCCACTCCTGCCGCTGGAAGATGCGCGGGATCACGTCGAAGGGAATCGTGCGCTCGGTGCCCACGCCCGTTTCATCCTTCTCGCCATAAACGGCGAAGGTGATGCCCACGCGCCGGAAGATCGCGTCGGCTTCGGCGCGCTTGTTGAGCATCTGCTGCTCGCTCTGGCCGCGCATCCACGCGAAGAACTCGCGGTAGTGGGCGCGCGGCTCGCCGGCCTGCGCGAACGCCGCGGCTGCCACGCCCCGAACGTCGAATTCCCCGTACTCGAACATCTCATTGAAGAATGTTTGCGTCATATCCGTTGTTCCGTTCGCTGCTTCCTGGCGTTGTTCTTCGATATGGGCAAGCTTGCGCGGGCACCGCGTGCGGCAACGGCCGCTACGCCGGTGATCGGGCTGCACGCGGTAATGCAACTTCCATGCCGGTGTTCAGGCCAACGCGCCATTCATGGCCCCGGCGGCGCGATGCGAAGCGCTGTGGCGCTCAGAACTCCATGTCGAGCTCGTCGATGTCGTCGGTTTCCGACTGGGCCGCCGCGATCCATTCGGCGACAAAAGGCTGCTTGAGCACGCGCATGCAATAGTCGCCGATGTCGGGGTCGATTGGCACATCATAGGTGAGCAGGCGCGTGACGACGGGCGCATACATCGCGTCGGCCGCGCCGATCTCGCCGAAGAGCCAGGGGCCGCCATACTTCTGCAGACATTCGCGCCAGATGGTCACGATGCGCTCGATGTCGTCCTGCGCACGCGACCAGACGCGAAAGTTCGGAAAGTGGCCGCGCAGGTTCATGGGCAGTGCGGAGCGCAAAGCGCTGAAACCCGAATGCATTTCCCCGCAGACCGAGCGGCAGTGCGCGCGCGCCGTGCGTTCCGCGGGCAACAGCTGCGCCTGCGGCCGGATCTCATTGAGGTATTCACAGATTGCAAGCGTGTCCCAGACTACGATACCTTCGTGGCGCAGGCAGGGCACGAGAATCGAAGGCGAGAGCAGCAGCAGCTCGGCGCGCGTGGCCGCGTCGTCGAGCGGCACCGTCACCGTGTCGAATTCGAGTCCGGCGAGTCTGGCAAGCAGCCAGCCGCGCATGGACCACGACGAATAGTTTCGGCTGCTGATCGTCAAGGTCGTATTCGTCTGACTCATGAGGAGCTCCAGAACGGTAAGGACACGGAAGCGTTGCGATGCTCAGGACGCGATGCGCAGTGCCCCGTGCACCGAACGCGCGCATGGCGGCCACATGCACCGCTCGCGCCGCGGGCTGCACCGTTTTGCAGCATGCGGGACGGCAGAGGCAAAGCTTTGCGCGAAGCGCTCGCGCCATGCTGCCATAACGCGCCGCGATGGGCTGTCGTGAGTGCTCGCGCGTATGCGGCGCCCTGCCTGAAACGTGCAAGCAATGTGCCAGTGGACGGCTCTGGCATACGTATTGCCTGTGACACTTCGCGTTCAAGAGAGTCGGGAGCTGGACCCATGAACCTGCTTGCCTATTCCACCTACCAGGCGCTCGCGGACCTGATGAAGCTCTGGCGTTGCGCCGCGTCTTTCTCCCGCGTGGCGGTCTCGACGTGGCCCGCACTCGCGGGCGGATTCGACGCGCGCTATCTCGATGCCTGGTGGGAGCAGATCGAGCTTGCCGGGCTCTCTCACGCGCGGCCGCCGTTCGGCATCGACTTCGTGGAGGTGGACGGCGTGCGCACGTCGGTGACCGAAGACGTCGTCAAGCGCACGCCCTTTGCCTCACTGCTCCACTTTCGCAAGGACCTTACTACGCCGCAGCCGCGCGTGCTGCTCATCGCGCCCATGTCGGGACACTTCGCGACGCTGCTGCGCGGCACCGTGCGCACCATGCTCGCCGATCACGACGTCTATATCACCGACTGGCACAACCCGCGCGACGTGCCCTTGGCGGCGGGCCGCTTCGGCTTCGAGGAATACGTCGAGCACATCATGTCGTTCATTCGGCGCATTGGCCCCGACGCGCATCTGGTGGCGATCTGCCAGCCGACCGTTGCGGCGCTCGCGGCCGTTTCGCTGATGGCCGCCGACAACGAGCCCGCGCAGCCCGCGAGCATGACGCTGATGGCGGGGCCGATCGATTGCCGGGTCAATCCCACCAAGGTCAACGATCTCGCCAACAGTCAGCCGATCGAATGGTTCGAGCGCAATCTCATCAGCGCGGTGCCGGGCGGATTTCCCGGCGCGCAGCGCCGCGTGTATCCGGGCTTCGTGCAGCTCGGTGCGTTCATGTCGATGAACCTCGAGCGGCATGTCGCCTCGTTCGCGGAGATGCGCCACGAGCGCTCGAAGGGCGATCCCACCAAAGCCGATGCGCTCAACACGTTCTATCGCGAGTACTTCGCCACGTCCGATCTTACCGCGGAGTTCTATCTGGAAACGGTCCGAACGGTGTTTCAGCAATACGAGCTGCCGCTGGGCAAGCTCAAGGTGGGCGAGCGCCTCGTGGAGCCGCACGCGATCCGCCACACCGCGCTGCTCACCATCGAAGGCGAGAAGGACGATATTTGCTCGGTTGGCCAGACGGTTGCCGCCCATGACCTGTGCTCGGGGCTGCGCCCCTATATGAAAACGCATCATGTGCAGACGGGCGTGGGCCATTACGGCGTCTTCAATGGCCACCGCTGGGACTCGCAGATTTATCCGCTGGTGCGCTCGACCATCCACGACCATGAGCCGCGCGCGCGGCGTACCGCGGCGCCGGAGGCCGTGCGCGGCGATCAGGTGACCTTGCACGCGCTGCTCGAAGCCGAGGCGCATGCGGCAACGGCGATCAGCCGCGCCGCCGCAACGCATCCCAAATAGGCGAGCGCCCGGCTTGCGCGGCGCGGGTGCGCAAGGCGGCGCCAACGGCGCGCCTGCTCTGGCGCCTGCGTCACGCCATGGGGCTCGCTTGCCAGGACGTAGGCGCCGGCACGGCGCACGGCGCTTCCACGTCGATCGACTTGAAATCGGCGGGGCTCACGATTTCGAGGTATTCCATGTCAGGCGAGTAGTCGAAAAGATAATGGGCGATGCCCGGCGCCTGATGCACGCAGTCGCCCGCCTCGACGAGGGTTTCCGTCTCGCCGTACATGAAGCGCGCCCAGCCCTTGAGCATGAAGACGATATGGAAATCCGCCTCATGCCGGTGCCAGCCCGTGCCCAACTCCGGCGCAAGATTTGCCCTGACAAGCTGCGCGAGCACCTTGCCGTGCGTGGCCTCGGCGATCCCCAGATCGCAATAGACGAAGAAGTCGCGCAGCCCACCGCCCTTGAATGCCGTGTCCTGCGGCTTGACGTGCGAAAAGCCAGTGGCGAGTCCGGTTTGCATGACAGGTCTCCCGAGCGCAAAGGTTGAAGGGGCATCTGGCTTGGCAAGCAGGATGTGTTCCAGCGTGAAATCGCCTCGGTCGTCAAATTTTCACTATTTTTGTCTATTTCAGCGATCGCTGAAACGGCTAAATTCAGTGAAATCGGCTTGACTATTTCATCAGAAATGCTATTTTCAGCAGATGATGAAAATGCCGAATTCAGTGAAAATTGAGCAGCAAGCCGCCGACGCGCTCCGCGGCCTCCTGGAGGAGGTGCCAGCCATCGAGTCCCTCGAGGTGCAAAACGTCGCGCAAGAAGGCAACCGCCCGGTCGGCTTGATTGCTCACATTGATCTCTTTGGCCACCGGCACACTTTGGTTGCCGAGGTGAAATCCAGCGGCCAGCCCCGGCATGTGCGCCCGGCGCTGCTGCAGCTGCGCGAATACGTTGAGCGTCAGGCCGAGCCCGTCACGCCTGTGTTCATCGCGCCGTATCTCTCTGCCGAGGCCCAGTCGTTGTGCCGCGAGTACGACGTTGCTTTCGTCGACCTCGAAGGCAATGCTCGACTGGCGTTTGGCACCCTCTTCATCTCGCGCCAGGTGGCGAGCAAGCCTGCTACGGAGCGGCGTGAGCTGCGCTCGTTGTTCAAGCCCAAATCCGCACAGGTGCTGCGCCGGATGCTGCGGGACCCTGAGCGCGCATGGCGCGTTGTCGACCTGGCCGAGGCAGCGCAGGTCAGCCTTGGACATGTGAGCAATGTGCGCGCGGCCCTGTTGGACAGGGAATGGGCCACATTGTCCAGCGCTGGGGTATTGCTTTCGGATCCCAACGCATTGCTGGATGCCTGGCGCGACGCCTATGAACCCCCACCCGGAAAGCGCCAATCCTTCTACACGACCTTGCATGGCAAGTTGCTCGAGGACGCCGTGCGCGCATCGGCGCCGGATTCAGCCAGGACCTGGCTGACGGCGCTTGCTTCCTTTTCCGCGGCCCAATGGCTGGCGCCGTACGGGCGCACCGGTACCCAGTATTTCTATGCCGACGAGTCCGGTCTCGATCGCCTCTGCGATGCCCTGAAGCTGTCTCCGGCCAGCAAGGGTGAGAACGTAGTCGTGACCCTGCTCGACGATCCGGGCCTGTTCCTCGATTCGGTGGAACCCGCGCCCGGTGTCGTTTGTACCAGCCCCGTTCAAACTTACCTGGACCTCTCCAATGCCGGAGAGCGAGGACGGGAGGCTGCCGATCATCTCCGGGACGAAAGACTGCAATGGCCAACATGACCCCAGGCGAGGCGCAATACGCCAGCGACTACGACGACCGAACGACTGCCGCGGTCAAGACCGTCCTGATCGAGATCGGACAGATTCTTGGGAGTTTCAAGGGGAAGTTCGCCGTCGTAGGCGGGGCCGTGCCCTGGCTGCTGCTGGGCAACAACGAGGACATGCGTCATGTCGGAACACTGGACGTGGATCTCGGTCTGGACACCGATGCGCTCGGAGAGGGTGAGTACGCCACCCTGGTCGAGGCACTGCTGGGGCATGGTTATGCGCAGAGCAAAGCGCTCCGGCGCTTCCAGCTCGTACGCCAGATCAAGACCGATGATGGCGGCGCGCCCATTGATGTGATCATCGACTTCCTGATGCCGAGAGATGCGGAAATCGTCAGGAACATGCCGCCTCTCGTCAGCGAGTTTGCCGTGCAGCGCGCGGACGGTGCCGATCTCGCTGTCCGCTTTTACCAGATGGTTGCGATCAGCGGCCCCATGCCCAATGGCGGGACGAACCGCGTGGAAGTGGCCGTCTGTTCGATCCCAGCCTTGCTGGCCATGAAGGGCCATGCCATTCAGGGGCGCTACAAGCAGAAGGACGCCTACGACATCTATTACTGCATCCGGAATTATCCCGGCGGACCGCAAGCGCTGGCCGAGGCGTGCCGGCCGCTACTCGAGGTCGCCAGTGGCGCCGCTGGCTATGGATACATCGCGAGCAAATTCGATGCAGTCGAGGGATTTGGTCCGACCTGCGTGCGCCATTTCGTCGAGGATACCCAAGTCCTGGGCGAACGCAGTCCGGAGCAATGGCAACTGGACGCTTTCGGGCAAGTCGACGCGTGGCTGCGCGCTTTGGGGCTCAGGGAGTGAGTGCGACGGGTTGGCAGATTCTCGCCAACGCCCGTCCGCGTTCACCAGGGCGTGCCGAACGCACCCACGATCGCCTCACTGAGAGCCGACGTTATCGCGCATTGCCTCGTCTGCCGCCGCCGTCGCGGGCAGCCCGCC
Source organism: Paraburkholderia oxyphila NBRC 105797 (assembly GCF_000685075.1). GTDB lineage: Bacteria > Pseudomonadota > Gammaproteobacteria > Burkholderiales > Burkholderiaceae > Paraburkholderia > Paraburkholderia oxyphila. The sequence continues at coordinate 36,441 of NZ_BAYD01000005.1, forward strand.
AAACTGCAGCGCCGCGAGCTGGGCATAAAGCGGCGAACTCTGCAGCAGCTCCGCATGCCGGCCTTGCGCAACAATGCGGCCCTGGTCCAGCACGACAATGCGGTCGGCTTGTTGCACGGTTGCAAGGCGATGCGCGATGACGAGGGTAGTGCGGTTCTGCGCGGCATTGTCCAGCGCCGTTTGCACGAGCCGCTCGCTCGCCGCGTCGAGCGCACTGGTGGCCTCGTCGAGCAGCAGGATGGGCGGATCCTTGAGAATCGCGCGCGCGATTGCAATGCGCTGACGCTGCCCGCCCGAAAGCCGCACGCCGCGTTCACCCAGAAACGTGTCGTAGCCTTCCGGCAAAGCCTCGATAAAGCCGGCCGCAGCGGCCATTTCGGCGGCGCGTTGCACTTGTGCGAGGGTGGCGTCGGGCAGGCCGTAGCGGATGTTATCGAGTACGCTGCCCGAGAAGATCACCGACTCCTGCAGCACGACGCCAATCGCCTGACGCAACGCCGCGAACGAGACGTCCCGCGTCGGCACACCATTGATCAGGATGTTGCCGGACTGCGGATCGTAAAAGCGCAGCAGCAGCTGAAACAGCGTGGTCTTGCCTGCGCCGGACGGCCCGACCAGCGCGACATGCTCCCCCGGGCGCACGTCCAGCGAAAACCCCGAGAGCGTGGCGATGCCAGGCCGCGACGGATACGAGAAGCTCACATTTTCAAAGCGGATGCCCTCGCCACGAGCGGGCAGCGGCACGGTCGTCCGAGCCTCGGCCACGGGCGAGCGCGCGGCCAGCAGTTGCAATATCCGCTCGGTGGCGCCGGCGGCGCGCTGCAAATCGCCCCACACCTCCGCCACGGCGCCCACGGCGCCCGCCGTAAATACCGCATAGAGAATGAACTGGGACAGTTGGCCCGCCGTCATGTGGCCGGCCAGCACCGCCTGCGCGCCGAGCCAGAGCACGAACACGATGGCGGCGAACACGAACACGATCACCACGGCCGTCAACGCGGCGCGTGCGCGGATTCGCGTGAGCGCGGTCTCAAAGGCCGCTTCCACAGCGCCGCCGAAGCGCCGCGTCTCGAAGACCTCCTGCGTGTACGACTGCACGGTAGGCATCGCGTTGAGCACTTCGCCGGCGAGCGCGCTTGCGTTCGCGACCTTGTCCTGGCTCGCGCGCGAAAGCCGCCGCACGCGCCGTCCGAAGATGACGATGGGCGCGACCACCACCACCAGCGTCGCGATGATGTAGCCGGACAGCACCGGGCTCGTGGTGACCAGCATCGCCACGCCGCCCACCATCAGCAGCGCATTGCGCAAGCCGAGCGACAGGCTCGTGCCGACCACGGTCTGGATCAGCGTCGTGTCGGTGGTGATTCGGGAGAGCACCTCGCCTGTCTGCGTGGTCTCGAAGAACTGCGGGCTCATCTGCATCACATGGTCATAGACGGCGCGCCGCAAATCGGCCGTCACCCGCTCGCCGAGCCAAGAAACCCAGTAGAAGCGCAGCGCCGTGGCGCCGGCGAGGATCAGCGAAACGACGAATAGCGCGATGAAATAGCGGTCGATGTGCGTGCGCTCGCCGCTGGCGAAGCCGCGGTCGATCAGGTATTTGAACGCCACCGGCAGCGCGAGTGTCGCGCTTGCCGAGGTCACGAGCGCGAGGAAAGCGAGCGCCCAGCGCCCCGCATAGGGGCGCAGGAAGGGAAGAAGGGCGAAGAGTGGGGCGACGCGTGACGAGCGGGCGGCGGCATCGGGCATGGGGCGTTCCGGGCGAATCGAAGAAGGAGGATTATCTCAGTCCGCGTATGGGCGGGGGTGTCAGGCGCTAGAGCAGATTATCGTCCTCCGACGGTACGCCATCGCGCGATCGCTTACCTTCATGACGCGCGGCGGCTTCCAGCAGATGGGCGCCGGCGGGCGTCAGCACCGGGCGGCGCCAGGCACCCGAGCGCGGCTCCAGTGAAATGAGCTGGCAATCCAGCAAGGTGTCGAGTTCGAAGCGCGCCATGTCGATCTGATCGGGTGCGCTATGGACCAGCATCAGCGTGGCCAGTTCATGCGGGCTCAGCATGTTCATTGTTCCGGCTCCATGTGCAACGGCGGTTTGCGGGCGGCGGTGGCGTTTCGCGTCATATGCCGCTTCCCCCGCTCTGGCGTGAAGCCGACGTCGAGCCATTGCGGAACTGCTCGCGCTCCTGCTGCGTCATGGCTTGCCACCGCTGCCAGTGCCTGCGCCTGTGGCAGCCGCCATGCCCGCGGAAGCCGCCGAACAGGATGCGGCAGAGCACCAACAGACCGATCGCACGCGGATAGTCGATCGCATGGGCATTGACAATGAGAGCCGGGAGGATCCAGTTCCATAGCCCCATGACGATCCAGCCCAGTAGCGCGATGCTCACCAAGATCAGCAGGGCTTTGGCAAAGAATTTGCGGCGAAACATCATTCAGTTCTCCTTCGGTTCAAATTTCCAGGCCGTCGTATGACGAGCGCAGGCGCTCACGCAGATGCAGCACCGCATATCGCTTGCGCGCCAGCAGCGTGTTGACGCCAACGCCGCTCGCGGCTGCCATTTCCTTGAAGCTGCGCCCATCCAGTTCATGGGCGATAAAGACCTCACGCTGGTTTGCGGGCAGTTCGTCGAGCGCGGCACGCAGCGTGTCGAGCAGCGCCGCGCGAGCGTAGGCGGCCTCGGGCCCGGCATCGGCAGAGGGCAGTGCGAGATCGAGCCGGTATTCGTCGTCCTCTTGCGCAGCATCGGGCAGCGGCGTTTCCTTCTTCTTGCGGAAGCGGTCGACGATGCGGTTTCTCGCGACACGAAACAGCCATGCGCCAACCTGCTCGATGGGCTCTGGCAGCCGCCATGCCTCGACCAGCTCCTCGAAAACGTCCTGGAGAATGTCGTCGGCTTCGTCTTGATCGATGACCCGGCGGCGGATGAAATTGCGCAGCCTCGGGCGCTCGCGGGCGACGGCGTCGGCGATTTCGCGGTCCTGCTCGGTCAGCGGTTTTGGGGTGTGCGGCGGTTCCATACCGGTGTTGACGATCCGGGAAGGAAAATATTGTGTCGCGCGCGCTGCAAAGCGCGCTTATTTCATGGCGGGGCGGAAGGTGTTCGTAAGTATCGTATGCCGCGCCGCAGCGTTGGCACGGCCGTTGACGCCCGAACCTGTGCAATGTTTAATGGGTGTCTTCCTTACGTATGGCTTGGAGTGCTCCATGACCGTTACGAATCGGCAAGCGGGAACGAACGTTCACGAGGTGGCGGACGGGATCTATCGCATCAACACACCCGTTCAGATTGCGGGCGCGCAGGGCTTCTCGTTTAACCAGTACCTCATTCTCGACGATCAGCCGCTGCTGTTCCACACGGGCCCGCGCAGGATGTTCCCGCTGGTGCGTGAAGCGGCCGCAAGCGTATTGCCGATCGAGAAGCTGCGCTATATCGCCTTTTCTCATGTCGAGGCCGATGAGTGCGGCTCGCTCAACGAATGGCTGGCGGCCGCACCGCAGTCTTCGCCGCTGTGCGGCGCGGTGGCCGCCCTCGTATCGATCGAGGACCTCGCGGACAGGGCGCCCAGGGCACTCGCCGACGGCGAAACTATTTCGTTAGGATCGCATAGTATACGCTGGATCGATACGCCGCACCTTCCGCACGCCTGGGAATGCGGAGTCATTTTTGACGAGCGCACCCGCACATTGCTGTGCGGCGATCTTCTTACCCAACCTGGAGCGGACCTGCCGGCGCTAACGGAGTCGGACATTCTGGGCCCCAGCGAGGCATTCCGCCACGCGATGGACTACTACTCGCAAACCCGGCATGCCGGAGCGCTGCTCGATAAGTTGATTGCCACCGCGCCTTCCACGCTCGCATGCATGCACGGCAGTGCATGGCGCGGAGATGGCGCGAAGCTGCTGCGCGAGCTTGCTGGAGCGCTCTCGGGCGCTTAGGCGATTCGCAACGCCCGCCAATGTCGTCGATATGCGAATGTTCGAAGACTTTGCGGCCTGGCCAGCATCGCCGAGACGATGCTGGCCATTTTGTTGGCGAGCGCGCAGGCGCTAGAATCTCCCTTTTCGCCGCCCGCCTGGCAGGACCCTCGATGATCAAAAAGGTCGACGCGCCGTTTCAGCAGATCAAGGCCCTCGTTCGCAAGCGCATTCAAACCGGCGACTGGAAGATTGGGGAGCGCATTCCCTCCGAACTCGATCTCGCCGCCGAGCTTGGCGTCGCACGGATGACCGTGAATCGGGCGCTGCGCGAGTTGACCGACGAAGGCGCACTGCAGCGCATCCTGGGTGTCGGGACCTTCGTTGCCGAGGAAAAGCCGCAATCGAATCTGTTGATGATCGCGCACGTGCGGGACGAAATCCACGCGCGCGGGCATCAATATCGCTGCCACGTCATCAGCCAGACGCGCGGGCTCGCGTCGTCCGAGGTCGCCGCTGCGTTTGGGCTGGCGCTCAACGCTCCTGTGTTCCACGTGGTTTGCGTGCATGAGGAGAACGGCCGGCCGATTCAGCTCGAGGAACGCTATGTGAATCCGGCCGCCGCGCCGAATTTCATCGACCAGGACTTCCAGGCCGAGCCCCCGTCCGAGTATCTGTACAACAATGTTTCGCATTACGAGCTCGAGATCGAGCATGTCGTCGACGCGACGATGCCGACTGCCGAGCAGGCGAAACTGCTCGACATGCGCGCCGACGAACCGTGCCTGACGCTCACGCGCCGGACCTGGACCAACGGGCTGCCCGTCACGTTCGTGCGCTTCGTGCACCCCGGCAACCGCTACCGGCTCGGCTCGCGCTTCAAGCCCGGCGCAACGCGTCATCAAATCTGATTCGTAGCGGCTTTGCCGCCGGCAAGAAAAACGGGCGGCGGCCCATCGGTCCGCCGCCCGCCGGTTGCGCTGCGTTTCAGAGTGCGTTCACCTGCCCATCGCTTTTCGACCACAGCACCGGAAACAGCGGATGCTCGAGCGGCGCGCCCTCCGGCAACGCTTCGGCGAGCCCGGGGAAATCGGGCGACGTTTTCCAGCGGCGCGGCGCATGGCGGATGTCGTCGCCGACGAAGCGGATCGAGAACGCGCGCCGCCGATTGCGCGTGCCGCCCGACGCGTGCAGCGTCAACATGCGGAAGCACACCATGTCGCCCGGCTCCAGCGCCCAATGGCGGATCGGGAAGGCATCGCGATTGGCTTCGATGTCCGGAAGATCGGCGAGGCTGCCTTCGGGGAACCACTTCGCTTCCTTGTCCATGAACGTGCGCGGCATCAGCCACGGGCCGCGATGTGAACCCGCGACGAATTCGAGCGTCGATTCGAGCGGGACCGGGTCGACTGGAATCCACATGCTGACGTTGTCGTCGCCCTCGATGTTGTAGTAGGGCTGGTCCTGATGCCATGGCGTGCGCTGCTGCGTGCCCGGCTCCTTCACGAGAAGGTGGTCGTGATGCAGGCGGACCGTATCGACGCCCATCAGCGCGGCCGCGACCGAAGGCGCGGGCGAGCGCGCAATGAACTCGCGGTACGCGGCGTTGTGCTCCCAGTTGCAGAAGTCCTCGAAGAACCAGCCCGGATCTTCGGGCCGGCTCGCAACCTTCGAGCGCGCGCTCGGGTGAGAGAGATTGCTGTCGATGCCGGCCTTGAGCGCCTCGATTTCGTCCGCCGAGAAAATGCCCTTGATGCACACGGCGCCTTCCGTGCGGAACGCGTTGATCAGCTCGGGCGTGACCGCCTTCTCGACACGTTCACGAATATTCATGGTCATAGTTGCCTTTCCGGTGATTGAATTCATTGCGTTGCGCCGTAAATGTCGAAGTCGAAATATTTCGCCGCAATCTTCTGGTAGGTGCCGTTCGCGCGAATCGCGGCGATCGCGCCGTTCAGGCGATTCTTCAAGTCGGTATCGCCTTTGCGCAGCCCCATTGCGACGCCATGGCCGGTGATGCGCGGATCGGTGACGTCGCCGCCGGCGAATGCGTAACCCTTGCCGCGCGGCGTGTCCAGGAACGCGTAGCCGGCCTGCGTCTTGTCCTGGAAGGTGGCGTCGAGGCGGCCGTTGACGAGGTCGGCGTAGACCTGATCCTGGTTCTGATACGTCACGATCGTGACGCCCTTCGGTGCCCATTCGGCCTTTGCGTAGGCTTCCTGGGTCGTGCCCTGGTCGATGCCGATACGCTTGCCGACCAGCGACGCAACGGTCGGCTGCAGCCCGGACCCCACCGGCGCGACTAGCGCGCCCGGCGACGAATAGAGCTTGTTCGAGAAATCGATCTGCTTCAGACGTTCGTCGGTGGCGGTCATGGCCGACATGATCACGTCAAACTTCTTCGCATGCAGCGCGGGAATCATGCCGTCGAAACCCTGCTCGACCCACACGCATTTCGCGTGGAGCTGCGCGCAGATCGCGTTGCGCAGGTCGATGTCGAATCCGGTGATCGAACCATCCGGCTGCTTTGCCTCGAACGGCGGATAGGTGGGGTCGACGCCCCAGCGGATCGTTGAGGCATCCTCAGCAAACGAAACGAGCGGTGCTGCGGCAAGCGAGACTACGAGAAACTTGACGATCCGGTTCATGACTTGTTCCCCTGAGTGGGTCGGCGCGACGGGCAAGATCCGCCCGGCCGACTGGATGAACTGCGGTAATTGGTGCCTTTGTTGTGCGAGTGGCTTCACGTTCTTGATGAAACTGTGATGCAGTCTAGACCACCTCGATTAACGCGTGCAAGCGAGAACGGTGCGATGAGCACGGGAGGAGCCGGGGAGCGAGCGCTCGGGCGCTAGGGAAGTCGCCATGATCGGCGAGAAATGACTTGAATTAGGAGAAATTGTCTTGAAAATGATTCGATAAGCGATGGCTTAGGTATTTGCCCTGGCAGACGTGTACGGGCCGGGATGAAGGGTTTACCCCGATAAGGAGTGGCCTTTATATGTCTATACAACTTCCCGAGCCGGGGAATCGAATCAATACCGCAGAATTTGCAGAATTACGCAGTAGTGCTATCCAGATCGATCGATATTCGATGCGTTGGTCTGGCTCGCGTTGACGGCGGTGCAAGTGGTGTCACGCCGCCATTCTGCGCGTAACATAGGACGTGTTTTTGCAAATTTTGGGAGGCGCCATGAAAGCGGTCTGTCCGCTGCACGGGCCAACGACCATCATCGGCACGAATGCATACGGGTTTCCGGTTTATGCGTGCTGCCGCGACGACGTGCCCAATGTCATGCCCCCGGACGCATGCACGAGAGAGCCAACGCCGCGCGGATCCGAGCCGCCCCGGCAGATCCCGCAGCCCAAGACGCGAAAGGAATGACGCTGACGATCGTCTTGCCGTCTGTTTCCGCCCCTCAATTCATTGGCGAACCAATGATTTTCTGGCGGAACCGAGCGGTCATTTCGTGTGACCGCTCGAGCGCAAGAAATATTCACCATGCATTTTCTCGCCTGTTTATGTGAGCGCCGACAAATCACCGTCACGGCGGCGTTCGCTGTTGCGGAAAAAGACAAAGCGCTATTTATGCGCGCGCGCAGCCCGGTATTTCCATAAGGGATAGTGCCCATCGCAGTTGCATCGTATGCTGATGCAAACTAGCTTTTATCCTCCCGTAGAAGCCGTTCGTTATACAACCCAGAAATGTTTGGAGGAGTTATGGCACAGCGCATTGCCTATGTAACTGGTGGAATGGGTGGCATTGGAACCGCAATCTGCCAGCGGCTGCACAGTGACGGCTTTACGGTCGTCGCCGGTTGCGGCCCGAATTCACCACGCCGCGCAAAATGGATCGAGGATCAAAAGGCGCTTGGTTTCAATTTTGTCGCTTCTGAGGGTAATGTCGCCGATTGGGAATCTACCGCCAAGGCTTTCGAAAAGGTAAAGTCGGAGGTCGGTGAAGTTGACGTGCTCGTCAACAATGCTGGCATTACGCGAGACGTCGTATTTCGCAAGATGACCCATGAAGAATGGGTCGCCGTGATCGACACCAATCTCACCAGTCTCTTCAACGTGACCAAGCAGGTGATTGACGGTATGGTCAATCGCGGATGGGGGCGCATCATCAACATTTCGTCGGTCAACGGCCAGAAAGGCCAGTTTGGTCAGACGAATTATTCGACAGCCAAAGCCGGTATTCACGGCTTTACGATGGCGCTAGCCCAGGAGGTTGCTACGAAGGGTGTAACGGTCAATACCGTTTCGCCTGGATACATTGGCACAGATATGGTGCGTGCCGTGAAACCCGAAGTGCTGGAGAAAATCGTCGCCAGCATTCCGGTGCGGCGTCTCGGCGAACCGCACGAGATCGCCTCGATATGCGCATGGCTGGCTTCGGCCGAAGCGGGATTTTCGACAGGCGCTGATTTTTCGCTTAACGGCGGACTTCACATGAGCTGAGTCGCAGTCTTCGCGTGCAGCTGGGCTCGCGCCCGGCAAGATCCCTGCCTGGCGGATTACGCCGCGCAGGGATTTTTCATTTTCGGCCAGGCATCGCAATGCGCTCGATATCGCACGCGCGGATCACGGCTGCGATTCCGGCGATGCGCCAGTTTCATGGTCTTTCGTTCAAGGCCGCGAATACGAGTCCTGAAGCGGCGAACGGCCCTGCGTATGGCGCCGATGCTGCGGCTTGTGCTTCGGTTTCGATTTGGGCTTCGCTGCCGTATGGGGCGGCGTAGAACTCGCATGCTCGCGTTGCGGCGTGCTCTGGCCTTCGCCAAAACCGGACTGGCCTTCGCCGAAGTGATACGTTTGCGAGGTTTGCGCGTAACCCGTGGCGGACAGCGCCAGCGCCATCAGCAACAGGCATTTCGAAAGCTTCATTCGTGCTCCTTTTCCTTGTATTGAAGGTTCTTGCGATTCAAATTTCCGGCGTGCTCCGCCGCGACTTTCCTCATTGACCATCGCCCTTGCCCGCGACGATGGCCGACGCCGCTTTCAGGCATTCGATGAAACGCAGCGCGGCCGGCGTCAGCAACGCATGCCGCCGCATCACAATGGCGACCGTCAATTGCGGCAGCGGCTCGACGAGATTCAACGCGATGATCCCGCGCGGCCTGTGCTCGACGTCGACGAGCGGACGGGCGAACACGCCGAGCACGTCGGTCTGCGACACGAGCCCGAGCGTTGCGGCAAACGACGGGCAATGGATCACCCGCTTCGGCACATCGATCCCCAGCGGAACGAAGATCGAGCGGATCAGATCCTTGCCGTCTTCTCCGTATTGCGGCACGCACCATTGGGCGTCGCCTAGCTCGCGCAGCGAGCGCGCGCGCGCCAGCCGGTGCCGGTCTCTCGCCACGACCACGAACACCGTGCGGAACAACGGGATGCTCGAAAATTCGCCGGTGTCCGGCAGCGCGTCCGGCAGCCGATGCGTGACGATGAAATCGAGCGTGCCGTCACGCAGCCGGGCGAGATCGGTTGCGCTCAGCGCGTCGTCGAAGCTCACGGTCGCGCCGGGCAGGCTGCGCGTGAAGGCATCGAACGCGCGAGGCAGGATCGTCATCGCAACGGTCGGGCTGACCGCAAGCGACACCGAACCGGTCGTGCCCAGTCGCAATTGCTCGATCTCGTCGCGCGTGCGCTGCATCTCCTCGACGATCAGCCGCGCACGAATGGCAAACGCACTGCCGTACTCGGTCAGTGCAATGCCCTTGACGCTGCGTGTGACGAGCGGCGCACCCAGGTCGAGCTCGAGCTCGCGCACGATGCTGCTGACCGCCGGCTGCGTGACGCCGAGCGCTCTCGCCGCCCCGCGAATGGTGCGGTGCTCGGCGACAGCGAGAAAGGCGTGGAGCTGCTTGAGTTTCATGAACTGCTGGCGGTGCAGGAGGGCGGGATCGTGAGGGGAACGCTACGTGAAAAGCGAAATTTATCATGCGCAAAAAACTTTTGAATTTTCCTTATCGTGCCGGGTAGCTATGCTCGGTACTTTTCAGGAGCGACCACGATGATCTTCGTTAATCAGCAACGGCTCTGGGATTCGCTGATGGAGATGGCCACGATAGGAGCGACCGCGCACGGCGGCAGTTGCCGGCTCGCGTTGACCGACGAGGACGTGCAGGGCCGGCGCCTGTTCATCCGCTGGTGCGAGGAGGCCGGCTGCGAAATCCGCATCGATCCGATCGGCAACGTGTTCGCGCGCCGGCCAGGCACGCAGCCCGGCGCGCCAGCCGTGATGTGCGGCAGCCATCTCGACACGCAGCCGCTCGGCGGCCGCTTCGACGGCGTCTACGGTGTGCTCGCCGGCCTCGAGGCCATTCGTACGATCAATGGGGCCGGCATCGCCACGCGCCATCCGCTCGAGGTCGTGGCATGGACCAATGAAGAGGGCTCGCGCTTTACGCCCGGCATGATGGGCTCCGCGGTGTATGCCGGCAAACTCGATCTCGACTACGCTCGCGAGCGGCCGTGCATGCACACGGGCGTGCTGCTCGGGCAGGAGCTCGAGCGCAGCGGCTTTGCCGGCCCCGAGCGCGAGCGGCAGATGCCGAAAGCCTATTTCGAGGCGCACATCGAGCAAGGCCCGGTGCTGGAGCATGCCGGCCTGCCGATCGGTGTCGTGACCGGTGTGCAGGGCATCTACGAACTCGATGTCACGGTGACCGGCTTCGAATCGCATGCGGGCACGACGCCGATGAGCGTGCGCAAGGACGCGATGGGCGCGGCGGCCGCGATGATCGCCGCGATCGTGGAGCACGGCCACGCCTTCGATGCCGATGCGCGTGTCACCGTCGGTCATATCGCGTGCCAGCCGAACTCGCCGAGCACGATACCCGGCAAGGTCCGGTTCAGCGTCGACGTGCGCCATCCTTCGCGGCCGGCGCTGCAACGGCTCGTCGCCGACATCGAGGCGATCTGTCTGCAGCGCACCGCGCTGCGGGGCGCGAGCGTAGAGGTGCAGACGGTGGCCGAGTACGAGCCGGTGGTGTTCGATGCACAGTGCGTCGCGCGCGTGCGGGAGGCGACGGCCGCCGCCGGCTATCCGTACCTGGAGATGTGCAGCGGCGCGGGCCACGACGCCGTGAACCTCTCGTACGTCGCGCCGACCGCGATGGTGTTTGTGCCGTGCAAGGCTGGACTCAGCCACAACGAGGCCGAAGACGCCGACCCCGTGCACCTCGCGCAGGGCGCGTCGGTGCTGGCGAATCTGCTGGCCGATTGCGCGCGGTAGCGCTGTGGGCCGTGCAGCGGCCGGCGCGGCATGGGCGCTGCGCTAGCCGGCGGCCGGCCAGCGCGGCGGTCTCCCTGGCCCGAGGCTCAGGATTGGCGTGGCGCCGCTTCGTCGACCGGGCCTATTGTTGCCAGCACGAACTGATAGACGTCCTCGAGCGCGGAGACGATACGCGTGCCCGGCGGCACGCCCTCGAAGGCGTCGATCGGGCCGATGCAAATCAGCGGCTTTGCAAAGCGCGTTGCCAGCCGGATTTCGTCGAGGGTTCCCTGGTTCCCGGGCAGCGCCACGACCACGTCGCTCGTGAGCACGTTCACGTAATTCCGGTTCAACGCGTCGTCTGGCGCCTCGGCCAGCTTGCGCGGCAGTGGCGTGAGGATCGGCAAGTCGATATACGGATTGGGATAACCCTGGAGAGGCGCGAAACCGCGCACAGGATGCGCCTCGCTGGGCATGATTCCGATGGATCGCCCCTTGCGGCCGTGCGTAGTCGAGAACGCGCGCGCAGTCGACAGCATGACGCCAAGCCCCGCTCCAGTCAGCAAATCGAAACCTTGTTCCGCGATCCATTTCCCAAGCGGCGTCGAAAGGGCTTCCCATTCGACCTTGCCCGAACCCATTACTCCAACGATTGCCACCGAGTGCTCCTCCTCTGATTCACGCGAACGCGGGACGCGATACCGGGCAGCTTGATCGCTGCTCCGAGCCAACGCGTTGCACCGATTTTCGACGATTCAGCGGGTAATGTCGAATGGCAGGGCGTAGATACGTCTAAATCATTCGTATTCCTGATTATATATCAACGTGGCATTGAACTTTGCCAGAGGCTTGATCAACCCTTCTTGCCGTGCTGCCAGTCAGCCTGCGGCGGCTGCATCCCGTGCTGGCCTTTGTACGGCGCGACGGGCGGCGGCGACCAGCCTGTGAGCAGGCTCGGGTCAAGCCTGTACACCTCGACACCGAGCGGCCGGCAGACGTCGATCGGGTCGCGCGCATCGGGGCCCCACATCGGCACCGAGAGGTCGCCGCCGGGACACGTGGACATCGCGCACAGCAGGTCGATCTCGGCGAAGAACTCGAGATAGTCGCCGGGCTTCGCGGGGCAGGCCTTCATGAAGTACTTGTCGTCGTCGTTCAGGCCCGTGCACTGGAACACGTTGAGCACGTCGTGCACGTCGAATTCGGTGAGCCCGTACGGCGCGATCGCGCGAACAAGGTTCGAGTGGCAATGGAAATGAAAATCCTCGCCGGTCAGCAGCTTGTTCACGTACGGGTCGCAGCGCGTGCCGAGGAGATCGTGCACGCGGCCGCCGTCGCCGTCGACGCCGTAGCCGGCGAGGGTGTCGTCGGTGATCGTGACCATCGGACGCAAGTACGGCAGCGTCGACCAGATGCGATCGAACGTCGTCACGTGCGCGGCCTGCAACTGGCGCGTGCGCGACGCCCACATGCGCTCGCGTGGATTGTGCCGGTGCCACATGTTGAAGTCGGCGACCTGCGGGCCTTCCAGCGTGACGATGCGGAACACGTGGCCGGCCGGCACGGTCCACGCGAAGCCGCTGCGGATCGGCACGACGTACGACTCGATCCGTTGCCGCGCGTCGTGGCGCTGTGCGATCGCGGAATAAAAGGACTTGTCGACGTTCAGGACTGAGCCTTTGGTGACCTGGTAAGCAGCGGGATAGTTCGACATGACGCGGTTCTCCCGGGTAACTCGAAGAGAGGGAAATGAAAGGGCGATCCCGGGCTACATCGCAAACAATCGCCCGAGTTGCGGCTCGCTATCGCCCACGCCGGCAAGACGCAATGCGTGCCACGCCATCGCGTAGTTGCTCGATAGCACGGGCTTGCCGCTCGCCGCTTCGAGCTGCGGCACGAGGCTCGCGACACGCAGGCTCGTGCAGGAGACGAATACCGCGTCCACAGCTGGCACGCGGGCAAGCTGCTCGATGGCCATGCAGAGCGATGGGGCGTCGATGCGGGCGACCGCGTTGTCGTCCGGGAGTTCGAACGACGCGATACGGGTCACGGCGATGCCGCGCGCTTCAATATAGTCGCGCATGAATTCGTTGATCGAGCGGATATAGGGCGTCAGCAGCGCAATGCGCGATGCTTGCAGCGCCTCGAGCGCCGCCACCGCGGCCGTGATCGGCGTCGTGCAGGCAATGCCGGGACGCGCCTCGCGGATGCGCGCGAACACGCGCTCCTCGCCGATCACCATCGAGGCTGAAGTGCAGCCGAACGCCACCACGTCGAGCGGCTCGCCGGGCAGCAGCAGGGCGGCCGCCGGCGCGATGCGCGACTCGATCTCGGCGAGCCGCGCCGGCGTGATATCGGGCGAGTTCGCGAGCCGGCACTCGTAGAAGGCGACGCCGGGCTGCCGCAGCAGTTGGCGCCATTCGTGCTCGATGGTGTGGTCGGTCGCCAGCACGACAAGGCCGATCGCCGCGCGCTGCGCGATGCCCGCGTCGAGCGCGAAATCGAGCTTCGTGTAGGCGTCGTGCGGTAGTGGGGGTGTGCTCATGTGATCGTCATCCCTGCCAGATCGATCTCGGTCGTGCGTCCCGCCATGATGTCGGCAAGCAGTTGTGCGGTGCCGCAAGACATCGTCCAGCCCATGTGGCCATGTCCCGTGTTCAGGAACAGGTTACGGTGGCGCGTGCGGCCGATCAAGGGCGTGCCCTCGGGCGTCATCGGGCGCAGCCCCGCCCAGTAGCTCGGCTTCGTGTAGTCGGCGCCGTCGGGAAAGAGCTCGCGCGCCGCGCGCAGCATCGGCGCGAAGTCCGCGGGCGCGTGGTGCGTGTCGTAGCCCGCGAACTCGGCCGTCGCCGTAAAGCGCAGGCGCGCGCCAAAGCGCGCCCACGCGACGAGATGGTTCTCGTCCACGCCGCCGATTTGCGGGGGACGGTGTTCGGGCCCGGCCGGAAACGTGGCCGAATAGCCCTTGACGGGGTAGATCGCCAGCCGGTACCCGAGCGGACGCGCGAGAACGGGCGAATACGCGCCGAGCGCGAGCACGAAGTCGTCCCCTTCGATCAGCCCTTGCGGCGTACGCACACCCGTGATCCGGTCGCCCGACGCTTCGATGCGGCTGATGGGGGCATCGAACACGAACCTCACACCCATTCGCTCGCAGACCTTTTGCAGCTCGCGGGTGAACTGGCGTGCGTCGCCGCTTTCGTCGGTGGGGCAATAGATTGCGCCAGCGATCTTGTCGCGCGCATGCTCGAGCGCCGGCTCGCGCGCGAGCACCTGAGCCGCGTCCAGCGTTTCGAGCTGCAAGCCGTTTTCCGTGAGGATCGACATGTGCGAGCAGCCACGCGCGAACGACGCTGCATCGCGATAGAGATAGAGGAGGCCGCGGCTGATCCGGTCGTATTGCAGTTGCTCCTTCGCGGTCAATTGCTGCAACTGCTCCTGCGCGTAACGGCACAGGCGGACCTTGCGCGCCGTGTTCTCGCGCGAGCGGGCGGCGGTGCAGTTGCGCAGGAACCGGGCGCACCACGCCCACATGTGCGGGTCGGCGCTCAGCCGCAGTTGCAGCGCCTGGCCCCCGCTGTACAGCGATTTGAGCAGGATTGCGGGCGCGCGCGGCGAAGCCCAGGTGTAAGAGTGGCCCGGCGCGACGAGCCCGGCGTTGGCGAAGCTGGTTTCGAGCGCAACACCTTCGCGGCGATCGACCACGGTCACGGCGCGGCCGTCCTGGGCGAGCCAGTACGCCGTCGTGACCCCTGCAATGCCTGCACCCAGCACGATGGTCTCCATGCGCGCTCCCCTGCCATCCTGCACGAAATATAGGCTTGCCGGCGCGGTTGCGTGGGCTTTATTCGCGCATACCCTATACCGGCCAGGCGGTCTTCGAGACCTATCATGAAGAGGGCGTCCTCGCGCCTCACCACGACGCTCTATCCACACACGCGATGCGCGGCGCCCGGCGCGTCACGAATCATTACGTTGCGCTAACTGACCACTGGCTTGTGCGCGTCGCGCAGGGCCGGCCGCAAACACAGTCAGCGTTGCATGGGACCGTCCGGGGCCTGAGGCGCCACGTGCGGTCGACAGGAGTCACGAACATGAATATTCAGAACAATGGCCGGCCCGGTGCCACCCGCGTTTTGCGGCAGACCTTCGGCTCGGCGATCCTTGGACTCGCGGCGTTCGCTGCGTTCTCCGCGGGTGCGGCGCATGGCCAGACCATCAAGATTGGCGTGCCGGTGCCCCTCTCGGGAAGCAATGCCAATGCCGGCACCGATATCGTCGATGGCGCCAAGCTCGCTGCCGCGAAGATCAACGCGGCCGGCGGCGTGCTCGGCAAGCAGATCGAGCTCGTGCCCGAGGACGATGCCTGCGACGCGCAAACGGCCGTTCAGGCCGCGCAGAAGCTCGTGGACGCGGGCGTGGCTGCCGTGGCGGGCGGGTACTGCTCGAGCGCCGCGCTGCCCGAGTTGACGACGTTTCATCGCGCGGGCATTCCGTATGTGCTGGACGCGTCGACGAACCCGAAGCTCACGGAAATGGGTTACGACAACGTGTTCCGGACCATCGGGCGCGATGACGAGCAGGGCCCGTTCGCGGCAAGCTTCATCAAGAACTCGCTGCACGCGAAGCGCGCCGCCGTGATCGACGACAACACCACCTATGCGAAGGGGCTCGCGGAGAACACGGTCGAGGCGCTCAAGAAAGACGGCGTCGATGTCGTGTACGCCGACTCCATTACGCCGGGCCAGATGGACTATTCGCCGACGCTCACCAAGGTCGCGTCGCTGAACCCTGACGTGATCTACTACACCGGCTACTTCTCCGAAGCCGGACTGATCGTGAAGGAGGCACGGCAACTGGGGCTGAAGATGACCCTGATGGGCGGCGACGGCACCAATGACCCGACGCTCATGAAAACCGCGGGCCCGGCGGCCGACGGCATGATCATCACCACTTCGCCGCTCGCGCAATTCCTTTCGGGCGCGCACGGCTTCGTGGACGACTACACGAAGGCCTATGGCCATGGCCCCGGTCCGTATTCGGTCTATGAATACGATGCCGTGGGCGTGACCGCGAAAGCCATCGCTGATGCGAAGTCGGCGAGCCCCGCCGCGATCATCGCCGCGTTGCACAAGATCAAGAACTATCCGGGCGTGACCGGGACCATCGGGTTCAATCCGAAGGGCGACCGGAGCGTGGCCGTCTACATCACGATCATCGTGCGCAACGATGAGTTCGCTGCCTACCAGCGGCAGGATGCATCGGGCAAGTGGGTCGCCATGAAGTGAGCGCGGCAACGCCTCCGTTGCGGCCATGAACGCCTTTTTCCAGTTCGTCGTCGAAGGGCTGACGATCGGCTCGTTCTACGCGCTCGTGGCCCTCGGCTACACAATGGTGTACGGCATCATCCGCCTCATCAACTTTGCGCATGGCGACCTGTTCATGGTCGGCGCGTTCATCGGCTGGACCTCGCTCGCGACGCTCGCGAGCGCGCATCTGCCGCTCGCGCTTGCGCTGCTGGCCGCCTTCTCGGCGTCGATGGCGGCCACCGGCGGGCTCGGCGTCGTCATCGCGCGGGTGGCTTATCAGCCCTTGCTGCGCGCGCCGCGTCTGTCGATCCTCATCACGGCGCTGGGCGTTTCGCTGCTGCTCGAAAATGCCGTGCTGCTGATGTATGGCGCCGGCTTCAGGACCTATCCGCACCTGTTGACCCAGGCGGGCTTGAATCTGCACGACGTGCGCATTACGTTTGCGCAGATCGGCATCGTGGCCGCCAGTTTTTCGCTGATGCTCGCGCTCTACTTCTTCGTACACCATACGTTTTTGGGCACGGCGATGCGCGCGCTCGCCATCGACCAGGACGCCGCGCGCCTGATGGGCATCGATGTCGAGCGGATGATCCATCTCACCTTCTTCATTGGATCGGTGCTCGCCGCGGTGGCTGGCGTGATGGAGGGCCTGTACTACACGCAGATCAACTTTTTCATGGGCTTCGTGCTCGGTCTGCGTGCGTTCACGGCGGCGGTGCTCGGTGGCGTCGGCAATATTCCGGGCGCCATGGCGGGCGGCTTCCTGATCGGGCTGCTCGAGGCGTTCGGCGCGGGCTATGTGTCCTCGCGCTGGACCGACGTGTTCGTGTTCGGCGTCCTGATCGCCGTGCTGGTGATCAAACCCACGGGCCTGTTCGGCGAACGCGTCGTGGAGAGGATGTAGCCCATGCGCGCAACGGCTTCGATGCCCGCGTGGCCCACGCTTGCCACTGTCGCGCTGCTGGCCGTGGCCATCGCGCTGCCCGCGTTCTCCAGCAACTACCTGATCGACGTGGCGCTCACCATCGTCACGTACTCGATCCTCGGGCTCGGGCTCAATATCGTGGTGGGCTACGCGGGACTGCTCGATCTCGGCTATGCGGCCTTCTTCGCCATCGGCGCGTATACGACGGCGCTGCTCGAAACGCTGCTCGGTTTCTCGTTCTGGGAGACGTTGCCGTTCAGTCTCGGCTTCGCGGGCGTATCGGGGATTGTCATCGGCTATCCGACCTTGCGTCTGCGCAGCGACTATCTGGCGATCGTCACGCTGGGCTTTGGCGAAATCACCCGCATCGTCGCGACCAACCTCGAGATTACCGGCGGGCCGAACGGCATCTACGGCATTGCCAGCCCGGGCTTGTTCGGCTATGAGATCAGCTCGCCGCGCGCGGTCTACGAGCTCGGCATGGCGTTCCTGATCGTCGTGCTGCTGTTCGCCGTGCGGCTGGGCCGCTCGCGCCTCGGGCGCGCGTGGACGAGCATCCGCGAGGACGAAGCCGCCGCCGAGGCGGTTGGCGTTGCCACGCTGCGCGTGAAGCTGCTGGCTTATGTGATGGGCGCGCTGATCGGCGGGATCGCGGGGAGCCTCTTTG
Source organism: Paraburkholderia oxyphila NBRC 105797 (assembly GCF_000685075.1). GTDB lineage: Bacteria > Pseudomonadota > Gammaproteobacteria > Burkholderiales > Burkholderiaceae > Paraburkholderia > Paraburkholderia oxyphila. The sequence continues at coordinate 54,481 of NZ_BAYD01000005.1, forward strand.
CCGCGCGCTTTGGCACCATCGATCCCACCGGCTTCACTTATCTGCAGTCCGTAACGATCCTCATCGTGGTCGTGCTCGGCGGGCGCGGCAGCATTCCGGGCGTGATTCTGGGCGCGATCATCGTGGCCGGCGTGCCGGAGATGCTGCGCTTTCTGAACCTCTGGCGCATCTTCGGATTCGCCGTGGCGCTCGTGGTGCTGATGCTGCTGCGCCCGCAAGGCTTGTGGCCCGTGCGCGCGAGACGCGCCCTGCCACGGGCGGATCTTTCAGCCGTGCCGCCGGCCGGGGCGCCTGCAGCCCCCGTGCCGCCTTCAGCCGCCGCAGCGGGCGAGACGCTGCTCGAGGTGAGCGACCTCACTTGCCGCTTCGGCGGCGTGATGGCGATCGGCGGCATCAGCTTCGTGGTGCGCAGCGGCGAGATTCTCGCGCTGATCGGCCCGAACGGCGCGGGCAAGACCACGGTATTCAATTGCCTCACGGGGGTGATCCGCGCAAGCGGCGGGCGCATGCTCTGGGGCGGCAGCCCCCTCGGTGGCGGCGCGCCGCACCGCAACGTGCATCGCGGCATCGCCCGCACGTTTCAGGGCATTCGTCTGTTCGGGCATATGAGCGCGTTCGAGAACGTGTTGACGGGCATGGATCACCGGCTGCACACGCCACTGCTTGCCGAGCTGGCCGGTACGCCCTCCGCACGCGCCGAAGCGGCCGAGCATGAGGCGCAAGGCATGAGCTGGCTCGACATGGTCGGACTGGGCGGGCGGGCGAGCGAATACGCGGCCGATCTGCCGTACGGCGACCAGCGCCGGCTGGAGATCGCCCGCGCGCTCGCCAGCAACCCGCGCCTCATCCTGCTGGACGAGCCGGCCGCCGGGATGAATCCGACCGAGAAGCAGGCGCTGATGGAGCTGATCCGGCGTATTCGCGCGCTGGGCGTGACGGTCCTGCTGATCGAGCACGATATGACGCTCGTGATGGGCGTATCGGACCGGATCATCGTGATGGATCATGGCGTCATGATCGCCGAAGGGCCGCCCGCGCAGATCCAGAGCGATGCGCGCGTGATCGATGCTTATCTGGGCACGGCCGAGGAAGACGACGCCAGCAATGCCGCCGATGGGGAGGAATCGCTGTGGGGCTCCTAGAGGTCCGCGATCTGCGCGTGAGTTACGGCAACATCGAAGTGCTGCACGGTATTTCGCTCGACGTCGGGCCGGGCGAGATCGTGGCGTTGCTCGGCGCCAACGGCGCGGGCAAGACCACCACGCTCAGGACCATCTCGGGGCTGCTGCGCCCACGCGGCGGGCATATCGCGCTCGACGGACAAGCGCTGACCGGACTGCCGGCCCATCGGATCGTCGCGCTCGGCATTGGACACGTGCCCGAGGGGCGCAGGATGTTCGGCGTGCTGACGGTCGAGGAGAACCTGCGGCTCGGTGGCTATCTGATGCGGCGCGACGTCGCCGCACTCGAGCGCCGGATCGCGGCCCTCTATGAGACCTTCCCGCGCCTCGGCGAGCGCCGGGCACAACTGGCCGGAACGCTCAGCGGCGGCGAGCAGCAGATGCTGGCCATCGCGCGCGCGCTGATGCTCAAGCCGCGGCTCGTGCTGCTCGACGAGCCGTCGATGGGGCTCGCGCCGAAGCTCGTGCGCGCCATCTTCGGCATGATCGCGGACATCTGCACCGAAGGCACGGCAGTGCTCCTCGTCGAGCAGAACGTCCGGCAGGCGCTGCGCATCGCGCACCGGGCCTACGTGCTGGAGAGCGGCAGCGTGGCGCTCGCGGGCGCGTCCCGGGAACTGGCGCAGGACAGCCGCGTGCGTGCCGCGTATCTCGGCGGGAGTGCGACCGCGGCGGGGTAAGTCTGTGCGTGCTGGCTTTGGCCGGGGGCGGGCCAAAGCCCGTATCTCGTGCAATCCGGCCGGCGACTGTTGCAACTAACGGTCAGGCGAGGCATGTTCAATCGAGGTCTGACCAGCGCGCGGCGTGTGTGCGCGTGGGCCCTCGTCATACAGGAAAAATACCGTCCCGACGCCTAAACTGGTCTATGAGACTAACGCCGCTGAGGCGGTGGCTGGTCCGGAGCCGGCGGACGCGGACACGGTGTCGTGCCGGACGATGCGCGAGCGATCGAGGTGAACATCATGACAAGGCGCGGATTGTGCCGGCTGCTGTTCGTACTGGTGGCGCTGTCCATGAGCGCCGCGGCTAGCGCCGGTAGAGGCGGCGGCTGGTATCACAGCGGCGGTGGCGGCTGGGGTGGCGGGAGCCACGGCAGCAACTGGAGCGGTGGGGGCTACGGCGGCGTGAACCACGGCAGCAGCTGGAGCGGCGGCGGGTGGAACGGCGGATATCACGGCAGCGGCTGGTATCACGGCAGCTATTACCACGGTGGCTACTACCATGGCGGCTACTATCACGGCTGGTATGGCTGCTGCGGGTCGGTGAGCGTCGGCTTTTACTTCGGTCCGGGCTTCGTCTACGGCTATCCGTTCTATCCGTATTACTACCCGCCGTACTACGCCAGCGTCTACTACCCGTACGTATCCGGCGATCTGCTGCAACCGGCCGAATATGTCGAGCAGGGGCAGGATCAGGGACAGGCGGGTGTCGCCGATATGGATGACCAGGGCGGCGGCGCACCGCAACTCGCCTTCTGGTACTACTGCGCGAGTTCGCGTGGCTATTATCCCTACGTCCGGTCTTGCTCCAGCGGCTGGCAGAAGGTGCCGGCGCGCCCACCTGACAGTTGAGCGACGGATGCGAGTCTGGAAAGCGAGCCGAAGGCTTCGCGCCAGGAGGCTCGTTCAATCGTTGCCGGGGCCGTTCAATCGGCCCCGCAGCTGGCTTGCCGTTTCGTTCTTGTGCAAGAAACCGCTTGACGCGGCGCTGACTACCGCGTACCTTCGTGCACCAAAGTCTCCAAAATGCTCGATTGCTCATCCTTTGCCGCTATCCGCGGCTCTAGTTGACCTCTCCTCTTTTTGATCTTTTAGTCGCCCTTTTCATAAGGGCGTGCAACTTTATTCGTCTGTTTAAGGAATTACGAGTGGAAACCGGTACTGTCAAGTGGTTCAACGATACCAAGGGCTTTGGCTTCATTACGCCGGACAAGGGTGGCGACGACCTGTTCGCACACTTCTCGGAAGTGCGTGGCACGGGCTTCAAGACGCTTGCTGAAGGCCAGAAGGTCAGCTACGAAACGAAGCGCGGCCCGAAGGGTCTGCAGGCTTCGAACATCACGCCGCAGTAACGCTATCGGATCGCGCCGGCCCGTTGGGGCGGCGCGATTCTCTCGCCTTGCGTGGCGCTCGTTTGCCACGCATGCCAGCGATCTTTTCTTGCTTTCCTGTTCCCGCCGCGCCTGCAGCTTGAAGGTGTGGTGTCTATAGCTCGCCCAGTCTTCGCGCTTGCTGTTCGATATCAGGTTCCCGCCAACTGGCAGCGAATCCGATGTGCTCATCGACAGCGTCGCTCTAGCGCAATCTTCGGGAAGTCTGCAGCCCTGGCGGATCGCCGGGTTTCGACGCCCTGAACGCCGTTGCTTGCTGGTCCAGGTTCGCACAGATCCTTCTCCGGCGTCTGTCTGTAATGCGCCGGACAACTCTCAACATCACCATACGCGTAAGCGATGCAGTAATCGGCGATGCTCGCCGACGTTTTGCATTTGACGCGACACTACGCTCTCTGGAGGCATCGATTTGGCAAAAGAAGAACTGCTGGAACTAGACGGAGTCGTCGACGAAGTGCTGCCGGACAGCAAATACCGCGTCACGCTCGAAAATGGCGTGATCGTGAACGCGTATGCCTCGGGCCGCATGCGCAAGAATCACATTCGCATTCTTGCCGGCGACCGGGTCACGCTGGAACTGTCGGTCTACGATCTGACGAAAGGGCGCATCAACTTCCGCCACAAAGACGAGCGTGCGCCCACCGGGCAGCCGCGCCCGGCTATGCGCCGCCGTTAAGCGCGCCGCGAGCCCAAACTCAATCGGTCCCGCGAGGCGGCGTTTTGTGCCGTGCGAGGAACCGGTCGAGTTGGCCCGCAAACGCCTTGCTGTCGCGGGCGCTGAAAGGCGCCGGGCCACCGGTCTCAATGCCCGCATTGCGCAGTTGATCCATGACGTCGCGCATCGTCAGACGCTCCTGGATATTTTCACGCGTGAACCAGTTGCCACGCGGATCGAGCGCATGCGCGCCCCGCTCCAGTACTGCCGCGGCAAGCGGTATGTCCGCAGTGATCACCAGATCGCCTGAGGCAACGAGCTCGACGACGCGGGCATCGGCCGCGTCGAAGCCGGCCGGCACCTGGATCGACTTGATAAAGGGTGACGGCGGCGTGCGCAAATATTGATTGGCCACCAGCGTCACCGTGATTTCGGCGCGCTTGGCGGCCCGAAACAAGATGTCCTTGATGACGGCAGGACAGGCGTCGGCGTCGACCAGCACTTGCATGAAGGCAATTCCAGCACATTAAAACGCGATCATATACCAAGGTTCGCGCGGGTCTTGCTGTGGCCCGGCGTGACGCCACCGGGCGCCACCTCGACGCAAAAGTCATGGATCGCCGTCACCATCTGCTGTAGACCGGGCTGCTCGAGCGGGTAGTGTCCCGCGTTTTCCAGCATCGTCACCTTGACGGGCACACGCTGGATTCGCCGCAGGAACAACTGGCTCAGATGCAAGGGCGTCCAGCGATCCTGCGCGGGCTGCGTGAGCAAGACAGGACACACATCGAAATCCTCGGGCTCGACGAGCGGCCGATAGCCCGTGTAGCTGGCCAGAAAACGCATGGTCACCCACTTTCCCGCCGAGGTCTTGTCCGCCATGCAGGCCTTCAGCGCGGCCGGGTTGTTCACGAGCGTGTGCATCTTGCTCGCCGCCGCCATCGGCATGCGCAGCCCCGCGAGCGGCGTGCGCGCGGTGAGCGCCGCGAGCGGGCCCCCCACGCGGCTCATGAAGCGGTTGTACGCCGTCTCGTCACGCACCTGCTGGATCCGTTGATCGAGAAACGTCATGCCGACGATGCCCTTGACCTTGCCGTTCTTCGCCGCGACGTGATACGTCTCCATGCCGCCCGCGCTCAATCCGTAGAGCACGATGGGGCGGTTGTCGCGCGCCAGTTCCGCATCGATGAGGTCGCTGCCGGCCTGCACCCAGTCGTCGTAGCGGATGGGCCGGCCGCGGCGTACCTGGGTCAGGCCGTATTCCGGCATGTCGATTGCGATGGTTTCGAAGCCTCGGCGGGCAAGCGGCGCGCCGAGTATCGTCGACATTTGCCGGCCGTTCGTCCCCACCCCGTGGAAAAGAATCACCTTCAGCGGCGCACGCGCATTGCGATAGCAATCGAGATGGACGCGGTGACCGTTCCATGACCACCATTCTTCTTGCGGCACCTGAGCCGGCTTTAACTGAAACTCGACAGGGAGAAAGCTTTGAATCTGTCTCCAGCTTTCTTGCTGCGCGTAGGTCGTCATTCGAAATCTCTCTTCGGTGCAAAGGGGGTGAGCATGGGCGCGCCGGTGGCGTGGTCGTGGGACGAGTGGCGTTGATCGACGACACCCCAGGCAACGCCCGCGCGTTGCGCCGCAAATTCCGCGAGCGTGCGCAACGCGGCTCGCGCCGAGCGCAAGTAGAACGCCTGCAACTGGAACACGTGCCATCGCCCGGTGTGGACTTCGAGCGTGCAGCGCACGCCGCACGCGTTCGCGTGCTCGGTCAGCCGCAACGAATCGGATAGCAGTACTTCCTGATCGCCCACCTGGATCAACATGGGTGGCAGGCCGCGCAGATCGGTGTCGAGCGGTCCGTGCGAGGCGGCGGGGTTGGCGCCGTGATACCAGCGCAGGCCTTGCTCCAGCCAGCCGCGCCGGATCATCGGATCGGCGCTGGCACGCGTCGCGAGCGTGGCGCCGCCGAGCGTCGCGTCGGTGACCGGCGAGATCAGCATGAGCGCGGCCGGCATGCGTTCGCCGCGATCGCGCAGCGCGATCGCGAGGCTCAACGCAAGCGCGCCGCCCGCCGAATCGCCGGCCACGACGATGCGCTCCGGCGCATGGCCTTGCGCGCGCAACGCCGCATACGCGGCCAGCGCGTCGTCGAGCGCCGCCGGGTAGGGGTGTTCGGGCGCGAGCCGGTAGTCGGGCACCCACACCTCCATGCCCGATTCGCGGGCAAGCCGCGTCGTCACGCTGCGGTGCGTGCCGGGGCCGCCGAGGCAGAACGCGCCGCCGTGCAGGTAGAGGATCGCGCCGCCGGTGTCGCCGCGTCTGGGCGCGACGACTTCGGTGGGGACGCCGCCCGCCGGCCTGCGATAGCGGATCACGCCGCCCACGCCGGGCATCAGCGGCGACATGAGCCCGACGACGCGCCGCTGCACGCCGGCGCCGAACGGCGGCCCGATCAGCGAGCGGAAGCCGACCCGCAGGAAGCCGCGCAGGAAGGCCGCATTGAGCGCTTCCAGTGCGCCGGCGGGCTCGGCGATCGTGACCCCGCCCGCCTGCCCGGCAGCGCCCGGCATCACGGTGCTCAGCCGGTAGGCGGCGAGCCCGGAAAAGCGCGTGAGCCAGCGGTAGGTGAGCGTGAAGCCCGGCCAGTTGGTGCTGTTGTGCCCGGACGCATCCACATACCAGCTCTTGCAGCCGCTCCATACCGAGCCCGCGAGGCGTTGCTGGACGCGCTCGTTGAAGCGCCGGTAGCGCCGCGGATCGACGTCGATCGCGCTCGCGCCGGCGCGCCGCATCGCGCGCACGCAGCGCATGACATGCGCGATCTGACTTTCGAGCATATAGACGATCGAGTTGTGGCCGAGGTTCGTGTTCGGGCCATAGAGCGTGAAGAAGTCAGGAAAGCCAGGCACTGCGAGCCCGAGCCAGGCCTGCGCGCCGCGGCGCCATGCATCGTTCAGGTCGAGGCCGTTGCGTCCCGTGATGCGCATCGGCGAGAGAAACTCGGTCGCCGCAAATCCGGTCCCGTAGACGATCGCGTCCACTGCGTGATGCGTGCCGTCCACGGTTTCGATACCGTGTTCGGTCACGCGCCGGATGCCTTGCGTGACGAGTTCGACGTTGTGCTTGCTCAGTGCGGCCAGATAGTCGCTCGACAGCAGGATGCGCTTGCAGCCGATCGGGTAGTCGGGCGTGAGCCGCTCGCGCAGCGCCGCGTCGGGCACCTGTTGCGCGAGCAGCTTGCGGAACGGGCGGCCCACCGCGAATTTCATGATTCCACTCAGGCGCGTGAGCGCGACCGCGCGCGATTCGTAGCGCACGTAGATCGCCGCGCGATGGAGCTTCATCGTCCACGGCAATGCGCGGAACAGTGCGCGTTGCCACGGCCGGTAGGCGCGGTCGGGGCGCGGCATCAGATACGCGGGCGAGCGCTGGAATACCGTTAGCGACTGCACGGTATCGGCGATCGCGGGCACGAACTGGATCGCGGACGCGCCGGTTCCGACCACCGCGACGCGCTTGCCGGCGAGCGGATACTTGTGATCCCAGTGGGCCGAATGGAACGCGCGGCCGCGGAACGTCTCCATGCCGGGCAGCTTCGGCAATGCCGGCCGGCTCAACTGGCCCGTGCCGCTGATCAGCCATTGCGCGCTCAGCGTCGAGCCGTCCGTCAATGTCACGCGCCATAACGCGTGAGGCTCGTCGTAGCGCGCATGCGCGACTTCCGCGTGAAAGCGCAGATGCGGCGCCAGTCCATACTTGGACGCGCAATGGCGCAGGTACGCGTAAATCTCCGCTTGCCGCGCGAACGTTCGCGACCACTCGGGGTTCGGTTCGAAGGAAAACGAATAAAGATGCGAGGGGACGTCGCACGCGGCGCCGGGATAGCTGTTGTCGCGCCAAACGCCGCCAACGTCATGCGAGCGCTCCAGAATCACGAAGTCTTCGATGCCGGCGCGCTTGAGCGCGATGCCCATGCCGATGCCGGCAAAGCCCGCACCGATGACGATGGCGCTCAGCGGCCTGGCGCTCGCTTCGAGGGTGGTCGATTCAGGCGATTGCATGGCGAGCCTCTACAGTGCGTGCTTGTGGTGCGTCGATGGCGTGCGGTTCGGCTTGCGCATCGTTATGCGGTTGCGCGGCCACGCGGCTGACGCCGCGTATCAGATCGACCGCCTTCTCGGCGATCATGATCGTCGGCGCGTTGGTGTTGCCGCCGATCAGCGTCGGCATGACGGAGGCATCGACGATGCGCAGTCCCTGCATGCCGCGCACGCGCAGTTGCGGATCGACGACGGCGAGCGCGTCGTGTCCCATCCGGCATGTGCCCACCGGGTGATAGACGGTGTCGGTGCGTTGGCGCAGCACGTCGCGGATCTGGTCGTCGGTGTTCACGTGCGCCGTGAACATGTCGCGCGTGATCCACCGCGCGAGCGCGGGTGCCTGCATCAGGCGGCGCGTGAGCTTGAAGCCGGCGACCATGTCTTCGAGATCGCGCGCATCGGCGAAGAAGGCTGGATCGATGCGCGGCGCGTCGAGCGGATTGGCGCTGCGCAGCGTGACGGAGCCGCGGCTGCGCGGGCGCAGCAGGCACACGTGGCACGACAGCCCATGACCGGGGTGGAAGCGGCGCGCGTGATCGTCCACGAGCGCGACGACGAAATGCAGCTGGATGTCCGGCGCGTCGAGTTCGGGACGCGTCTTCAGGAAGCCGCCGCCCTCCGCGAAGTTCGACGTCAGCATGCCGCGCCGTTCGCGGCGAAAGCGCGCGAGTTCGAGCAACATGCGCAATCCACCGCGCAGCGAAACGCCCATGGTGTCGGTGCTGCGCGTGCGGTAGCCGAAGATGAAGTCGGGGTGGTCCTGCAAATTGCGGCCGACGCCGGGCAGATCGAGCCGCACATGGATGCCGAGGCGTTCGAGCTCGCGTGCCGGACCGAGGCCCGAGAGCATGAGCAGTTGCGGCGTCTGCAGCGCACCCGCTGCGAGCACGACTTCGCGCCTTGCGCGCAGCGTGCGGACCTCGCCGTGCTGCCTCACCTCCACGCCCACCGCGCGTGTGCCGTCGAACACGATGCGCAGCACTTGTGCGTGTGTCTCGACGGTGAGATTCTCGCGCCGGCCAAGATGCGGCAGCAGATACGCGCGCGCGGCGCTCCAGCGTTCGCCGTGCTTCTGCGTGACCTGATAGATGCCGATGCCTTCCTGCTGGGCACCGTTGAAATCGTCGGTCAGCGGCAGGCCCGCCTGAATGGCCGCTTCGCGGTAGCGCGCGTGAAACGGATTGCCGGTGCGCAGGTCGCTGACCCACAGCGGACCGTCGCGTCCATGCCAGGCGTCGTCGAATCGTTCGTTATGCTCACTGAGCCTGAAGTACGGCAGCACGTCGTCCCATGCCCAGCCTTCGTTGCCGAGCGCGGCCCAGCCGTCGTAGTCGGTGCGGTGGCCGCGGATGTAGACCATCGCGTTGATCGCCGACGAGCCGCCGAGCGTCTTGCCGCGCGGCTGGTAGCCCGTGCGTCCGCCCAGTCCCGCTTGCGGCACGGTGTCGAACGCCCAGTTGTTGATGCGGGTTGGCATCATCGCCACCGCGCCCGTTGGCGTGTTGACGAGCGTGCCGTCGCCGCGACCGCCGGCCTCGAGCACGCAGACCGTGAGGTTCGGGTCTTCGCTCAGGCGCCCCGCGATCACGCAGCCGCCCGAGCCGCCACCCACGACGATGTAGTCGAAAACTTGGCTCATGGAATCGCCTCAGGAAGTTCGGGGTTCAGGCGACGCGTTGGGGCTCATTGGCATAGGTCTCCTCCGTGCTTTCGATGGAGTCGTTCGAACGACGACTGACTGGCACCGATAGTGCGTGCTGCATGGGAAAACACCAATGCTGGGACGGGACAATTGTTTTAGTATTTGGGCCAAACCGACGGATTGAGGGTTTCTCCGCATGAGCTTCTGGGATTTCACCCGGAGTCCAGCCAGCGCCCGGCTGCTGGTCGATTTCGGCGACGAGCGCGGCCTGCCGCAAGCGAAGCTGCTCGCGGGCACGGGCTTGTCGGCCGCGCAGATCGACGATCCGAACACGGAGGTGACGGCGGCCCAGGAACTGCGGCTCTACGACAACCTGCTGCGGCTGCTCGGCTATCCGCCGGGACTCGGCCTCGAGCTTGGCGGGCGCTATCACTTCTCGACCTACGGCGTGTGGGGCTACGGCCTGATTGCGAGCGCCACGGGGCGCGATGCGCTCGCGCTGGCCTTGCGTTTCCTGCCGCTCACCCATGCGTTCAGCGTGATCACGTACCGGGAGACCGGCAATTGCTGCATGCTGAATTTCGGCGCGCCGGAGTTGCCGGACGTGCTGAGCCGCTACTGCGTGGAACGCGACATGGCGGCGGCAGCCGTATTGCTGCGCGAGGTTGGGGCAACGGATTTCGCGCTGACGAGCTTCACGCTGCAAGCGAGCAAGCCGCGCGAGAGGCCTGAGGCGTGGCTCGACGTTCAGCATCTGCTCGGTGTCGAGCCGGTTTACGGGGCGCGCTCGAATTGCCTCACATTCGAGCGCGCGTGGCTCGACTTCAAGCTGCCGCAGGCCAACGCCACCACCGCGGCCATGTGCGAGCAGATGTGCAAGCAGTTGGTGGAGGCGCGGCGCGCGCGCGTGGGCACATCGGCCATGATTCGCCATTACCTGAACGCGGCGTGGGGCGCCGCGCCGCTTTCGCTCGACGAGATGGCGCGGATGATGAACACGAGCGCGCGGACGCTCAAGCGCAGGCTGCAGGAAGAGGGCACGACGTTCCGGACCCTGCTCGACGAATCGCGCGTCGCATTGGCCGAAACGCTATTGAGCGACGCGCAGTTGACGCTCACGGAGATTGCGGACCGGCTCGGTTACAGCGACTTGTCGAGTTTCTCGCAGGCGTTCAAGCGATGGCATGGGGTGGCGCCGCAGATTTATCGCGCAGGCATGGCGCAGGGGCGCAAAGAGACGCAGCAGTAGGGCGGAAATGATTTATGCAGGATACCGAATAGATTCATGGAGACGACTTCGATGAAAGACGATCTTGGCAAAATGGCAGCAGACCTCGAACGCCTGCTCAAGCTGCGCAGCCTGCCGTTCGGGATGATGCTGTGCGAGCGGCGCGAGGACATGGAGGCGATTCATCGGATTCGCCGCCCGAAGGCGATCCACACGCTCGACCAGATCGTCGGGCAAGCCGCTCGCCTCGGTTTCACGATCGGCGTAACGGCCGAAGATCTGGTCGGATCGCAATGCCGGTCGGTCGTGGGTCTCGGCAACGCCAAGGATGACGAATGGCGCTCGGGCCAGCAAATGGCGGGCGTCTGGTACGCCACGCTCGAAGATTCCCGCGCCCATCAAGCGGCCATGGACTGCGTGCCGGACGGAAAGTACGAGGCGCTGGTGGTGTCGCCGCTCGCGGCCGGCCGTATCGACCCGACCATCGCGCTGTTCTATGCAACGCCCGGCGCCATGATGTACTTCATCAACGGCTTGCAATGGTCGGGATACAAGCGTTTCGACTGGGGCGTGGTGGGAGAATCGTCCTGTGCGGATTCCTGGGGCAGGGCGCTGAAGACCGGTCAGCCGAGCCTTTCGATTCCCTGCTTTGCGGAGCGCCGGTATGGTGGCGTGCTCGACGACGAGATGCTGATGGCGCTTCCCCCCGCGATGCTGGCAAAAGCCACCGCGGGCATGGAGGCGCTGGCGAAGAACGGCCTGCGGTATCCGTTTGCGCAGTACGGGATCCAGCAGGACGTTCGGGCCGGCATGGAGGTGAGCTACGCAAAGAAATAGGATAAGGGCGAATCAGGTCTTGAAGCACCAGTACGTGCCCAGCTTGACGTTTATGGTCCTCAGTCCATAGCGAACCGCCGCGCGGAAGCGATTTTCAATCAAGTCGTGCAAGTCCCCGGTCAAACGGACTGCGCTGCCGATGTAAGAATGGTTCAGCCCGAACAGGCTGGTTTCGACGGCGCTGGCATCAACGGTCTCGACGCCATTGAGAACCAGAAGCGCGCGGCCGGCATCTCCGGCCCGGGGGGCGCCGTTCGCCTTTTTTGACAACTTCAAGGCTTTGTCATTTGACGAAGCATAGAGCGTAGTCGAGATGCCAAGGGCTGCCAAAGACGGGGCGATCTGATTCTTGAACACATCGGTATCGATATCCGGGGCGGCAAACACCACTTCCGTCATCTGCTGCAATGCCTGGTTCTGGCCAGCCGCCATCATCAACGTTATCGCCCCGGCCAGTACCCGGTTGCCCATGCTATGCGCAAGGATGACAACCTCGTCGAAGCCGCCATTTTGCATGACGGTCAGGATGAACGCTTGAAAGTAGTGGATGGCCTGTTCGGCATCGCTCCCGTCGCTGACGTAATTGAACACCTTGCCGCCCGATGGCCAGCTATAGACGAATGGCACGCCCGAGAACTCCACGTCGTAGGCGATTTGCGCTGCCCGGCGGGCTGCGTCCTCGAACGTCGTATTGAAGCCGTGAACGAAGATCAGGGCCCTGCGCGTTTTACCCTTGTGCGGGCACCTGGAAATGGCAAGACCGAATTCACCGGCAGTCTGCTCTTTCAGACTCATCAGGACGACGTGCTTCTGCGGGTCCTGCAAAAGACTGCGCAACATGAATGGCGATTCCAGCTTGCCCACCCGGTGGTTATGCGGAATGCTGACCTCGCAGACGCCATATCTGAGTTGTTTGCCACGGTCATTGCCGAAGTAATCAGCGGGCGTCCTGGCTTTCGGGTTGCGATTTCGATCCGTGCCAAAGAAGATCTTGACGATCTCCATGGGTTCCTCTTTCCCTCCCTCATTCTCAGGAACCAGAAACTGGTGTTGTTGAAAACCCAGCAACTTGTCTTCGGATTCCAGCAGGGAAACAGGCTCACTGTCCTCCATCTCCAGAAGATCTGCGTACGGATGTTGCGGATGTTGCGGCCGGCGCGAGAGCACGCCGAGTTCGCCAAATTGCACATCGGCACCCGCGAGAAGTGCCTGCCTTAGTTGCTCAACGACACTGTCCAATGCGCGCCTTGCGACTTCCAGGGGCATCTTTGCCTCGTATGAGAGCCGCATCACCAACTGCGCTTTCGCTGGTGCAGGTTCGAACCCCCTGCGTGCCCGCAAGACGGCAATGGGCCGCAGATACGGACTGAATCGCGGGTTGTGCTCGTCAAGCGTAGGAGAGGGAATGAAAAATACCCCGGCGCTCGATTCGACGATCGCGTCGGGGCGCGTCCCTGCTTCCCTGAGCAGGAACCATTGCGCAGCAAACGTCCCGATCCCGACCAGCGCGACGATCTTGCCACGAGCGATTTCCTCCAGCACGGTACGCGTCAGAAACGCCATGGCTGCTGTGGCCGCCGGTTCCGCAATATCCGATTGGGCGGCAACCCGCCTGATCAGTTCAGTCTCGTCGATGGTGTTATTGAGGTCCATCTTATGGCGTGAAGTTCGAGTGGATTTCAGGGCCGATGCTGACCGAAGCAGCGTTGGTCTCGGGGGTTTTTTATCTCGCGGGGAAGCGAATCAATGTGCGTTTGCACACATTCTACGGCGAAGCGTGAGCGGCACGCGCGCTCAGTGCTCATCCGTGGCGGGACCCCGGCCACCGCTCCTGCCAGCAGCGCAAGCCGAACAGCGGGGCGATGCCATACGCATGATCGAGCAGGTCCGATTGAAGGTTTTCGTAGGGCTCCCAGCGCGTTTCATCCAGATAGAGAAAGATCTCCAGCGCGATTACCGGTTGGCGCGACTGCACCTGGCGGATCACGAGCGGCATGTCGCGGCGGACCGCTGGCTGGTCGCGCAAATGCGCAGTCAGGTAGAGCCGGTAGAGGCCGAGATTCGTGCGCCGCTGTGTGTGCTCGGGTGCAAATGCCTCGAGCGGCCGGTGGATTTCGTTGCGCAGTCGCACGAGCAGCGCTTCGTCGGGAAAGCGCACGGTGTCGGCATCGAAATGAATCGCGTGCTTGACGCGCCGGCTGCCCGACTCGGTCATGCCGCGCCAGTTCTTCATGCTATTCGTTAGCAGAACGTAGGTGGGCAGCATGACGATCGAGTTGTCGAAGTTCTGCACCTTGATCGTATTCAGCGCGATGTCGATCACGGTGCCGTCGGCGATGAAGCCAGGCACTTCGATCCAGTCGCCTACCCGCACCATGTCGTAAACGGTGAGCTGAATGCTGGCGACGAAGCCGAGCAGCGAGTCGCGGAAGATGATGATCAGCAGCGCCGTCATCGCGCTGAGGCCCGTGAGGAAGTAGGCGGGCGAGCGCTCCATCAGCACCGAGATCACCGCAATCAGCGCGATCACATAGAGCACGATGGTGGCGATCTGCAAGAAGCTCTTGATCGGCCGCTCGCTGGCGGAGGGGAAGTGGCTGTAGCGCTCGCCCACGCTGTCGAGCAGCGCGAGCGCGGCGCGCAGGAGCGTGTAGACCATGTAGCAGGCTGCGAGCAGCGCCAGCGGATGCCCGAGCGCCGAAATGAGCGGAAACGTGAGGCCGGTCAGCAGCGGCGCGGCCGCGTAGACGATGATCGCGGGCACGAGCGGCGCGAGCCGGTGGAACACCCTGTGGCGTTCGGCGGCGCGCAGCCACTTGCGTTGTTCGTGGCGCGCGAGACGGCCGACGATCGTCAGCATGATCGCGCGCGTGGCGAAGTAGCAGATCGTGCTCGCCAGCAGTATCGCGAGCAGGAGGGTGGCGACGAGCAGAACCGCAACGAGCGTGCTGTCGGTGTAGACGTGGAAGTGATGCCAGTCCGGCCCGCCTTCGAAACGCAGCGCCTTGTCGAACATCGATCCCTCCAGTGCCGGTCACCCCGGCTCGACGGGCATGTCCGGTCTGGCGATTGGATCGGCTTTGCGCAGCAGCGCGGGCGCGGCGTCAGTAGCCGCCACGAAGCGCGGCGCCGCGGCGGGTGCGCCCGTGGAGGGCGTCCCGTGCGAGCGCAACCGGACCGGTCGGCAAGCGCATCGCACGAACGCTATTGTAGCGGCGTCAACGGTGGTTTTTCGCGTCCACGCTCTTCGCGCATGTCACGCTTGGGCGCGTCTGGCAAGGCGCTCGACGAACCAGTCGCATGCGAGCGCGGTGCGCGCCGCGCTATGGTTGTAGATCGTGTGCTCGCCGTCGGGCCAGACCTCGAGCGTGGCGTCGCCGGAGCTGGCGGCATCGAGGAACGGCTGCTGATCCTCCAGACGAATGAGCGGATCCGCGCCGCCATGCAGCACGAGCAGCGGGCAGGCGATGCGCTCGCGCTCCGGCACGAATCGCAGACGATCGAAATTCGCTGCGATCGCATCGGGGTCGGTGTTGCCGAGCATGGCGGCGGCTTGCTCGACAAACGTGCGGAACGGCAGCAGCGAGGGCGCAGCGAGCGCGCCGTTCACGCAGCAGGCCGCGACGCGCGGGTCGGCCGCCGCGGTGGACGCGGCCCACAACCCGCCGATGCTGTTTCCCCAGATGCCGACCGGGCCGAGCGATGCGTCGTCCGCAACGTAATCGACAAAGCGCCGGTACGCGGCGGTCACGTCGACGTCGACGAAGATCCGCTGTTCGAGCCGGGTCTCGCCCTGGCCTGGGCCCTCGGCGAGCAGCGTGGCGATCCCGCGTGCCGCGAGCGCGCGCGCGATCGGCCAGTAGGCGAAGCCCCAGCCGCTCTGCCCGCCGAAGACGATGACCGTGCCGCGCACGGCGCTCGCGCCCGGGCGCACGAGCCAGCCGATCAGGTGCGCGCCGGCGAACGGCAAGGCCACGCGCTCGATGCGCTGCTCCGACCAGCCGGCGAGACGCTGCGCCGCCTCGCTCAGGCGTGCGTAGAGCTGGCGCTTGCGCGGGACGTCGTCGTTGAACGCCATCTGGGCGAATAGCAGGTCGGCGATGCCCATGGCCTGCGCATCGGCCGCCGTCTTCAGATGCCCGGCGGCGCCGGCTTGCGCTGCCCGCGCGAATTGCGCGTCGGCCAGCGCCTCGGCTGCGGCGTCCCACGCCTCGCCGGCCGATGTGCGGGCGTGCAGCGCCGTGGCGTCCGCGTAGTCCATGCCGCAGTCGAGCAGCCGGGTGAGCGGCATCGCCCGCTGTAGCGCGTGCGTGAAAGGCGACAGTTCTATCGTCATGGAAAGCTCCTCACTCACGAAATGCGTGCACCAGACGCGCCTTCCGCCGCCTTGCCCGCTACGGCTTCGTCGCGCCAGTGGAGCTTGTCGCGCAGGTCGTCGACGAGCGCGCCCAGCTCGCGCAGCTCGGCAACCGAGCCGAACACGAGAAAGTCAGGACGACTGATGTAAGCCTGCATCCCATACGCGTCCATGAACGCGCGCTGATCGCCGTCGAGATCGACGATGGCGTCGCGTGCGGCCGCATCGTCCGAGAGCACCGCGAAGCGGCAACCGAGCTGCTCGAGGAAGGCGAGCTGGCGCGCGTCGAGATGGTGCGCTGGATGCTCGCGCGCGACGAGCTGGAACCCGTAGCCGACGACGTCGTCGAGCCGGCCCTCGGCCGCGCCGCGTCGCACGCGCCCCTGCGGTGCGGGGACGCCGGTTGACGGCAGCAGCGTGCCGTCCGATTCGCAATGCACGATACCGTGCTCGAGCTTCGGAAACGGGGGCATGGGCGGCACCTTGCCGGCGCGGAAGGCCGCATCGCGCTCGGCGACCTTGTGCGGATCGTCTTCGTTGACGACCTTGCCGAGGAACAGCGACATTTGCATGATCGCGTTCACGTGCGGCCGGCGTTCGGCGTCGTAGGTGTCCAGCAAGGCCGGCGACGCGCGCCCGCTCAAGACCAGATCGAGCTTCCACGCGAGGTTGATGCCGTCGCGCATGCCCGAGCAGGCGCCCTGGCCCATATACGGCATCATCGTATGCGCGGCGTCGCCCGCGAGCAGCACGCGCTGCTCGCGCCAGTGCGAGGCCATGCGGGTTTCGAAGGTGTAGACGACGTGGCGCAGCATCGTCAGGTCGTCCGGGCCGAGGCCGTAACGCTCCTTGAGCCAGCGCCAGCCGGCGGCTTCCACTTCCCAGTCGGACGTTGCCTCATCGGGCAGCACGCGCAATTCGAAGCGCGTGCGCTTGGTGCCGATCGGCATGTGCATATACGCGCGCGCCGGGTCGCAGAAGATCGTCGTGCGCGAGTACGCTTCGCCCAGATCGCGCTTGTTCTCCGAATCGAGGTTCAGCCAGCGCTCGTTATGGCCGAAATCGCTTCGTTCGATGCCGAGCGTGCGGCGCACGAAACTGTTCGCGCCGTCCGCGCCAATCGCGTACTGGACGTGAAAAGTGCGCGGCGCTTCGGTCCATTGCGCATCCTGCGCGCACCGGCGCGGATGGGCGGACAGCGTGACACCGTCGCCGTCCTGCTTGAGCATTTCGACTTCCCAGCCGCGCAGGACCGTGACGCCCTTGTAGCCGCTCGCACGCGCTTCGATCGCGTCTTCGATGTCGGGCTGATAGATCGAGATGTGGGCGGGGTAGCCGCAGGCGCGGCCCGTCCAGTTCAGTTCGAGCAGCAGATCGCCCTGGGCGTCGCGATAGTGATAGGTATCCACGGGCTTCGCGTTGCGCAACGCCTGCTCGACGTGACTGCTCGCCTGCACGATGCGGGCCGTTTCGCCGTCGATGTGCGTGAGGCGCGGAAGACCGTACGGGGTGGGCCAACGCTCGATGACCACGACCCGGTAGCCGGCACGGCCGAGCATCGAAGCCGCGACGAGCCCGGTCGGACCATAGCCGACCACCGCAACGTCGTAGTGCTCCGCGGCGTGTTCGCCACCCTGATTCAATTCGGTCGTCATGCTGTGTCTCCTGGTTGATCCTGGTTATTCTCGCCCTGCTTGTTGCAGCAGGGCGGCATTTCAATCGTTCAATGGTTCTTCAACGCGTGGCAGGCGGCACGCCGTCGAACGCGTCCTGCAGCAGCGCGCGCAGTGCCTGCCGCTCGATCGGCCTTGGGTTCCAGTACGGATTCGCGGCGGCGATGTCGGCGGCGCGGTCGAGGTCGGCTTCGTTCATGCCGAGTGTCTTCAGCGCGAGCGGGGCGCCGTTCTCGCGCGCGAGCTCGTAGAGGCCGCGCGCGGCGTCATCCGTGCCGATTGCGCGGGCGATGCGGCGCATCGCATCGGGTGCATGGGCGGCGTTGCAGGCGAGCGCGTGCGGCAGCACGACGGTGTGCGTCTGCGCGTGCGGGAGATTGAAGCTGCCGCCGAGCGTGTGGCACAGCTTGTGATGCAGCGCCATGCCAACGTTGCCGAGAACCATGCCGCACAGCCAGGCGCCATACAGCGCGTCGCTGCGCGCGGCGAGATCCGCCGCGTCGCGCCGCACACCCGGCAGGCCCTGCGCGAGCGCGCGTATGCCTTCTTCGGCGATCAGGCTCATTACCGGGTTGGCGTCGTTCGCGTAGAGCCCCTCGGCCGCGTGGGCGATGGCGTTGATGCCGCTCGTCACCGACAAATCGACGGGCAGTGTGAGCGTCAGCTCGGGATCGTAGATCACCGTCTTCGGCAATACTCGCGCGTCGGTGCCGGTGCGCTTGAGGCCCGCTTCGGTGATGCCGTAGATCGGCGTCATCTCGCTGCCGGCATAGGTGGTGGGGATCGCGAGTATGGGCAGGCTGCTTTCGAGCGCGATCGCCTTGCCGAGCCCGACTGTGGAGCCGCCGCCCACGGCAATCGCGCAATCGGCGCCGCAGCTTTTGGCGAACGCGAGCGCGTCGCGTGCCACCTCGACCGGCACGTGCATCGTGGCGCGATCGTAGATCCCGGCGGCGCGGGTCCCGAGGCGCCCGGCGATGGTTTGCGCGAGTGCGCGTTGCTCCGGTGTACTGAGCACCAGCGCGCGCTTCGCGCCCAGCTCGAGGACCTCGCGCTCGAGATGGCGCAGGCTGCCCGCCCCGAAGATCACGCGTGCGGGACGCACCTTGTAAATGAATTCCATGCTGGCTTGCATCACTTCTCCATTACGCCACGACTTTCTTGTCCGATACCTTCCACATGACGATGTGGCGGCTCATCTCCCCGGCCCCTTCGGGTTCAGCACGAAGTCGTAATCGAGCGTGTAAAACGGCACGTCCATCTGCGAGCCATCGGGCGCCGTGCCCGGGGGGTGCTGGATCCACTCTGCCACCAGCGTCGAACGTACGCCGAATACCGCATCGGAGTCGAGATAGCGGTCGCCGTCGCGGAACACGTGGGTGATCAGCGTTTCGTAGCCCGGCGCCTCGATCATGAAATGCAGGTGCGCGGGCCGCCACGGATGCCGGCCGAGCGCGTCCAGCAGCGCGCCGACTGGACCGTCGTGCGGAATCGGATACGGCTCGGCGAGTATCGAGCGGAACGCGAAGCGTCCGTTGGCGTCGGTGCGCAGCTTGCCGCGTGCGCGATGCGCGTGGGTGCCGTCGTCTTCGGGCGCCAACTGCACGTCGTAGTGGCCGTCTTCATCGGCTTGCCAGACTTCGAGCTGGGCGTTGGCGATGGCCTCGCCATCGAGCGCGCGCACATATCCGCTGACAAAACAAGGCTCGCCGCGCGCACCGTTCGCGATGTCGTCGAACTGCGCGTACTCGGGGCTTCCCTCTACATAGAAAGGGCCGAATACCGTTGCCTCGGTGCAGCCCACCGGCTTCGCGTGATTCTGCGCGGTGACCAGCGTCGAAAGGCCCAGCACGTCCGAGAGCAGGATGAACTCCTGGCGCTTGTCGTCGGTGATATGGCCCACGGCGGTCAGGAACGCGATCGCCGCCTGCCATTCGGCTTCGGTCAGCTTGGTCTCGCGGGCGAACGAATGGAGGTGCTGGACGAGGCTCGTCATTACGGTCCGCAGCCGTGAGTCGCCACATCCGCCCAGCGACGCGATGACCGCCTGGGTGATCGTGTCCTCGTTGAGGTTGCGCATTTCGGTTGTCTCCGGGTGTTGTTTCGTGGGTGGTTGCGGTAAGATTAATTCCGTCTTTCGTCGGAAAAAAGACGCGTTTTTGAAGTTTTGTTCTCCGCTGAGCGGAGAAATCGAGTTTATGGACAAGTGGACCCAGATCGAGTTTTTCATTCAGGTGGCCGAGCTTGGCAGCCTCTCGAAGGCCGCCGAGCGCCTCGGCATGTCCAGCGCCGCGGCTAGCCGCTGCCTGAATGCACTGGAGGATCGCCTGAGCGCGCGGCTCGTGGAGCGCACCACGCGGCGCCTTTGGCTGACCGATGCCGGCCACGAGTATCACCGGCGTTGCGTCGCCATCATGGGCGAGATGGCCGAGGCGGACGCCGCCGTCAACGAAGCGTCCGTCAATCCGACCGGCACGCTGCGGGTGACGGCCTCGGTCTCGTTCGCGTCGATTTATATTGCCCCCGCGCTGCCCGAATTTCACAAGCGCTATCCGAACCTCAACGTGCAGATCGTTGCGGCGAACCGCTACCCCGATTTCATCGAGGCCGGCATCGACGTGGCGATCCGCACCCGCGAGTACGAAGCGGATTCCAGCATCACGGTGCGCAAGCTCGCCGAGACGCGGCGGGTGCTGGCGGCGTCACCGGGCTACCTGGCGAGGCGCGGCACGCCCGCGACGCCGGATGCGCTCTGCGAGCACGATCTGCTCGTGTACAACCTCGCCAACGATCCGTACATGCTCCATTTCCGGCGCGGGGAACAGACGGAATCGGTTGCCATCAAGAGCCTGCTCGACGCGAACGAGGGGCAAGTGATCCGCGCGGCCGCGCTCGGCGGCCTCGGCATCCTGATCCAGCCGCTCTACATCATTCATGACGACATCGTCGCGGGCAGGCTCGTTCCCGTTCTGTCCGAGTGGCTGCTGCCGGCGCTCACCATCAATATCGCGTACCAGTGCCGCCGACATCAGCCGGCGAAGATCCGCGCGTTCACCGACTTTCTGGTCGAGCGTTTCGAGCAGCTAGGGCTGCCGCGCAAATTGAGTGAGATCGCGCCATAACGGCGCGCAGGCGGGCATTCCGCGCATCGTGCATTGATCGGATGAGTCATCTCGCGCGATAAGATTCGGAATGCAAATCAAATTGCATCATCGCGCCGCCACGGGCGACATCTGAGTCGTACGTAAGCCCCACCCGGAATGCGTCGCAGCAGATTCCTCCTCCGCACGAAGAACTCTTCTTCCCACCAGGTCTTTTTCGCCGGCGGCGCTCGCTCTACATTGCGTCTGCCTCGACCGCGCTCACTCGCGCATCGACGCAATGGGTTCGCCGGACATCGGCAGACCGTCACATCTATCAGAACCAACGACTAGACGGCTTGGAGACGCAATGACTTCCTTCTTCACGCGCTTGATCAGCGCGGGCTTGATCGCGTGCGCAATCGCGGTTCCGGCACGAGCGACCGAGAACGGCCAGATCAGCTACCCCTTTGGCGTCAATACCGTGCTCAATGGACTGCTGCCGCCGCCCGGCAATACGCAGTACTTCAATTATTCGGAATACTATTCGGCGAACAAATTTGCCGGCGGTAATGGCAGCAACGCCGTGCCTGGCTTCCATTTGAGCGTCGTGGCGGAAGTGCCTCGGGTCGTGCACACGTGGGGCGAGACCTTAGGACCCTTTACGATATCGAGCAGCGCGATCGTGCCGCTCCTGCACCTGCATCTCTCCACGCCGGGCGGCACCGGCAACCGGACGTCGCTCGGCGACGTGATTCTCGAGCCGCTGATGCTGGGTTACGCCAATCAGTCGAAGACCTTGTTCGCGTTCGTTTCGCCATCGTTCGCCGTGCCGAGCGGCGCTTATTCAGTCAACCGGATTGCCAATACCGGACTGAACACTTACGCGTTCCTGCCTTATATGAGCGTGACGTGGTTTCCGCATCCCGATTGGGAAATCTCGACGACCACGTTGCTGGAAATGAACTCGCCGAACCACGCGACGCAATATCATTCGGGTGCGGTAGCGGTGCTCGATTACCTGATCGGCTATTCAGTCAACTCGCGCTTCCAGCTCGGCGTGCAAGGCACGTTCCTCAAGCAGTTCACGGACGACACGCAAAACGGCGTCAAGGTTGGCGCCGACGGCTTCCGCGGCCAGGCTGTCGCGATCGGGCCGCAATTGCGCTATATGTGGGGGCCGGCGTCGGGGATCGTCATCAAGTACCAGCGCGAATTCGCCGTGCGCAATCGCCCGGAGGGCAACAAGCTCTGGGTTCAGTTCAGCTTCCCGGTGTAGACGGGGGAGCATGCCTGTCTCAGGCTTGAATGGCCATGCCCCGGTTTTGCAGCGCTTGCCGATACGTATTGGGCGCGGCGCCGAACGCATCGCGAAAGCGATGGCTGAAGTGGCTGGCATTCGCATAGCCGCACGCCGCCGCAATGTGGGCGAGCGGCAGGGCGCTGGTGCGCAACAGCATGCGCGCCCGTTCGAGCCGCTGGGCGGCAATCCACGCATGCGGCGGCAGTCCGAACGACGTGCGGAACATGCGCGCGAGGTGGTACTCGGAGAGGCAGGCGACCTCGGCCAGCGCACCCAGCGTCAAGGGCTCGCCGAGATGGGCGTCGATGTAGTCGCGCAACCGCCGCCGCGTGGCTACCGAAAGGCCGCCCTTGAGGGCTGCACCGGGGCGGCGTACGCCCTGGCTGCGCAGCAGCAGGCTCAGCACTTCGTGGGCGGTCTCGTTGCTGCGCAACAGGCCTTCAGGATTGGCCCAGTCTTCGTTGGCGAGCGTCTGGCAAAGCGCGGCGATGCGCTCGTCCTCGAAATACGTGCGGTCGGCCAGCGTGAGCCCGCGCGGTTCCTGGTCGAGCTCGCGCACGGCGCGCTGCGTGAAGTGCTCGGGCAGGAAATAGAGGTGCATGAAATGCATGTGCCCGCGCACCCACCAGCGCGATTCATGATCGCCGGGTAGCGCGCAGAGCCGGCTTGGCGCGCCGTAAATGCCCGGCAGCTTCTGCCGCTCCGTGCGGTAGCCGCCGTCGAGATAGCACGAGAGCGTGTGATGACCCGGCTGATCGTAGACGGTCTCGGCCTCGCGCGTCTCGCGTGTCCAGACGGCCGCCGCGAGCTGATCGCCAAGCCAGGTAAAGCGCTCCAGCGTCGCGTTGGCGGCGCTCAGCGTGCGGCACACCGAATGCAGCCCGAACGGCGTGTTGGCGAGGTCGAGCGCGGCGGGAGACTCCAGGGCGTCCATGGTTCGGAGAGCGGGCAGACGGGCGGTGGTGAAAAGGGGAGGCTGGGTGGTCACAGTATACGCGTTGGCCCCGACCGGCGAGGGCCGCTGCCAAGAAATGCGCAATCCTGGACAAGTGGATGCCGCCGCCGCGCGCCATAGTGGAAGCATCGACTATCGGCCATCTCCAGCCATGAATCTCTTTCTTTACGCGCTCACCGTGCTGATCTGGGGCACCACCTGGATTGCTATCAAGTGGCAGCTCGGCGTCGTGCCTGCGCCCGTTTCCATCGCCTGGCGCTTTGGGATCGCGGCGCTCCTGATGTTCGCGCTGCTGGGCCTCATGCGCCGGCCCGTCTGGCCGCCGCGGGCGGCATGGCGCTATCTCGTGGCCCAGGGGCTGGCGCTTTTCTGCCTCAATTTCCTGTGCTTTTACTACGCCGAGAACATCGTGCCGAGCGGGCTCGTTGCCGTGGTGTTCTCGACCGCGCCGCTGCTCAACTCGATCAACGGGCGTCTCTTCATGGGCCGGCCGCTGCAGGGCACGGCGGTGGGCGGGGCCGTGCTGGGCCTCATCGGCATCGTGTGCCTGTTCCTCCAGCAGATGGCCGGCCATATCGGCGATCAGACCGTCTGGGTCGGGCTTGCCGTGGCGTTTCTCGGCACCCAGTGTTTCTCGGTCGGTAATCTGCTCTCGAGCCGCATGCAATCGATGGGGCTGCACCCGCTCGTCACGAATGGCTGGGCCATGCTGATCGGCACGGCGGTGCTGCTGGCCGGCAGTGCGCTGGCCGGCCTGCCGTTCAGGATCGAGATGGATGCGCGCTACCTCGGGGCGCTGGCCTGGCTCGCGGTGGCGGGCTCGGTGGTGGGCTTCACGGCGTATCTGATGCTGGTTGGGCGCATCGGTCCCGAGCGGGCCGCCTATTGCACGGTCTTGTTCCCGATCGTGGCGCTCGCGGTATCGACGGTATTCGAGGGCTACCGCTGGTCGTGGCTGACTGTGGTGGGCCTGTTGCTGGTGCTCTCGGGCAATCTCGTCGCTTTCGATCTCACGCGGCGAGTGTTCGTGCGCCGCGCGTCTGCAGCCTGAGCATTCGCGCGTGCTGAGTGCTTCGTTTGTACGAGCACGCGATGGTCATGGTCACGTACTGTGGCGAACCGCGTGAACGCTGTGTTCAATCGATCGACAAGCGCGCCCCGATCCGGGCAGCGGCGGCGCGAAGATCCTCCAGATGGCGCGCGGCCATTTCCTCCACTTTGAAGAGGCGCTCGAACCATACGATGTTCACGCACCCGGCAACCGAGCCATCGGGCGCCGCAATGGGCACGGCGAGCGCGGACAAACCGTCGTTGTACTGCGTGCGCGACTGGTCGTACGAGCCGCCAAAGTTGCGTTCGCGCGCACCATAGCCGAGGCGGCGCGTTTCATTGAGCAATTGCCGCACGTAGCGCCGATCGTGCGCGCGCTCGTCGCCGGGACGCTGACCCAGCCGCAGGGCTTCGAGCAAGGACTCGCGTTCCTCGTCGGGGCAGAACGCGAGATACGCGCGCCCGACAGCCGAGCGCAGCATGTTGATCTCATAGCCGAGCTTGTCGCGGTTGACGACGAAGTACGAGCGCGTGCGGTTCGACTCGCACAGCGCCATTGTCGTGCCGCGCCGCACGGCGAGGTCCGATGGCCAGAGAATGCGGCTCTGCAACTGGTCCAGCTCCGTGACCGCGCATTCGATCAGATGGTCCACCCGATCGAGGCGGCGCGCGCGCGCCTGCAGCGTGTAGCTCGGGCGAAAGAGCCCATCGGCCAGCCGCTGCCAGATCAGCCCCTGGCGCTCTAACGTCAGAAGAATGCGCAGCAAGGTGGCCTTCGGAATGCCTGTGTGCATATGCAGGTCGTGCAGGCTCGCCGCCTGAAGCTCTTGCAGGGTCTTGAGCGTGACGAGGCCGCGTTCGAGGGCGTCGATGGTCTTGACTTTGGGGGACCACATGGCCGAATCCGGTGCGTTTCACTGAGTGAAATCTTCTCAGAAATCGCTGGGTTGCGCTCCAGGGCTGTTCTACGCTTGCCTTCATCAAAAGGAGATAAGCGATGGAGACAGTCAAGAATATCTTGTTCGTCATGTGCGACCAGTTGCGTTGGGACTATCTGTCCTGCTATGGCCACCCGACGCTGCAAACACCCCATATCGATGCGCTCGCGCGGCGTGGCGTGCGCTTCGAGCGCGCGTACGTGCAAAGTCCCGTTTGCGGGCCGTCGCGCATGTCGTACTACACGGGCCGCTACGTGGCGAGCCACCGCGCGTACTGGAACTTCGTGCCACTGCCCGTTGGCGAACTGACGCTTGGCGATTACCTGCGCACGCGCGGCATGCGCGTCGCGCTGGCGGGCAAGACCCACATGGTCGCCGACAAGGCGGGCATGCAGCGGCTCGGCATGAACCCGGAGTCGCCGGGCGCGGTGCTGGTGGAGCAGTGCGGCTTCGAGCCGTTCGATCGCGACGACGGCATCCATCCGGGCCTCTTCGGCGCCCGCGTGGAAACGCCGTATTGCGATTACCTGCGCAGCAAGGGCTATGAGGGCGATAATCCCTGGCATGACTACGCAAATTCGGCCGAAGGCGAGAACGGGGAGATTCTGAGCGGCTGGAAGATGCGCCACGCGGCAAAGCCCGCGCGCATCAGCGAGGCGCATTCGGAAACGCCGTACATGATCGACCGCGCGATGGCCTTCATCCGTGAGCAGGGCGACGCGCCCTGGTGCCTGCATCTGAGTCTGATCAAGCCACATTGGCCGTACATGGCGCCGGCGCCCTACAACGACATGTATGGTCCCGATGACGTCAAGCCCGCCGTGCGGACGCTCGACGAACGCGAGCGCCCGCACCCGGTCTTCGGCGCGTTCATGAAGCACGACGAAAGCGTGAGCTTCACGCGCGACGAAGTGCGCGAGACGGTCATTCCCACCTACATGGGGCTCGTGAAGCAGGTCGACGATCATCTCGGCCGCCTGTTCGCGTTCCTGCGCGAAACTGGCCGCGAACAGGACACGATGATCGTGTTCACGAGCGACCACGGCGACTACCTGGGCGACCACTGGCTCGGCGAGAAGGAGCTCTTTCACGATGCATCTTCGCGCGTGCCGCTCATCATCCATGATCCGCGCCCTGAAGCCGATGCCACGCGCGGCACGGTGGAGCGGCGGCTCGTGGAGGCAATCGACCTGCTGCCCACCTTCCTCGAAGCGGCTGGCGTGGCGGTCCCCGACCATATCGTGGAGGGGCGCTCTTTGCAGCCCTTGCTGCATGGCGCGCGTGACGTGCCGTGGCGCGATGCCGTTTTCAGCGAGTTCGATTACTCGTTCCGTTCGCGCACGCGCACGCTGCTTGGCCGCGGTCTCGACGGCTGCCGTTGCTTCATGGTGTTCGACGGTCGCTGGAAATACATTCACTACGATGGCTTCGCGCCACAACTGTTCGATCTCGCGGCCGATCCCGACGAGTTGAACGACCTGGGCCGCGACGCACAGCATGCGAGCGTGCGCGCCGAACTGCACGAACGCCTGTTCGACTGGCTGCGCCACCGTACCTTGCGGCAGACGGCGCCCGCACGCTTCGTCGAGCGCTGGACCGAGGTCTCGGAGAAGGGCGGCATCGTGCTAGGCGACTGGTAGCGGCGCAACGCGGCACGAAGGGGCGCCGGCGCCCCCCGCAGCGCTCAGGCCGGCCAATCAATTCTTATAAGCAGGAGACACCATGTACCGCCTCATCGCAGCCCCTCTCGTGGCGCTGGCGATGGCGTTACCGGCCATGGCGCACGCCGCCACGACGCTGGTCGTCAACGCCTTTCTGCCGCCGCAGCATATCTTCAACGTCGAGGTCATGAAGCCGTGGGCCGAGGACGTCGAGCGCGCCACGCAGGGGCGCGTCAAGATCGTGTTTCCGCCCACCAGCATCGGCTCGCCGCAGCAGCAGTGGGACGTCGTGCGCAAGCGCATCGTGGACGGCGCATACATCTTCAACGGCCTCATCCAGAACAAGGCGAGTCTCGTGCAGCTCGCGCACCTGCCGCTCGGCTCCGCTTCCTCCGAGGGCATGTCGGTCGCGCTCTGGCGCACCAACGAGAAGTACTTCGCAAAGGCCGGCCAGTATCGCGACGTTCATCTGCTCGCGCTCGTCGTGTTTCCGGCCGGCGAGATCTACAGCCTCAAGCAGCCCGTCACGTCGCTTCAGGCGATACGCGGCGTGAAATACTGGGCACTGCCAGGCGTTGCCTCGACGCTGATGGATCGTGGTGGCGCAGGCGTGGTCGCCACGCCCGCCGCGAAAATGAGCGAGCTGGTGGCAGGCGGCACCGTGGACGGCTTCGCCGGCATTCCGGAGATGGATGCCGCGCGCTTCAACGTGGTCCGCTATGCTCGCTTCGAGACGAGCGTACCCGGCGGCATCACCGCGCCAAGCTTCTCGCTCTTCGTGAACAAGCAGGTGTGGGCGTCGATTGCGCCGGCGGACCGTGCGGCCATCACGGCGCTCTCGGGCGAAGCGTTCGCGCACCGGATGGCCGTGATCGACGCGGCGAACGAACAGGCGCGCGAACACGCCGTGGCGAACGGACTCAAGCTGATCGATCCACCACCCGCGTTCGTCGCGGCACTGCGGGTGCTGGCACAGCCGATGGACGCGCAATGGATTGCGCAGGCGGATCATCTGAATGTGGACGGCGCGGCAGCACTCGCTTACTACCGTGACGAAGCAAAGCAGGAGGCAAGATGAGCCACGCGAATCCTTCCGCGGCATTGCATCCGCCTGGAGTGCTCGCCGATGGCGCGAGCGGCCGCCGCGAGCGCGTTGCCTCACGCTGGCTGCGGCGCGCGCTCGGCGCAGTCGTGGCGCTCGTGCTGCTCGCGATCATGGGCCTCACGTTTTGCGATGTGTTCATGCGTTACTGGTTCGCCGCGCCGATACGCGGCGCATCCGAGATCGTGCGCTTCGGCATGGCGATCCTCATATTCTCGGCGTTTCCGCTCGTCACGCAGGGCCAGCAACACATTACGGTGAATCTGCTGCAAGGGCGCTTCGGGCGCATGGGCAGCTGGCTGCAACAGCTGTTCGTGCTGCTCGTGAGCCTCGCGGCAGTCGGCATCATGGCCTGGCAGCTCGCCAGCGACGGCGCCGACCTCGCCCGCAACCGCATCACCACGACCGTGCTCGAGTGGCCGCTCGCGCCGCTCAGTGACTACATGAGCGCGCTCTCCGGCGTCACGCTGCTGGTGCTGTTTGCGCTCACGCTAGACCATCTCGCCGCGCTCGGCCGCAAGGAATCGCCATGACACTCGCCCTTTCCGGCTTCGCCGCCGTCTTGCTGTTCGCGTTCGTGGGCGTGCCGCTCGGCTTCGCGATGCTCAGCATCGGCGTGGGCTGCTTCGCGCTGATCCGCGGCTGGGAACCCGCGCTCGCCATGGCCGGCATGACGATCGCCGACCTCGCGGCCAACGAGAACCTCTCGGTGCTGCCCATGTTCATCCTGATGGGCACCTTCATCTACAAGGCGGATCTTGCCGAGGAGCTCTACGACGCGGCCAACGCATGGATCGGCCACTTCAAGGGCGGACTCGCGCACGCCACGGTGCTGGCCTGCGCGGGCTTTGCGTCCATGTCGGGCAGTTCGATCGCCACGGCCGCCACCATGACGAAGGTCGCAATGCCGCCGATGCGCCGCCACCGCTACGCGGACAGTCTCGCCGCCGGCTGTGTGAGTTCGGGCGGCACGCTGGGCGCGCTGATTCCGCCGAGCTTTCCGCTGCTTATCTATGGTGTCCTGACCGATCAGGATATCGGCAAGCTCTTCATCGCGGGCATCGGCCCCGGGCTCCTGCTGGGCGCGCTGTTCCTGCTGTCGATCTGGTGGACCGTGCGCCGCGATCCGGCCAAAGGCCCACGAGGCGAGCGCGTGGACTGGCGCACGCGCTTCGTCAAGCTCGGCAAGATCTGGGGTGTCCTCGCACTGTTCCTGATCGTGGTGGGTGGCTTGTACGGCGGCGTCTTCACGGCGACCGAGGCATCGAGCGTGGGCGCGACGGGCTCGCTCGTGTTCGCGGGCCTGCGCCGCAAGCTCAGCTGGACGCTGCTGTTCGACTCGCTGGTGGAGGCCGGCAAGACGACCGCGATGATCTTCGCGATTGCCTTTGGCGGCATGGTGTTCGCAAACTTCATCACGCTCTCGGGGCTCACCGCCACGCTGGTTGCCTGGATACACGCGCTGCATTTGCCGCTGCTCGGTGTGATCGCCGTCATCACCTGCATCTATATCGTGCTCGGCTCGCTCATGGAAGCGCTCGCGATGATGCTGCTCACCATTCCCGTATTTGCCGCGGTCGTACAGCCGCTGGGCGCGGACATGATCTGGTTCGGCATCTACGTGGCGATGATGATGGAGATCGGCATGATTCATCCGCCCGTGGGCATGAACGTGTTCATGGTGAAGACCATGTTGCCCGATCTGTCGATTCGCACCATTTTCAAGGGTACGCTGCCGTTTCTTTGCGCGAATATCGTTGCGCTCGTCGTGGTGATTCTCGTGCCGGGTATCGCGCTGGAACTGGTCAAGCTCATGCGTTGAAGCCGGGGTTTGTCGCGACTCTTTGTGCAAAGAGAATGCCGGAATCGCATGACAGCCCATGCGAGCGCGGCGACGTACACGAGCCCATGCCGGCGCGCGACACAAAGTCAGAACGTCGGCAGCGCCTGGGTGAGCGTGGAGACGAAGCGTGCCGTGCGCGCATCGCGCGGGCGAGCAAAGAGCTCTTGCGAGGGGCCGGCCTCGACGATCGTGCCATCCTTGAGGAAGACAGCGTCGTGCGCGACCGAAGCGGCCAGCCGCAAGTCATGCGTCGCCATCAGCATGGTCGTGCCTTCCTCGGCGAGCTGTCTCAGCACGTCGACGACTTCGGCGGAGAGCTCGGGATCGAGCGCCGAGGTCGGCTCGTCGCAGAGCAGCACCTGAGGCGAGGGCGCGAGCGCGCGGGCAATCGCCACGCGCTGCTGCTGACCGCCCGAGAGCGTGGAGGGCCACGCATGCGCTTTCTGCGCGATGCCGACTTTCGCCAGGAGCGTGGTTGCGCGCTCGCGGGCGCGCGCCTTGTCCCATTTCAGCACCGTGACGAGTCCTTCCATCACGTTCTCGATCACGCTCAGATGCGGAAACAACTGGAAGTTCTGGAACACCATGCCCGTATGCCGCCGCACTGAAGCAATCTCGGCATGCGGGAGCTGGCGTTCGCGGCCGAACTCGACACGCGCGTCGCCCACGCTCAGCGCGCCAGCGTCGGGCGTTTCAAGCAGATTGATACAGCGTAGCAGTGTGCTCTTGCCGCTGCCGGACGGACCGATCAGCGCGGTGACGCTGCCGGATTTCAGCGTGAGGTCGATATCCGCGAGAACCCGATGCTCGCCGAACGACTTATGGAGTTTCTCGATACGGATCATCAGCGCCCCGCAGAAAACAAAGCATGGCGGCCAAAACGCGCCTCGAGCCGCCCTTGTGCCTGCGAGAGCACGGAGCTGAACACGAGGTAGAGCAGTGCAGCCTCGGTATAGAGAATCAGCGGCTCGTAAGTCACAGCGGCAATGCGCTGCGCAGCCTGGAAGATTTCGGGCACGGTCAGCACCGCCGCGAGCGACGTGTCCTTCACGAGCGCAATGAACGAGTTCGACAGCGCCGGCAAGGCCACGCGCAGGGCTTGCGGCAGGATCGCACGGCGCAACGCCTGCGCGCGCGTCATGTTCATTGAATAGGCGGCTTCCCACTGCCCGCGCGGAATCGATTCGATCACGCCGCGGATCACTTCCGCGTTATAGGCACCTACGTTGAGCGAAAAGCCGATAATGGCCGCCGTCAGTGGATCGAGCACGATGCCTATGTTAGGCAGTCCGTAGAAGATCACGAACAACTGCACGAGTAGCGGCGAGCCGCGAAAGAGCCAGATATAGAAACGCACGGCGGCGACCGCCCAGCGTGGCCCGAACAGGCGCACGAGCGCCGCGCCGAACGCGAGCGCCATGCCGATTGCGAATGAAGCCAGGGTGAGCGGGACGGTGAAGACCAGTCCCGCTTCAAGCAATGGCCACAACGATTGCGCCATCAAATGCAGCCATGCCGGCATCGTTCAATCCGCCTTATTGCGAAACGTCTTTGCCGAAATACTTCTGCGAAATGCGCGCATAGGTGCCGTCGGCCTTGATCTGCGCGAGCGCCTTGTCGATGGCCGCGAGCAACTCCGGGTTGCCCTTGCGGATCAGCACGCCCGACTGATCGTCCGCGGACGAGGTGTCGGTGAACGCGACTTTGAGCTTGGCGTCGGGCTTGTGCTTCTGGAAGTCGAGGAACGAGAGCGAGTCGTTGACGGTGGCGTCCACCCGGCCCGAGGTCAGCAGATCGATCGACTCGTTGAAGCCCTGCACTGGCACGACATCGGCGCCGTGCGACGCGGCGAGCTTGCCGAAGTTGCTGGTCAGCGTATTGGCCGACTTCTTCCCCTTCAGGTCGTCGAACGAATGGATGGTGGTGTTATCCGAGCGCACGATCAGCACGGCATGCGTGGCGATGTAGGGCGTCGAGAAGTCGTACTTCTCCTTGCGTGCATCGGTGATCGACACCTCGTTGATGACCGCGTCGTAGCGGTTGACGTCGAGGCCGGCAATCAGGCCGTCCCACTTGCCCTCGATGAACTGTGGCTTCACGCCGAGCCGTTGCGCGATCGCCGTGGCAATGTCGACATCGAAGCCCGTCAGCTTGCCCGATGCATCGTGGTAGGTGAACGGCGCGTAAGTGCCTTCGGTGCCGACGCGAAACACGCCGGATGCCTTGACTTGTGCGAGGTCGTCGGCGGCGAGGGCCGGTGCGGTAGCGGCGACCGAAAGGAGCGCGGCGAGGAGAACGGAGCGGATGGCTTTCATGATTGAAATGTTCTGATGTGAGAGGTCAGCTTCAGCGTCAAAGTGAGTGACCGATTCTACGAGGCGCGCGCGCGGCCGCAAAACAGCCACATTCGCTATGCATATGCGCTGGCGGAATATCACGACGCATCTTTGTGGCTGCACAGCGCCAGCCCGGCTCATCCGCAATGGCTTTCGAGCTGACGCCATTGCATCTGACGCGGATGCTCATTTGGATAGCATTTTTAATTGGTTGGAAGCGCGCCGCCTTGCTCGCATAGTGCAATCGTGATGGCTAAAGGCGGCAACCCATAAAAGGTTCGGATGCGTGCCGCCAACACGATATGGAGACACTGATGACAGTGGAACTGCAGGAAAAGCCGCTGCACGCGGCACTCGAAGCGGCACGCGGCAACGCACAGGCGGCCGGGCTGCCGTATGCGGGAAGCGTGACGCCGCAGCAGGCGTGGGCGCTCCACCAGGGGGGCGAGGCCGTGCTCGTGGATGTGCGCAGCAGCGAGGAGCGCAAGTTCGTCGGCCACGTGCCGGGCACCTTGCATGTCGCCTGGGCGACCGGAACGAGCCTCACGCGCAATCCGCGCTTTGTTCGCGAGCTGGAGGCGAAGACGGGCAAGGGCGCCGCGCTCGTGCTGCTGTGCCGCAGCGGCAACCGCTCGGCGCAGGCCGCGGAGGCGGCCGCCAAGGCGGGCTTTACGCAGGTATTCAACGTCACCGAAGGTTTCGAAGGCGACCTCGACGAGACGGGGCATCGCGGCTCGAGCAACGGCTGGCGTTTTCACGGCTTGCCATGGGTGCAGGACTAGCAAGACCTGCTCACCCGTGCGCCGGATCATTCATACGAATAACAAAGAGAGAACTGGCGTGACTGTATTTCATGTGGCTGAGATCGTCGACGCGCTACAGGGCGTGCGACAGCAATGGCGCGAATTGCAGCGCCGCGCGCTGGAGCCGGGCGGGCGCGACCTGCCGGCGCGCGAAGCGCTGGCCGAGGTCATCGAAACGCTCAAGGGCGTGCTGTTTCCCATGCGGCTCGGGCCGCCGGATCTGCGCCAGGAGAGCGAGAACTTCTATGTGGGCCACGCGCTCGACGCGGCGTTGCACGCCTTGCTCGCACAGGCGCGGCTCGAGCTGCGCTACAAGGCGCGGCATGTGGAGAGCGACCCCGATGAGATCGAGGCGCGCGCGCTGGCTGCCGTGCGCGCTTTCGCCCAGCGCTTGCCCGCCATCCGCGCGCTGCTCGACACTGACGTGCTGGCCGCATTCAACGGCGACCCCGCTGCCGGCAGTGTGGACGAGGTGCTGCTCTGCTACCCCGGCGTGCTCGCCATCACGCATCACCGGCTGGCACACGAGCTGTATCTGCTGGGGCTGCCGCTGCTAGCGCGCATCATCTCGGAGCTCGCGCACGCGGCCACCGGCATCGACATCCATCCGGGCGCGCAGATCGGCAGCGCGTTCTTCATCGATCACGGCACGGGCGTCGTGATCGGAGAGACCGCGATCATCGGCGAGCGGGTTCGCGTGTACCAGGCCGTGACGCTCGGCGCAAAGCGCTTTCCGCGCGACGCCGCCGGCAATCTCGAGAAGGGCCTCGCGCGGCACCCGATCGTCGAGGACGAGGTGGTCATCTATGCTGGCGCGACGATACTCGGGCGCGTCACGCTCGGCCGCGGCGCCGTGATTGGCGGCAACGTCTGGTTGACCGAGAGTGTGCCGCCGGGTGCGCACGTGACCCAGGCCATCTCGCGCCACGAAATGCGTGCGCCGCTTGCGGGCCTGCCCGTCGAGGCTGACACGCCGGCATCGTTTGCGATTGCGGCGGGTGCATCGCGATGAGCGCCATCGTTCACGACTTCGGGGCCGCCGTAAGGCGCTTGCGCGAGGCGCACGCATGGTCGCAGGAGCGGCTCGCCGAGCATGCCGGGCTGAATCGCACCTATGTCGGGGAAATCGAGCGTGGCGCGGCCATCGCTTCCATCGTCACCGTGGAAAAGCTCGCGCATGCACTGGGTGTGAGCATCGGCGAGCTGCTCGTGGGCGGGGCGATCGGCGTTGCGAGCGCCGCGGCGTTACCGGGCAGTCCGCTGCGTCCCTGAGCGCCGCTATTCATTCATGTGTTTTCGAGCCGGATGGCATTGCGCGCGCGCCGCGCGATGCCGTTCGACTGCATTTGATGTCGCTTGACGCCTATAGCCGGTTGAACCGCGCAAACGGGCTTCCCATAATCTGCTGTCTTCATAAGCAATGCAGTTTTCGTTATAAGTAACCGGAGCCCTCATTCATGTCCACGACTCTGAGCGGCCAGACCGCGCTTGGCGATAACGCCGCGCGGCAACTGGCGAATGCCACCAAGACCGTCCCGCAGCTTGCGACGATCACGCCGCGCTGGCTCACCCACCTGCTGCAATGGGTGCCGGTCGAGGCCGGCATCTATCGTCTGAACCGCGTTAAGGACCCCGAAGCAGTGCGCGCCGCCTGCACGGCGCGCGAAGACGAAGGCACGCTGCCCACGACGTTCGTGCCTTACGAAGAGCAGCCGCGCGAGTACTTCCTCAACGCGGTGAGCACGGTGCTCGACGTCCATACGCGCATCTCCGACCTCTACAGCAGTCCGCACGACCAGATCAAGGAGCAGCTGCGCCTCACGATCGAGACGATCAAGGAGTTGCAGGAAAGCCAGCTCATCAACAATCCCGACTACGGCCTGCTGGCCAACGTCGAGGAAGAGCAGCGCATTTTCCCGCTCACGGGCGCGCCCACGCCCGACGATCTCGACGAGCTGCTCACGAAGGTCTGGAAGGAACCCGCGTTCTTCCTCACGCATCCGCTCGCGATTGCCGCATTCGGCCGCGAATGCACGCGCCGCGGCGTGCCGCCGCCGACGGTCAGCCTGTTCGGCTCGCAGTTCATCACGTGGCGCGGCATTCCGCTGATTCCGTCCGACAAGGTGCCGGTCGCCGACGGCAAGACCAAGATCCTGCTGCTGCGCGTGGGCGACAAGCGCCAGGGCGTGGTGGGCCTCTACCAGCCGGGCGTGGCGGGCGAGCAGGGGCCGGGTCTCTCGGTGCGCTTCATGGGGATCAACAATCAGGCGATCGCGTCGTATCTGATCTCGCTGTATTGCTCGCTCGCCGTCCATTCGCCGGATGCGCTGGCTGTCCTCGACGACGTGGAGATCGGCAAGTACCATGACTACCCTGACACCTACCGTTAATCCGGCGGCGCTGCCGCAAGCGGGCGCTCACGCACCGCTGCCTGGCGGACTGCCGGACCCGGCGACGCTCGCGCGGCTTGCCAACGAGTTCTTCAGCACGCTGCCGGGCAACGCGGGCGCGCCCGAAGTGGCGGCCGGCAGCGGCGCGGTGGGCGGCGTGCCTTCGGCATTGCCTGCGGCCGCGCCGATACTGGCCTCGCTCAGCAATCCCGCGCCGGCAGGCTCGCCGCTCGCGGGGCCCGGCGGCACGGGCACCGGCGTGCCGGGCCTCGCGCCGCCACAAGGCAAGGTGCCGGGGGCCAATCTCGCGCCTGGCGCGCCCACGCATGTGCTCGCGCTCGGCAACCGCGCGCCCGCGCTGGCGCCGCACGCCGCCGCGGCGAACGGGCTGCCGGACAACGCGGTGGCGATCGCGCCCGCGCTGGAGCCGCGCGTGGGCGGCGCGCTGCTGGGCGTGCCGCAGGCCTATGCGGCGGCCGAACCCGCCGAACCCCTACCCGCCGCCGGATCCGTGGCCGGCGCGCGCTCGCCGTTCTATTTCACGGATTCGGCGGGGCACGGCTGGCAGCGCGAGGCGCAGGAGATCGTGGTGCCCGCGCATGGCCTCGCCGCGCCCGAGACGTTCGGACTGCCAGGCGATGACGCGCTGCGCGCACTGCTTACGCTCAACCGGCCGGAGCAGGGCGCACACGATGGTCCCGCGCGCTATTTTCTGGCTGGGCGTAACGACACCGCGGACACCGCGCCGCGCACCTCCGCAGGGGGCGCGCGCGAGGCCGCGGCGCTGCGCGGCGCGCATCCGCCCTTCGACGTCAACGCCGTGCGCCGCGACTTTCCGATCCTGCAGGAGCGCGTGAACGGCAAGCCGCTCGTCTGGTTCGACAACGCCGCCACGACGCACAAGCCGCAGGCCGTGATCGACCGGCTCGCGTACTTCTATGCGCACGAGAACTCGAACATTCACCGCGCCGCGCATGCGCTGGCCGCGCGCGCAACCGACGCCTACGAGCATGCGCGCAAGACGGTGCAGCGCTTCATCGGCGCGGCGTCGCCCGAGGAGATCGTGTTCGTGCGCGGCACCACCGAGGCGATCAACCTGATCGCGAAGTCTTGGGGCGTGCAGAACGTCGGCGAGGGCGACGAGATCGTCGTCTCGCATCTGGAGCACCACGCGAACATCGTGCCGTGGCAGCAGCTCGCGGCGCTCAAGGGCGCGAAGCTGCGCGTGATTCCCGTCGACGACTCGGGCCAGGTGCTGCTCGACGAGTATCGCAAGCTGCTCAACGACCGCACGAAGATCGTCTCGGTGACGCAGGTATCGAACGCGCTCGGCACGGTGGTGCCGGTGCAGGAGATCGTGGAGCTTGCGCATCGGGCGGGCGCGAAAGCGCTCGTTGACGGCGCCCAGTCGATCTCGCACATGCGCGTGGACGTGCAGGCGCTCGACGCCGACTTCTTCGTGTTCTCGGGCCACAAGATCTACGGGCCGACCGGCATCGGCGTCGTATACGGCAAGCGTGATCTGCTCGAAGCCATGCCGCCGTGGCAGGGCGGCGGCAACATGATCCAGGACGTCACGTTCGAGAAGACCGTGTTCCATGGGGCGCCCGCGCGCTTCGAAGCCGGCACCGGCAATATCGCCGATGCCGTGGGGCTGGGTGCGGCGCTCGACTACGTGAGCCGGATCGGCATCGAGAACATCGCGCGCTACGAGCACGACTTGCTTGCGTATGCAACGAGCGTGCTGGCGCCGGTGCCGGGCGTGCGCCTCGTCGGGACGGCGCGCGACAAGGCGAGCGTGCTCTCGTTCGTGCTGAAGGGCTACACGACCGAGGAGGTGGGGCAGGCGTTGAGCCGCGAAGGCATTGCCGTGCGCGCCGGGCATCACTGCGCGCAGCCGATCTTGCGGCGCTTCGGCCTCGAGGCGACCGTGCGGCCTTCGCTCGCGTTCTACAACACCTGCGCGGAAGTCGATGCGCTGGTGGCGGTCGTACGCGGGCTGGCGCCGCGCCAGTAACGTCAACGCGGGGCGGTGCCGCCCCGCGTTGGCTTCGCCCGGGGGATCGGGGGGCGGCTATTGCCCCTATGGCCCTGGCACCTGAGGTGGGAGATGGGCCCCGGAAGTGTCACGTCTGCGAGGGCAAGCTGTCCGCAGTCGCAAGATAAAGGCGGGTCATGAGTTTCCACTCGCGTAGCAACGCATCGTTGAGAAGATCGTCTCCGTAAAGAATGGCCCGATGTAAAAGGGCTTCCCCGGATGACTCAATGACAAAAGCCGCGAGCCGCAGATCCGGTCTCGGTATCGGCTCCCCGCATTGGCGAAGCGCGCTTTCGAGAAGTTCTGCAATAGCGAGAGAAACACGTCGCAGGTGCTGTGTCTTGCTCACCTTGCCCATCTGATCGAGAAGAACGCGATGCAGGGCAAGATCTTTTGCATACGCGTCCACACTGGTATCGATCCACGCGTCGACCAAGGACGCGATCCCCTTGCCTTCCACCTCCTTGAACGCTTTGGCGTACGTGTCAAGCAGGTTGTCGCAATGGCGTTTGATCAACTTCGCGACGAGCGCTTCCTTGCTGGTGAAGTATTCATACAGCGAACCAACACTGACCCCCGCTGCTTCGGCAATGCGAGTCGTGCTCGTGGCATCGAATCCATCTCTTATCAAAAGCTGTTGAGCGGCCTCGAGAATGGCGTCGACAGTCATCTGGGACCGTCCTTGCCTTGGCCTGCGGCGCACGGCGATCTGTGCGTTCGCGCCAAATTTCCGACCTTTGACTGGCACCTCTCTCTCCTCGGCAACGATGTTCGCGACAGCCACCACCAGGCGTGACCTGCGCGCTATCGATTCTAGCCGTATGTACGTGCCCTGAAACTTCGGGGCGAGGGATATCCGAGTAGATGCCAGGCAAGTCACGCCGGCGCCCAGGAATAAGGGCGTCGTGGCGGCCCGAACTCGGGGTGCCGAAATCCGAATAGAGGCACAAAAGTGCGCCGCCTATGATGGGGACGTAATCAAGTTGCAGTCTGGCGAGCGATATGCTGCATCGCGTTAAATTACATTAAGCTTTCGCTGGATGCAAAGATAGACGGAGACATCAGTCATATGGAACATGCCGCTTCACAAAACCTGGCGTACTGGCCCGCAGATCAAAGCGAGCCTTTCCTGGAAATCAGCATTGGGGACGCGCTCACGAATGCGGCAGCGCGCTGGGAAAACGAAGTCGCGCTGGTTGAGGGTGTCAGCCGGACCGACAGGCGTCGCTGGACTTACGGCGAGTTGCTGACGCAGTCACGTAAAGTGGCGGGCGCACTGCTGAGCCGCTTTCGCCCGGGCGAGCACGTCGCGGTGTGGGCATCGAACAGCCCGGAGTGGGTGCAGATCGAACTCGGTGCCGCACTCGCGGGCATTACGCTTGTTACTGTGAACCCGGCGTATCTCGCTTCGGAGCTCAAGTACGTTCTCAAGCAATCACAGACCTGCGGAATTATCGTAGAACCCGAGTATCGCGGAAGAAAACTCGTGGCTGTCGTGGAGGAAGTCAAACCCGAATTGCCGCTCTTGCGGGAAATTATCTCGCTGGAGAGTTGGGGAGATTTTGTTAATGGTTCGTCGGAGTTCGTCACGTTGCCACGCGTGGAACCTGGCGCTACAGCCCAAATTCAATACACATCTGGCACCACAGGCTTTCCCAAAGGCGCGCTGCTAACCCATCGGGGATTGGCCAACAACGGGCGAATCTATGCGCAAGTGATCGGTGCGCAAAAAGGCGACGTATGGGTCAACCCGATGCCCCTGTTTCATACCGCCGGGTGCGGCCTCGTGACGTTGGGGGCATTACAGACGGGAGGCACTCACGTTCTTCCGCCGGCTTTCGATCCGGCATTGATGCTGGAGATGATTGAAGCGGAGCGCGGCACATTGATATCCGCAGTTCCAACGATGATCGTTCGTATTCTCGACCATCCGGAACTGGCAAGCTTCGACCTGAGTTCATGGAGACTCGCAACGCTGGGCGGCGCGCCTGTCCCGCCGGCGCTTGTACAGAGGATCGAGAATACCCTTCGCATCAAGGTAGGCATTGGATTCGGGCAAACGGAAGCCTCGCCTTATATCACTCATACGCGCGAAAACGAGTCTCGATCGGGCTGGGCGTTGACGGTCGGGCGGCCCATGCCACAGGTCGAAGTCAAAGTGGCCAATCCACAAAGTGGCGAAACGGTGCCGTTCGGCACGGTGGGTGAAATCTGGACGCGCGGAAGTTGCGTAACCCAGGGGTACTTCGATAACGCGGAAGCAACGCGACAGGCGCTGACCGGCGACGGATGGCTCCGGACCGGCGATTTGGGCTCGATGGCAAGCGACGGTTATCTCACCATTCAGGGAAGAATGAAGGAGATGATTATTCGCGGTGGCGAAAACGTCTATCCGCGCGAAGTCGAAGAAGTCTTGCTTGGCCATCCAGCCGTTGCAGGGGCTTGCGTGGTCGGGTTGCCCGACCCCGAATGGGGTGAAATCATTGCTGCCTTCGTCCAGCTCAGAGCCGGGCAAGCCGCAGGAGAGAGTGAACTGACAAGCTTTTGTCGCACGCGTCTCGCGTCATACAAGACGCCAAGGGTCTGGCGCTTCGTGGATCAGTTTCCCCAGACGGCATCGGGAAAAGTGCAGAAATATGTTCTACGTGAGCAATTCCTCAAAGAGACCCGTACAGACAAATCACTGGACGGCGCCCCGTAATTTCGCTCAATTCTCCCAACGAAAGTATGGATTCGATCGAATTCTATTTTGATTTTGTCTCGCCCTACGCGTACCTCGCATCGAATGCGATTGAGGCTTTGGCAGACCGTCACGGTAAAAAACTTCATTGGCTACCCTTCCGGCTTGGCGTTGCAGTGGTCAAGGTCATGGGCCTGAAGCCGTTGCTTGATACGCCGCTCAAAGGTCCTTATGCCCGTCATGACGCAACGCGGATGGCAAAAGTATTGGGAATGCCGCTTACCGATGACTTCTCCATGTTTGACCCCGTACCTGCTCAGCAGCTGATGTACACGCAACCGCTTGAACAGCGACCGGTACTGGCGAAAGCATTGTTGCGTGCACGCTGGGCCGAGGGGCGTCGCCTCGGTGACATGGATATTCTGTTCGATGTTGCCCGGAAGGCCGTGGGCATAGACAAGCAACGGTTCCGGGAAACCATTGAATCGAAGGAATCACGTAGCGCTGTCAGCGAGGCGACCCGAGCTGCGGTTTCCCGGGGCGTGTTTGGTTCTCCATCATTCGCAGCAGGAAACGAACTCTTTTGGGGCGGCGACCGCATCTGGCTACTCGATCAGTACCTTGCCGCTGGGGCGCAGTATGTGCCGGCTGCGGTCACGCCGCTCACCCCGAAGATTGACGGTAATGAAACTCGAAGGACATGAGGCGCCAGTATGAAGACACGTATCACCGAGCTTTTCGGCATTCAATATCCCATCGTACAGGGAGGGATGCATTACGTCGGCCTCGCAGAACTTGCCTCTGCGGTTTCCAACGCCGGTGGTTTGGGCATTATCACCGCCCTGACACAAAAGACGCCTGAGCTGCTTGCAAAGGAAATTGCACGGTGCAGGGAAATGACCGATCGACCGTTTGGCGTGAACCTCACGTTCCTTCCGACGTTCTCGGCCCCGCCGTACCCTGAATACATCGATGCGATCAAACAGGGTGGCGTGCGCATCGTCGAAACGGCGGGTCGCAATCCCGAGCCCTACATGGCCAGCCTCAAAGACGCGGGCATCACGGTGTTTCACAAGTGCACGTCGATACGGCACGCCCTCAAGGCGCAGCAGACAGGATGTGATGCGGTCACCGTGGATGGCTTCGAATGCGGTGGTCATCCAGGCGAGGACGATATTCCGAATATGATTTTGCTGCCACGTGCTGCAGAAGCGTTAGCGATTCCAACGATTGCTTCGGGGGGCATGGCTAACGGGCGCAGTCTGGTGGCGGCACTTGCGTTGGGTTCTGAAGGCATCAGCATGGGCACCCGGTTTGTTGCTACGCAAGAAGCACCGGTTCATGAGAATGTAAAAAGGGCGATCGTTAACGCAACCGAGCTGGACACGCGGCTGATCATGCGCGGCCTGAGAAATACCGAGCGCGTGCTCAACAATGCCGGTGTGGAACGTCTTCTGGAGATCGAGCGTGAGAAGGGCAATGATCTTCGTATCGATGACATCATCGACCAGGTGGCCGGTGTTTATCCAAAAGTCATGCGTGATGGCTTGCTGGATTCCGGCGCGTGGAGCTGCGGCATGGTGGCCGGCTTGATTCACGATGTGCCCACCGTGAAGGCGCTCATCGACGATATTGTCGGTGAGGCCAGGACACTGATCGGGGCTAGACTCCAATCGATGCTCGATGCCACGAACCTCGAGTAGCCGAACCAGCGCTGTGTCGAGGCGTCACCGCATCGTTGAGGAACGCGCGCGAGCCAAAGGGATCGGGTGCAAATAGACGGTCTGAAGGCAGACGCTGGAGATCCACAACATCCACATCGATGTGGTTCCAGCGTCGCTTGCACAACCGTCAGGGCGCGGCGTAGGTTCGCTGAACTTGTTCACCGAGTCCGTCGATACCCAGACGCACGACCTGGCCCGGTCGCAGAAAAACCGGCTCCGGCTTGACCCCTAATCCCACGCCCGGCGGCGTGCCCGTAGAAATGATGTCGCCGGGCTGCAGGCTCATGCAGTGAGAGACGTAGGATACGAGACGCGCGACGCTGAATACCATGCGTGCAGTGTTGCCGTTTTGGTATCGGTGCCCGTCGACTTCGAGCCACAGCTGTAGATTTTGCGGATCGGGGACCTCATCCCGGGTCACCAGCCAGGGGCCGATCGGGCCGAAGGAGTCGAAGCCTTTGCCTTTGTCCCACGATACGCCTCGCTCCAGCTGCCATTCCCGTTCGGACACATCGTTGACTACGCAATATCCGGCTACGTGCTCGAGGGCATCGGACTCGCTGACATACTTCGCTTCCCGTCCAATTACCACGCCCAACTCGACTTCCCAGTCGGTTTTTTTCGATTGCCGGGGAATTTCGATGCCGTCGTTCGGGCCGCAGATCGCACTCGTCCATTTGTTGAAAATGACGGGTTCGGCCGGTACAGGGACGCCCGACTCGGCGGCATGGTCCGTGTAGTTCAAACCGATGCAGACAAATTTGCCGATCCGGCCGACGCAAGCTCCGATGCGCGGCGTACCCTCGACCACGGGCAGTGATGCCAGCTCGAGCTGGCCGAGCCGGGCGATCTCAGTCGCTCCGAGCACGCTGCCATCGATATCGGTTATTTCAGCGGAGAGATCTCGAATCAAACCCTGCTGATCGAGAATACCGGGTCTTTCCTGTCCCTTCGGGCCATATCGCAACAGCTTCATAGGCTTTTCCTTGGTTGAATATCCTGGGTGATACCCCGTATTTATTGTTGATTTTTTGCCGGGGGCGGCGACAGGGCTCGGCTTGTCTTTTTCCTGGACAAATCCCACGGCAGGGAACGCGGCCGGCCCGAAGGCCCCGAGGCAGGCCCATGGGCGGGCGGGGCGTCCGCAAGAGCGCTGTTTTATGCAAGAAATTCGCAATCCATGCCCTGTTTTACCTGGCCGAATTTGCATAAATTTGCGGCGTGACGCTTTTCAACTGCGGCCCGGCGCGCTCGAGCCGGTCTTTACCAAGGGCAGCACCGAGAATATTCCCTTGCTCGAATCCGGCCAGCTGTTGCCCGGTCTTGCCGGGGCGAGCCAGCCTGCGTGGCATTGGCCGGGGTCGGCCGGCAGCCGTTAGCTTCGCGATGCGGGAACTGCGCCTCCGCAGGCAGCTGGCACCCGTTGCTCGATCTGAGATAAATTCAATCATCCCGGTCTTCCTGCTCCAGCCATGTCCGTTCTCTCGCTCAAGCACGTCAAAACCTATGGGATGGCCGAGCGTGCCGATCACCTGGAATTCGATATCCGGACCCAGGAGGGGTCGCCCTTGTTGAGCCATCCCCATCGACACGAGCATTTCCAGATCAAAGTCGGTCTCGCTGGTGAAGTCGAGCAGACAGTGGGGGGGAGTGTGCGCCCATTCCGGCGAGGCTACCTGGGATTCGTGCTGCCCTATCGCGTCCACCTGGTGCCGCATCCGCCCGGAAGCCGCTTCGTGATGATCAACTTTTCCCAGCAGTTCCTGCGTCCCGATCTGGCTATCGATCCGCTCGATCTAGAGGAGGTCGATCTGCTCACGTTTCCTGAGCTTGCGCCTTTCGTCTATCAGGAGTATCTGGATTTTTGCTTCGATGAAGTCGAATTCGGCGTGATCGAATCACTGCTGGAACGCTTGTTCGAAGAGAACGCGAGGCGCGGATTTTGTTCGCTCGCGCTGATGCGCAGCCTGCTGATTCAGATGATTTGCCTGGTCTGCAAAAAGTACGAGGCGCAAATTCTCTCCTTGCAGTCGAGCCAGGGGCAGCTGGGCAGTCAGCGTGATGCCCTGCAAAGGCTGTCGCGCTTTCTGCGCGCGAACCTTGGGGAGAAAATCGCGTTGGGTGACGCTGCGAACGCCGTCAACCTGTCGCCGAACTATCTGGCGCATCTGCTGAAAAAGGAAACCGGGAAGACCTTCGTCGAGCTATTGACGCAGCGGCGCCTCGAGCATGCGATAGAACTCCTTGCACACTCGACCTCTCGTATCGAGCAGATCGCGCATCTTTGCGGGTTTCCCGATCAGGCGTACTTCACGCGTCGCTTCAAGGTCCGTTACGGGCGAAGCCCTCGCGATTATCGGGCCTCGGTTCGCCAGTCACAGGGTTGAGGCTCATTCAAGCCTTTTGTCAAGAAACGATCCGGCGCGCAAGCGGCCTGGCAATTGCCAACGTTGCGCGCCTCGGGGGCAGCACTCATTGCTGCAGGCTGCCACTCGACTCCGTCGAGGCCGCAATCGTTCCGCTTCCGGATAGCCCGCAATCTCGCTGGTATTTTGCCTGCAGCCGATGTTCCGCGGATTGCAGGTCGTACGGGTAATCGTTGGCATCGCCGCTTGCCGGGCTATAGCCGACCGACTCGAGTTCACGCAGTTCGTTTTGCAGCTGCTGGTGGCTCGGTGGCTGTGCCGATCGAACGAAGGGGTAATCCCGGCATTGCGCGGCAGTCAGTTGCGACGATGCAAATGCGGGACACGCGACGGCGGATAGAAGGG
Organism: Paraburkholderia oxyphila NBRC 105797; assembly: GCF_000685075.1. Classification (GTDB taxonomy): domain Bacteria; phylum Pseudomonadota; class Gammaproteobacteria; order Burkholderiales; family Burkholderiaceae; genus Paraburkholderia; species Paraburkholderia oxyphila. The sequence continues at coordinate 98,941 of NZ_BAYD01000005.1, forward strand.
CCAGGATTGCGGTGCGTTGCAGGGTCTTCACGATGGCGACACTCCAGATTTTCGATGCTCTCGAGATTACGCCGTCGTGCTGCATGAAACCGATTCATGCTCATGAAGCTTTTTTTATCCGGTTCGCTCACCACCACGGGTGTCGTCGCGCTGCATTCAGCGCTTCGTCGAGAGCCGGCAATTCCGCATGCCAATGCCGTTCCCATTCGCGTAGTCGACGCCAGTCAACTTGACAGCGTCTAATTGATGACAAGGTAGCCGAGGACCACGTCTAGCATGTGATGCAGACGTTCGACGCGTGCCTTGGTGCTCATTAGATCACGTGAAAAAATCGTGCTCAGAGTGTGCTTGTTGGAGAGGTAGAAGTAGCTCAGCGACGCGATGGAAATATAAAGCTGAACGGGGTCGACACCCGCGCGAAAGATCCCATCTCGCTGGCCGCGCTGTATAACGCCGCCCAGCATATCGACCAGAGGCATATTCAATGACTTTGAGTCGGAGTTCTTCACATGAATGCCGCCGTGCGCGTTTTCTGTGTTCAACAGGCCGATGAACTCTGGATTTTCCAGGAAGTAATTCCAGGTGAAGGCCACCAGCGAACGGATCGCATCTATTGGGGCTTGATCATCCAGATGCAGGTCTTTTTCGGCTTCACGAATCGACGCATAGCTGCGCTCCAGGACAGCAATGAAAAGATCGTCCTTGCTGTTGAAGTAGTAGTAGACCATGCGTTTGTTCGTGCCCGCCTTTTCCGCAATCTTCTCGACACGCGCTCCAGCAAGACCCAGTTCGGCGAACTCCTGGGTTGCTGCCTCCAGGATGAGCATGCGGGTGCGGTCCGCGTTCCGTGTGGCCTTTTCGAGTTTCGAAGGCGCTAAAGCGTCGCTGCCAATCATTGTCGTCTTGTCTCGCTGGAAAAGATGAATTGTAAGGCCGAGCCGCACCTCGCACTCAGGGATCGACGCGTCGCCGAAGCATTCGGCGCCGTCCGTCATGGTCATCCACGGACGATCGGAAGTCCACGGCGCCGGCGGAGGAATTTGTAACGATCCGGTTAAAACGCCCCGCTATCAGGCGCGCCGCCGCCCACCTTGATAACTACCGTTTTGGTGACATTAAGCCACAACATACGCGCGGAAGCGAGTGTTTAGGTGTGGGAAGTCGCCATAAAATTCCAAAATTTCTGGGGTTGAGCACGATGTATCGCCGATAGGTGTTAACCATAACGTGAATTAAGGCGACGTTTGTGGAATTATTCATGCACCGGAAGTGCTGTCCCTCGATGCAGGACTTCCGCGATGGCAGCCACGCTCGCGTACAGAGAAATTCACTTTCAAGGAGTCGCAATGACCACTCACCGTATTGGACTGGTAATGCACGGCGTAACCGGTCGGATGGGTATGAATCAACACTTGATTCGCTCCATCGTCGCTATCCGCAAGCAAGGCGGCGTGACGCTGAGCAACGGCGAGCGTCTGATGCCCGATCCGATCCTGGTGGGTCGTAACGAAGAAAAAATCGCGGCGCTGGCGAAGGCGCACGGGATCGAACGCTGGACGACGGATCTGGATGCGGCGCTGGCCAACAAGGACGACACCATTTTCTTCGACGCAGCGACGACGCAGGCTCGCCCCGAACTACTCAAGCGCGCGGTAAAGGCCGGCAAGCACATCTACTGCGAAAAGCCGGTTGCAACCAATCTCGATGAAGCGATGGATCTCTATCGCGCGGCGCAAGCTGCTGGCGTAAAGCACGGGGTCGTCCAGGACAAGCTCTGGCTGCCTGGGCTGAAAAAGCTCCAACTGCTGAATGAAGCCGGGTTCTTCGGGAAAATGCTCTCCGTGCGCGGTGAGTTTGGTTACTGGGTCTTCGAAGGCGACCTTCAACCTGCCCAACGTCCCTCGTGGAACTATCGCGAAGAAGACGGCGGCGGCATCATCCTCGACATGCTCTGTCACTGGCGCTATGTCATCGACAACGTATTCGGGAAAGTGAAAAGCGTCTCGTGCCTGGGCGCGACGCACATTCCTGCGCGCTGGGATGAAAAGGGCAACCCATACGAGGCCACCGCGGACGATGCGGCCTACGCGACGTTCGAGCTCGAGAACGGCGTCATCGTGCAGATGAACAGCTCGTGGTGTGTGCGCGTTCGTCGTGACGATCTGGTCACCTTCCAGGTTGACGGCACACACGGCTCCGCTGTTGCGGGCCTGACTGACTGCTACACCCAATCTCGGGTCAACACGCCCAAGCCTGTCTGGAATCCCGACCTGCGCAATACACACGACTTCATGGCCGACTGGAGTGCCGTTCCCGAAACGAGTGCAAACGACAATGCATTCAAGATTCAATGGGAACTGTTCCTGAAGCACGTCTGGGGCGAGGGCGATTTCCGCTGGAACCTGCTCGAAGGCGCGAAGGGCGTTCAGTTGGTCGAACTCGGTCTCAAGAGCTGGCGTGAGCGTCGCTGGGTCGACGTGACGCCGCTGGAGGCCTGAAGATGGCACACGTTACTTTGCTGACGAAGACACGCGAACGGGAGTCGTTCGAGTTGACGGGCGTTCGAAGCTGGGCACCGGCCGCCGTTCCGCGCTTCAATCGCATTGCCTATTCTGCTGCGCACGTCGTCGCCGATCCGCGTACGAGTCATGATCCCTGGCTCACCGCAGCGATCGATTGGGACACGACGATGCAGTATCGGGAACGTCTGTTCACCTTGGGTCTCGGTGTGGCTGAGGCAATGGACACGGCTCAGCGGGGTATGGGGCTGGACTGGGCGACCTCTCTCGAACTGATCAAACGCACCGTTACGCTGGCCCGCGATTACCCGGGCGCTCAAGTCGCCTCGGGCGCCGGCACGGATCACCTTCCTGTCTCGCCGGGATTGACGATCGACGATGTCGTGCACGCGTACGAAGAGCAAGTCTCGGCAATCGAAGCGGCGGGCGGGCGTCTCATTTTGATGGCCAGTCGTGCGCTCGCGGCGGTTGCCCGTTCGGCGGACGACTATGAATACGTCTACGGCAAAATTCTTGGCCAGGCGCGCGAGCCGGTGATTCTCCACTGGCTGGGAGAGATGTTCGATCCGGCGCTGGCGGGTTATTGGGGTTCCAGTGACGTCGATGAAGCCATGGAGACCTGTCTGCGGGTTATTGCTCAAAACGCCGACAAGATCGACGGCATCAAGATCTCCTTGCTCGACAAGGAAAAAGAAATCTCCATGCGGCGTCGGCTTCCCGCGTCGGTGAAGATGTACACGGGCGACGATTTCAACTATCCCGAGCTGATTCAGGGCGATGACGCCGGTTACTCGCACGCCCTGCTGGGCATCTTCGACGCGATCGCACCCGCTGCGGCAAGTGCGTTGCAGGCACTAGCCCAGGGTGACACGGCGCAGTTCAACGCGATTCTGGCTCCGACCGTACCGCTTTCGCGTCACATCTTCGCAGCACCGACGCGCTTCTATAAGTCGGGGGTCGTCTTCCTTGCATGGCTGAACAACCATCAAAGCCATTTCACGATGGTCGGTGGCCAGCAAAGCGCGCGGGACGCGATTCACTACAGCGAACTGTTCCGTCTCGCGGACAAGGCTGCGCTGTTCGACGATCCCGAACTGGCGGCGGCCCGGATGCGCCATTTCATGGCGGTGCAGGGGGGTGAGTGATGAAAACCGGAAGCACCCATCCTGATCCCAAACTGCTCTCGATCAATACCGCGACAGTCCGGCAACAATGGGATCTCGCTCAAATCATCGATGGCTGCGCGCGACACGAGATTCGCGGCATCTCGCCGTGGCGTGACCAGGTCAAGGCGCTCGGTCTGAAGGAAGCCGCGCGTGCCATCCGTGCCAACGAACTCGTTGTTACCGGGTACTGTCGCGGTGGCATGTTTACCGCGAACACCGAGGCCGGCAGGGTCGAAGCACGCGACGACAATCGCCGGGCCGTCGATGAGGCGCTCGAGCTGGGTTCCCAATGCCTTGTTCTGGTTGTGGGGGGGCTGCCTGAAGGATCGAAAGACTTGAAGGATGCGAGAAGCCAGGTTCGAGACGGCATTGGTGAGCTTCTCGAGTATGCCCGTCGGCAACGCATGCCCCTCGCAATTGAGCCGCTGCATCCAATGTACGCAGCAGATCGAGCTTGCGTCAACACGATGGCGCACGCGAACGATCTTTGCGACGAACTGGGTGAAGGGCTCGGGATTGCACTCGATCTCTATCACACCTGGTGGGATCCGGATCTGGAGGCTCAGATCAAGCGAGCAGGGAAGACGCGACTTCTTGCGTTTCATATCTGCGACTGGCTCGTGCCGACCAGGGATCTCCTGCTGGATCGCGGAATGATGGGGGATGGCGTGATCGACCTTCGCAAGTGGCGCCACGCGGTAGAAGAAGTCGGCTATGAAGGTTTCCACGAAGTTGAGATCTTCTCCGCCGAAAACTGGTGGCAAAAAGACCCGAATGAGGTTTTGGCGACCTGCAAGGCGCGTCACCTCGAGTTCTGCTAAAGAGGGCTCAGCCGAGCGATCGCCCTTCGAGCACGCTGGCGTCGTCGAAGGGCGGCCGCAAACCAGATTCGCAGACCATGCAGCAGGAGACACAACTTGAAAGGCGAAATGACTGCGGGCAAGCTGCCATCCACATCAGGAGCAGAATCGCACTCGGCTTCTGCAACGACGGACCTGGGCGCGAAAGAAGCGTATCTGCTCGCGCGGCTCGAAAGGCTGCCGTTCACCCGGTGGCATGCGAAGGCGCGAATTGTGATGGGAAGCGCCACTTTCTTTGACGCCTTCGCGGCGTTATCTCTCGCTTATGCGCTTCCGGTACTCATCGGGCAATGGCACCTCAAAGCCTCCGACGTCGGGGTTTTGATCGCGGCAGGCTATATCGGGCAGTTGATCGGTGCGATCTTCTTCGGTGCCGTTGCTGAGAAGAAAGGTCGTGTCAAGAGTGCGACCGCAGCGATCGCCCTGATGGCTGTCATGGGAGTCGCGTGCGGTTTCGCGAACGGGTACTGGGCGCTGCTTGCCTTTCGCTTCCTTCAGGGCGTAGGGGTGGGCGGAGAGGTACCGGTCGCGGCAGCCTATATCAATGAGTTGTCCCAGGCTCATCGTCGCGGGAAATTCTTCATGCTCTACGAGATGATCTTCCCGATCGGATTGATGCTCACCGGTCAACTCGCCGTGTGGCTCGTGCCCACACTTGGCTGGCACGCTTTGTTTCTATTCGGGGCTTTGCCTACGTTGCTGATTGCATGTTTCGTGTTCAAGCTACCCGAGTCGCCGCGGTGGCTCATCAATAAAGGTTGCCTTGGGCAAGCCGAAAGCATCGTCCAGCAGGCGGAGGCAAGCGCTCTTCGAACGGGGAAACCGCTGGAGCAGGTTGCAATGCAGCGTCCGGCTCCGGCTGTCGCGCAGACGGCGCCGATGCCTGGTCCGAAGCAGAAGACCCGGGTGAGCGAAGTCTTGTCATCCACGTACCGCAGCAGGACCTTGATCGTATGGGGCCTCTGGGCAACCTCATATTTTGTCGCAAATGGATTGAACAACTGGCTGCCGTCGTTGTATCACACGGTATTTCATATGCCGTTGGTTGACGCCTTGCGAACCGCGTCGCTGACAAACGTGTTGCAGGTCGTCGCGACCCTCGTCTGTGCGTTTGCGATTGACCGAGTCGGACGCAGGTCATGGACGGTTGGCTCATTCGTGGTGGCGGGGATCATCCTCGCCGTGCTGTGGTGGACTGGATCGACGAACGTCTGGACCGTGATCGTCCTTTGTTCCACCGCATACGCCGTGATTGGTTCTACGAACACATTGCTTTATCTCTACACGCCGGAAATTTATCCCACCCGGATGCGTGCGATTGCTACTGCGCTTGCTACCTCATGGTTGCGGGGCGCTTCTGCCGCAGCACCCGCATTGATGGGCGTGATCGTTCAGGCGGGCGAGCTTGACTCGGCGTTCATCGTGTTCGCAAGCGTGTGCGCGGTCGGTGGCCTGGTCGCGTTGGGCATGATCGAGACGAGCAGGCGGCGTCTGGAGCAGATCGCCTCGTAAAAAACGGTGGTCAGGGGTTCCGTTCCGTTGGGCCAGGCCGCCGCCTGGCATGGCTGGACTCGCTCAGCAGCCGCTGGGCGAGTTATCTGTTAAGGATTGCTATGCTCGAGTGTCAGGCACCCTGGCCGCCCGTGCGTCGACGGCCGCCGGCCGTCTTCGGTGTCATCTCCGTCACATCAGCCGGCTGCGACGTGTCCGGCCGACGCATCGTCGACTCCCGGACCACGAGCCGTGGCTCCAGCATCGCGTATGCGTCGTCGTGGCTGCCGTTGAGCGCCGCGATGAGCTTGGTCATCGCGAGCTCGCCCATCTTCTCGCTCTGGAGATCCACCGTGGTCAGTGCGGGCGACGCATATTCGGCGTACGACACGTTGTCGAAGCCGACGACCGACAGATCTTGCGGCAGCCGAAAGCCGAGTTCGCGCGCTTCCTTCATGAAGCCGAGTGCGATCAGGTCGTTGTAGCAGATGACGGCATCAGGCTGCGACGAGCCGAGCAGGATCGCTGAGCACGCGCGTTCGCCGGCTATGGCCGACGGCGCTTCGGCGTCGTGGACGTCCAGTTGCAGCCCGGCTTTCTGAAGGCAGTCGACGATGCCGCGCCTGCGTTCGTCGTTCCAGCGCGACTTGGCGAAGCCGAGATACGCGATGCGCCGGTGGCCGAGATTCAGGAGATGGCGGGCGAGCATGGAGGCGGCGAGATGGCCGTCGGTGCCGACGCTCGCTATCGGAAACTGCTGACTACGCCCAAACAGCACAACCGGCTTGCTCAGTTCGAGCAGCCACTGAACCGCGTCGTCCGGCATTCGCGAGCTGATGATCATCCCGTCGACGCGCTGCGCGAGCGCCTCGATCAGCGGCCGCTCGCGTTCCTGGCTTTCCTCGGTATCGACGAGCAGCAGCGTGTAGTCGTGCTGCAGCGCGACCCGGTTCGCGCCCTTGACGATGTTCGTGAAGTGCGGATTGCGGATGTCGAGGATCGCGAGGCCGATCGTGCGCGTCTTGCCGGTGATCATCGAGCGGGCGAGGGGGTTCGACCGGTAGCCGAGCGCGTCGATCGCCGCCTTCAGCTTCGCTTCGACAGATCCGGAAAAGCGCTGCGTGCCGTTGATGTATTTCGACACTGTGGAGACGGCGACACCCGCGGCGGCGGCGACATCGCGGATGGTTGGCTGGGTTTTCGGCATCGACGAGGAGGGTAGCGTTTTCCTTCAGATTTCGATGATATAGGGAACGGGGTGGTGCGTAAACCGGGGAGCGAATTGACCGCGAGCGAGACGGGGAAGCGCCGGAGGAGGCGCTGAGCGGCCTTCGACCGCCCGAACCGTCAGAATCGCGGCTTCTTCCGTTCCCAGTCCGGTTTGAACTTGCGCATCTGCGCGGCATCGTCTCGTCCGCTCAATCCGCACCGCAAGTACCGCTGGTGCATCTCGGCGAGGGCCTTGTGGTCGAGATCGACACCAATCCCGGGCAGATTCCGGACCGCGACGCTGCCATCGCGGATCGGCACGCGGCCACCCTGCAGAAGGTCCTCCGTGAACCACGGATAATGCGTGTCGCAGGCATAAGTCAGGTTCGGTATCGCTGCCGCGACATGCGTCATCGTCATGAGGCTGATACCCAGATGGCAGTTCGAATGCATCGAGAGTTCGATATCAAACATCTCGCACATGCTTGCCAGTTGCTGTGTCGCTCTCAGCCCGCCCCAGTAATGGTGGTCCCCGAGGATGACTTGAACGCCGTTGACCGTGAGATTCCTGCGGAATTCGTCGAAGTCCGTGACGACCATGTTGGTCGCCATGGGAAGTCCGGTCGCGAGGTGCAGGTCCGCCATTCCACCAAGGCCGGGTGTCGGATCCTCGTAGTACTCGAGATCGCCGTCGAGCAGTTCCGCCATGCGGCGGGCGGTGTCCTGCGACCAGGCGGCGTTCGTGTCCAGCCGTATTGGGTGAGCCGGGAACCTCTTCCTCAGGGCCTTGATACAGGCAACGTCTTCCTGTGGCGTGAGAACGCCGGCCTTGACCTTGATGCTGCGGAACCCGTAGAGGTCGATCATCCGTTGGGCTTCGCCAACTAGCTGATCAACAGTCAGAACTTCTCCCCATGGATCGTATTCGGCGTATTCCGGATCGACATTGCGCACGTACTGCGCGCTGTACTTGAAGAACAGGTAGGCGGAAAAGGGCACCTGCTGGCGTACCGCTCCTCCCAGCAATTCGCACAACGGAATCCCCAGGCATCGTGCCTGCAGGTCGAGAAAAGCGGCTTCGAACGCGCCAAAAATCTTCGCGTCGGTAGGGTTTCCGTTCCACGAGCCCGGCATGAAGCGGAATGCCTCGGCACCGGAGGGCGGAGTGCCGGACTGCGTGATGCGCCTCAATGCGTTGACGTCGAACGGACTCAATCCCACCAGACTTTCCTGGACCGAATTCAGGCGGTCGAGCACCATCCGGTCGGCAAAGGTCTCGCCGAGACCGACGAGGCCGTTGTCTGCCTCGACCTCGATGATCGACCGGACGGTGTAAGGACTGTGCAACCCGCCGCTGTTCAGCAGTGGCGGGTTGCAAACCGCCACCGGCGTGACGCGCACCCGAGCGATTTTCATTGGACTTTTCCTTGTCAAAGAACCTGATTGCGCCGTGTCGCGTCAGGCGAGCGTCGCGTTCGACATGATTTCGAGCGCGCGCACGAGGCCCGAGTGATCCCACGTCTTGCCGCCGTGCGCGGCGCAGACGCTGAACAGTTGCTGTGCGCTCGCGGTGTGAGGCAGCGCGAGGCCGAGCTTGCGCGCGCCGTCGAGCGCGAGATTCAGGTCCTTCTGATGCAGCTCGATGCGAAAGCCCGGGTCGAAGGTGCGTTTCGTCATCCGCTCGCCGTGCACTTCGAGGATCCGCGATGCCGCAAAGCCGCCCATCAGCGCGCGGCGCACGCGCTCCGGATCGGCGCCCGAGCGCGACGCGAACAGCAGCGCTTCCGCGACCGCCTCGATATTCAACGCGACGATGATCTGGTTCGCGACCTTGCAGGTCTGGCCCGCGCCGTTGTCGCCGATGAGTGTGATGTTCTTGCCCATCAGCTCGAACAGCGGCTTCGCGCGCTCGAACGCGCTTTCCGGGCCGCCGACCATGATCGTCAGCGTTGCCTCGCGCGCACCGACTTCACCGCCGGACACCGGTGCGTCCAGGTAGTCGCAGCCGAGCTTGTTGATGTCCTTCGCGAATGCCTGCGTGTCGAGCGGCGAGATCGAACTCATGTCGATCACGAGCTTGTTGGCGGTGAGGCCCTTCGCGACGCCATCGTCCGCGAACAGCACGTTGCGGACGTCCGGTGTGTCCGGGACCATCGAGATGATCACGTCGGCGGCGCGCGCGACCGCGGCCGAGCTCTCGACGACGGTCGCGCTCGCGCGCAGATCGTCGGGAACCGTATACGCGCCATTCACGAACAGCGTGTGCCCGCCTTTGATGAGGTTGCGCGCCATGTGCGCGCCCATGATGCCGAGGCCGATGAAACCGATGTTTGCCATGTTGGGCTGCTCCTGTGAGTGAGTGGACCGGGAGTGTCAGAGGTGTCGCGCGCTGCGGACAATGTGGGAAGGAAATCGTTTTCCAAAATAATAGTTCAAAGGCGTCGCGAAGTAAATTCATTCCATCTGGCTCGTCACACCGGATCCGTCCTCTCGCGACAGCTGCGCGAACATCGGGCAAGTCAGCATGACCATGACCACTGTTGCGACGAAACCCAGGGCGATATCGCGTTGATCCGGGTGCGGATCGCCGTGGAGCATCGACACGATCTGCACGGTTGCCGCGACCGATGCCACGCCGAACGCCTTCATGAACTTCTGCGAGGTTCCCTGGAACGAAGTCGCAGCCGACATCTTCGATTCAGGCACATCGGCAAAGGCAATGGCGCCCGTGGTCGCGAAATTGAGCGACCGCGACACGCCGCCCATCAGCAGCAGAAAGAAGATGCCCACGCGCGACCAGTCCTTCGACATCAGGGCGCACAGGCTGAGCACGACCGCGAACGCACAGCTTGCCGTTGTCAGGACACTGCGCACCGGATAGCGCCTGAGTGCAAAGGCCGCCATCGGCCGCATGCAGAACGATCCAATCGAGCTCGCAAACGTCATCATGCTGCTGCTCAGGACGCTGTATCCGAACGCGACTTGCAGCATGAGCGGAACGAGAAACAACATCGCATCCGACGCCGCGATAAAGCATCCCCCCGCGATCGAGGCGACCTTGAAGGTGGGAATATCCAGAAGGGAAAAATCCACCGCAGGATCTGGCGTGCGCCTGCAATGCCGCCAGGCGAGCCAGCACAGGCCCGCACCAAGCGACAGCACGAGAATGGGCATGACCGGATGCGTCGCACCCCGGTCAACCGAATCGAACCCGATCATGGATATGGCCAGCGCAGCAGCGACCAGCACGCTGCCTGTCAAGTCGAGTCGTTTCGACGGCATGCATTGCGTCTCTGGAAGAAAACGCCATGCGCAAACGAGGCCGAGGATTCCGATCGGCAGATTGATCCAGAACGTCCAGCGCCACGACCACTCACTGGTCAAGAAGCCACCCAATGGCGGCCCGAGGATGGGGCCGAGCAGGGCGGGCATCGTCAACCATGTCGACGCCGACAGCATGTTCTCGCGATCGATGCCGCGAAACAGGATCAGTCGCCCGACTGGAACCATCATCGCGCCTCCCGCCCCCTGGAGAATCCGGAACGAGATCAGCTCAGGCAAGCCACGGATCAATGCACAGCCAGCAGATGCCAGCGTGAACGTGACGATCGCCCATAGAAAGACGCGTTTTGCGCCGAATCGGTCTGCAACCCATCCGCTTATCGGCGTGAACACGGTCAGCGCAACGAGATACGCGATGATCACGCTGCTTAGATGAATTGCACTGATGCCGAGATCTCGCGCGATCGACGGGATGGCGATCGTGACGATCGTCCCGTCGATGTTCTGCATGAACAACGCGACCGATATGACGAGCGCGGATATTCGGAAGTCGTTTTCGGGCGGGTTCATCGGCCGGCTATACCGAGAAAAACTCAGCCGCGTTGCGGTAGCAAATCTTGCGAATCATCTCCCCAACTAGGCCGTAGTCCTGCGGAACCTCGCCATTTTCCATCCAGGTGCCCACCATATCGCAGAGCAGGCGCCGGAAGTATTCGTGACGCGAGTACGAGAGCAGGCTGCGCGAATCGGTGATCATCCCGACAAACGTGCCAAGTATTCCCAACTGCGAAAGCTGTGTCAGTTGGCGACGCATGCCATCGAGCTGATCGTTGAACCACCAGGCGGCCCCAAACTGGATCTTGCCTCGCGTGTTGCCGCCCTGAAAGCAGGCGCATAACGTCGCGACGACCTCGTTCTGGCTCGGATTGATGGTATGGATAACCAACTTAGGCAGACCGCTGTTCGAGTTCATCGCGTCGAGGAGACCGGCGAGGGCTTCAGATATAGGGCGATCGCGAATCGCATCGAACCCGGCATTCGGGCCGATCTGGTTCAGCATGGCCGTGTTGTTGTTGAGTTGCGCACCAATGTGCAACTGCATCGCCCAGCCCCGCTCGGCATATTGCCCCGCCAGCCACACCTGGATGGCAGTCGCATACTGCGCGATGTCCTCTTCGCTCAGGCGTTGGCCGGACAGACGCTTCTGGACAATCTGATCGAGTGCCGATCCGGAAGCGAGCGGCGCAAAGCGCAACACCGGGATACCGTGATCGGCGGCAATGCATCCATGCGCACAAAAGTGATCCAGTCGCCTGAGCAGCGCCACCTTCAGAGACTGGAAATCGCCTATCGCGGTCTCGCTGGCGCGCGCCAGCTTGTCGATATACGCAGCGAAGCCGTCGGCCTCGATCTTGACGAGGTTGTCGGCGCGCCAGTTTGGACGCACCGCGATATCGTCCATCGACGGATCGCGCGCAATTTGCGCATGAAACTCGAGCGTATCGGTCGGGTCGTCAGTCGAGCCAACCAGGCGGACATTGAACTTGCGCAGCAGCCCGCGCGCGCTCATCCCGGGCTGACGCAATTGCCGGCTGGTTTCATTCCAGATCCGGTCAGCAGTCCCGCCGCTGATGGGATCGTCGATGCCGAATCCGGCGCGCAACTCGAGATGCGACCAGTGATAAAGCGGGTTGCCCAGGCAGCTCGGCAGATCGTCGGCCCAGACATCGAATTTCTCGCGATCGCTTGCGTCACCCGTGATGTACCGCTCGTCATTGCCCAGTGCCCGCATCGCGCGCCATTTGTAATGGTCGCCCTTGAGCCAGATTTCGGTGATGTTGTTGAAGCGGCGATCGTCAGCAATCTCCTTGACGCTCAGGTGGCAGTGATAGTCAAAGATGGGTTCCGGCCTGGCGTACTCGTGGTAAAGCTTGCGCGCGCAGTCGCTGGACAAGAGGAAGTTGTCACCCATGAATGGGTTCATCAGTCAGTCTCCCGGTTTCAGCGCAGCCGGCACACTGGCCGGCTGGCGCATGGGGTTCAAGGTCGTGTCAGGACGATTGCAGCTCGTTGCCTGGCACGGCCACCGGATTCGCGCTGCGACACATCAGTGCGCCCAGCGCAAGAATCGCCAGTGCGCAGCACAGGAACAGCAGACGCCCCCACAGCGGATTCGGAATGGCCAGCATCGCGAACAGTCCCGCGCCCATCATCAGCGTGATCCGGCCGAGCTTGTGGCGCTGCAGGCGATCGAATTCCGACTGCGATGCGTCACTCACCACTTCCTTCGCGAAATCGTGGTAGAAGCTGTCCAGTTGCTCGCGGCGCTTCGGTTCCGGCTCCCGATAGAACAGCATGGTGAGACAGAAGAACCCGCCGGTCAGGAATACATGCGCGGCAATCGCCAGAACCGTATTCGCATTGGACAGATCGCTGGCGCTCAGTGCAATGTGGAAATAGCCGGCGATCTCATGGGCCGTCACCACATTGCTGACGAAATACGACACCACGAGGCCGAATACCACCGTGGCCCAGGACGCCCAGTCCGGCACCTTGCGGATCAACGCACCGAGAAACAGCGGCACCAGGATCGGCACCTGTGCGAGCGTGCTGACGCGCATCATCAGATCGAACAGGCTCATCTGGTTGAGCTGCGAATAGAACTGCGCGGTGAGAATGATCAGCAGACCATTGGTCGCGTTGACGATCTTGCCCGCGACGAGTGCCTCGCGATCGCTGACCTGTTTGCCGCGACGGATAACCGGCTGATAGAAACTCCGCACGAAAATGCCGGCATTGTGATTGAGCGCACCATCGGCGGCCGCCATCGTCGCGGAAAAGAGGCCCGCCATGAGCAAGCCCACCGTACCCAGCGGCATCGCGCGCTCGGCGAACACCAGATAGACCGCGTCGCTGGCCTTTTTCCCGAGTTGTGCCGAGTGGGCAACACCCGCGTCCGGAAAGAGGATGGCCGAGGCCCACGGCGGGATCATCCAGATCATTGCCCCCGCGAGCATCAGCAGGAATGCGAACAGGGCGCCCTTCTTGGCGTCGAACGAATCCTTGGCCCCGAGAAAGCGATACGAGTCTTTCATGTTGTTGATGGTCAGCAACTGCTTGACGATCAGAAACAGAAACAGGCCCGTGAGCAACATGGGAGATTGCGTGTCCGGGCCATAAAAGAAGTTCCCCGGAAACCTGTGCACGATTTCGCTGACACCGCCGACCTTGAACAGCGCAACGGCCGCGCAGGCTACGGACATGACGGCGACCACCATCGACTGGACGAAATCGGATGCCGCCACGCCCCATGCGCCCCCGATCATCGAGAAGGACAGGACGGCGAGTCCGGTGATCCACAGCGTCGTGCCCAGCTTGATGCCCATCACGGCACTGAAAAAGACCGACAAGCTATTGAGCCACACGCCGCCCTGAATGATCGACAACGGAATGATGGCCCATGTGAAGAACAGCTCCGACGATTCGCCGAAACGACGGCGTACGGCTTCGGTCGGGGTATCGACGCGCATCTGCCGAAACTTCTTCGCGAAGAACGCCCAGGCGAACAGGAACGCAAGCACGTTGCCGATGAACACATAAACTGCGGGGAAGCCATTTCTGAAAGCCTCGCCGGCCGCCCCGGTGAACGTCCATGCGGAAAACTGGATCATGAAGGCCGAGCTTCCGACCATCCACCAGAGCATGCGTCCACCACCGCGGAAGTAGTCTGTGCTGGATTTGGACGCCATGCGCCTGAAAGAAAAGTTGATTATCCCGATCAAAACAAAATAACCCACCACTACGGCTGTATTGAAGTTCACTTGAATTGTCTCCGTGCCCGTGGGCCGGAGCGACAAGCGTCCGCCTACGGAATAATCTATAAGGATGGCCGTCGATGCCGGCCGCTTCCTTTAGTGATCGACGCGCACGCCCGGATCGACTGGGCAATGCGGTGCGGAAAACCCACTATCGAGTACGCGCTTCAAGCAGAGGCGCCTACCACCACGCGTGTCGTCGCGCTGCATTCAGCGCTTCTTCGAGAGTCGGCAGTTGCGGATGCCAATGGCGTTCCCATTCGAGGCTCAGCACGCCGTCGTACCCGTCCGTGCACAGCGCCTGCATGAGCTCGCGCATCGGAAACTGGCCATCGCCTGGGAGAACGTAGCGATATCCGGCCGGGACCTCCCGGTCGCCGACGCTGTCCTTGACGTGAATGTGGCGCACCCGCTCGCGGATCAGCCGCCAGGTATCGACAGGGTGGGCACCCCCTTTGCGCCATGTGTGGTGGGCATCCCACAGGATCTGGCAATCGGGAAGGGCTTCAATGAGGCGCAGCAGCGGTGCCTCGTTGGCAAAAGCGTCGTGCGTCTCGATCGCGAGATCGACCTGCCAGCCTTCGCCGTCGCGCCGTTCGCGCCACCAGTCCAGCGTCGCACGCGCCTGCGCGATCTCTTCCCGATCGCCGGTGGTGCCGCCGTCGAATACACGTAGCGTCGACGCGCCGCAAGCCTCAGCCCAGGGGACGTACTGCAGCAGGGCGTTGCGGCTTTCCGCGGTGTTGCCGACGAGGCGCAATGAAGTGCCGAGGCTCACGACGCGCAAGGGCGCCGATGCCATGAAGCGGGCCAGCCGGTCGGGAGTGCCATAGCTTGCGGCGAGATAGCGAGGCAGGTCCGCGGTTCCACCAAGCGTGCGCAATTCGGCACACGGGATATTGTGGCGCGCGGCAAGCGCCACCAGCTCGTGTAGCTCGTTGTGCCCGCATCCGAGCGACGAGAATGCCCGTTTGCCCTTGAAGGGCGCCGCCGGTTCGCGACCGGTCGAATCCGTTTCTGCCATGAAGAGTTTCCCAAAACATTGAGGCATGAGCGCAGGTGCGCGTAGCCACGCGCACCTGCGCTCGTGCGTACCGCACGGCCCGCCAAAATTGAAGAGGAAGACGGAGTATTAAAAGGTGTGTTGAATGCCAATCGCGAACACAAGCTGCTTGGGTCCGTTGGATGGCGTGCCATTCTGGCCGTCACCGACGGATGCCACGGCATTTTCGATGATGGGCGTTGCAGGTACGGCCGAGCTTGACGGCGGCGCATACAAGATCTTCCCGGTAGCCAGCTGATAGGCCTGCACGGCATAGAATCGCGTGCGCTTCGAGAGGGAGTAGAGTTCGCCGATAGAAAACTGCCTGTAGGTGGCGGAATCGTTAATGCCGTTTGCCTCGCTCGCATGCGTGTAGGCGAAGCCGGCGCCCAGAACCCAGAAGTCTGTCTGGTATGACGCGAACGCCGCTGCGGTATTGAATACCTCTTCGTCCTTGAACAATGACTGGCCACCCGGCAGGAACGCGACATTGGACGCACTCACGCCAAGAATCAGTTTGTTGAGGTTGTAGCGAGCCGAGCCGCCAAACATCCGGACGCTATTTGCACTCAGATATCCGCCGTTGATTGCACTGGTCGAATAATTGCCTAGCGTCGGGCTGTTTGTAATATTCACGCCGCTATTTTTCAGCTCATTGAAACCGATCGCGCCTTGAAACGGGCCGTGGTTGTACATCAAGGCGGCACTGAACACGCTGCCCGAAGTGACGTTGCCGGCGATACCCCCCAGCGCATACATCGCCCTGAGCGAAAGCCCCGCCATGTCGGGCGATTCATACATGATGGAGTTGTTGATTCTCAGGCCGGTATCCATGGCGTCGATATCGCCTGGGTGCGCCCCCGTCCAGCCGGTGAGCGGGGTGCCGATTCCGAGGCCGGACAGCGCGCCCACCGTGTAGAACCACGGCGTGTATTGACGGCCCACGGTGATGGTGCCGTAGTGGCTGTTCTTCAGTCCGACGAATGCCTGACGATTGAAGATGTAATTGGAGGCGCCTGCTGCACCGGTCAGGCTGTTGAAGCCCGACTCCAGGGTAAAGATCGTGGAATAGCCGCCGCCCAGGTCTTCGTTGCCCGTCAATCCCCACCGGTTGCCATTCTTGACGCCCTGCACCATCTCCAGATTGGATTTGCCCCCTTGATTGTTGACATAAGCCATGCCGGTATCAAGCAGTCCATAGAGTGTGACGCTTGACTGAGCCATTGCACCCGATGAAATAAGGCCTGCCGTGCATAACAGGCATCCCCTGATTGCCTTGAGCTTCATATAGCTTCTTCCTGAGTAGGTTGGAAAAGAATCAATGACGGGTCGTGCTATCGACGAATTCGCCCGGAATGGCTCGCGGTGGCGTCTCACGCGTTAAAGGCATCGTCGAGCCGGTGGTCAACTCGATGTCGTATGCCTCGCGTGAGCTGGAGCGGAACCCAGCTTCATTGGCGGAAAACGTTTTCCAATGATCGTTTTATCGTCCGTGGTAGTCAATCGTTTTCTTGGCTTTTGTGGTTAGTGAAAACCCGTGCTGGACACGGTGTTGATGCCAGGATGGGCGCGGCGCACGCGCGGTTGGCCGGTGGCGCGGAGCAGCCTGGCGGGGGCCGCGGAGGGGTCTAAAAAACGATTTACTTCATAAGATTGCCAGTCGATGCAAGAAAACATTTTTTACGGCAGCCGGGCGGTGGCCTTATTCGAGCTGCAGGCGCATGGCGAATTCGACCGGGGTGTGCGGCATGGCCGCATCGCGAAGCGGATCGAGGGTGCCCGCGAGGTGGGTGCACGGTTCGAGGCAGAGATACGCCTCGCCCGCCCGGAAATGCATGACCAGTTGGCTCGCCTGTGGACTCGTCAGCGTGATGCGGCGGCCGGCTTCGGGGTAGTCGATCACGGCGTGCGCGCCCGCGCCGGTTTCGCAGAACCACGAGAAGGTATCGCCGGGCAATGCGCTGCGTTGCAGGTCGAGGTGAATCGGGCTATCGAGCGGTTCGTGCCGGGCCGGCAATCCGTCGCTGGCGGCGTCGGGCCGCCATATCGCCGTTGCCTGCACCGTGGCACGCGCCGCGCCGTGGATCGGAAAGTACGGATGAAAGCCCAGTCCCAGTGGCATGGGGCGTTCGGACTCGTTCACCACGACGAGGGTCAGCGTGATGCCGTCAAGGGTGTCGAGATCGACGGCCAGATGCGCGCGCCAGGTCCACGGCCAGGCGCGCGTCGCGGCAAACGCACGCGCGAGGGTGCAATGGTGGTCCGACACGCGCTCGACCGACCATGCCGAGCGCAGGCCCCAGCCATGCAGCCAGGCGGGACCGTCCGGTTCTCCGACGCACACGTTCGCGTCCGTCCAGGCGAGCGTATTACGCGGGAATTTGTTCGTGAACGGCAGCATCGGAAAGCAACCCGCCCGCTGCCAGCGATTCAGGTCGAAGCCGTGCGCTTCGAGCGGCACGATGTAATCGAACGGCGCATGCGGGCCGTCGGCCCGCCGCAGGCGGCCCAGCCGCGCGCCCAGCGCGGGGTGCAGTTGGGCTTCGAGGCTGCCGCGCCGGAGCGTGACGATGCCGTCTCGATCGTGGTGCGGCGACAGGAGGGAGTTTCGCATTCAGGCAATGGTCGGGTTCGTCATCAACTTCAGTCACACGCTTGGGCTGAGTGAAAGGATAACGGTTTCCAATGATAGTGAATAGCGGAGGCCAGGTAAACGTTGTTTTTCCCGTCGTTTGGCTAGAATCGGCCGCGTTTTACGGGTATTCCCTGGAGTGAGTGTGAAGGAAAACGTTTGACTTTAGTGCGCGAAGTACCTAAAGTTGCCAATGAAAAACGTTTTCCAATCAGTGTAGCTCCTACGCGAACTCAACTGGCACAACGATGCAGACTCAATTTAATTTCGGCAACAAGGTCGTGGTGGTGACGGGCGCAAGCGGCGCCATTGGCGTGGAGATCGCCCGAGCCTTTCATCGTGCCGGCGCCCATGTGATTGCAACGGGCCGGCGCGCCGACGCGCTGGAGGCGTTGGCGGCGGAGCTGGGCGAGCGGTGCGAGACCGTCGCAGGCGACCTCGCCGATGCCGTGCACCGGCAGGACATCGTTCGCTGTGCAGAGCAGCGCGGCGGACTCGACATCCTCATCAACAACGCCGGACTGACCCAGACCAGGACGCCTTCGCTCGAAACGAGCCTGGACGACTTCGACCGGATTCTCGACGTCAACCTGCGCGCGACCTGGGCGCTAAGCCTCGACGCGATCCGGGGCTGGGTGGCGCGCGAGCACAAGGGCGTGATCGTAAACGTGTCGTCGCCCGGCGCCCAGCGTGCGCATCGCAACAATGCCATTTACGACGTGAGCAAGGGCGGTATCGATGCGCTTACCCGATGCCTCGCGACCGATTTCGGACACTACGGGATCCGCGTGAACGCGATCGCCCCTGCACAGATTCCGCACTCGCATACGAGGGCGGTCGATCCGGCTGCTGCGCGCGGCTTGCCTCTGCCGCGGCACGGTACACCCGATGAAGCCGCGGGTCCGGTGCTGTTCCTCGCCTCGGACTGCGCATCGTTCATCACAGGACACGTATTGCCCGTCGACGGCGGTCTGCTTGCGCAACTGCGCACCGCAGTCTGAGGCCGACGGCAACCCGCGAGGCCTTCGGCGTCCGCCACAATTTTTGATCCTGCAAGGGAGCCAGTTATGCAGCGCAACCTGTTCAAGAGACGGTTGATTGCCCGCAGTCAGCAGCTCGGTATCTGGAGCATGCTCGCATCGGGTAACGTCGTGGAAGTGCTGACCCAGTCGGACTATGACTGGATCATGATCGACACGGAGCATGCCGCCAACGAAGTGCCGATGGTGCAGGAGCAGTTGCGCAGCGCCGCGCAATCGCTCATGAGCGCGGTCGTGCGGCCCGCCACGAACGATCCGGTCCTGATCAAGCGGCTGCTCGACATCGGCGCCCAGACGCTGCTGGTGCCGATGGTCAACACGCCGGACGAAGCACGGCGGGCGGCATCGGCGATGCGTTATCCGCCGGCCGGCATACGCGGCGTGTCGGCGGCGACGCGCGCCAACCGTTATGGCCGCGACTCGGACTATCTGCACGGCGCCAACGACGAGGTCTGTCTGCTCGTGCAACTGGAAACCGCGCAGGCGCTGGCCAATCTGGAGGCGATCGCGGCCGTGGACGGCGTGGACGGCTTGTTCATCGGGCCGTCCGATCTTGCCGC
Organism: Paraburkholderia oxyphila NBRC 105797; assembly: GCF_000685075.1. Classification (GTDB taxonomy): domain Bacteria; phylum Pseudomonadota; class Gammaproteobacteria; order Burkholderiales; family Burkholderiaceae; genus Paraburkholderia; species Paraburkholderia oxyphila. The sequence goes on from NZ_BAYD01000005.1 coordinate 118,557, forward strand.
CGCGCTCGGTCATCTCGGCGACTTTCGGCATCCCGATGTGCAGGCGGCCATTGTCGACGCACTCGGCCGGGCCCATCGCTGCGGCAAACCGATCGGCATCCTGATGACCGATCCGCTGTTGTCGGCGGCGTACCTGCGCGACGGCTTCGACTACGTCGCCCTGGCGACCGACATCGGCATCCTGCGCAGCGGCAGCGAGTCTGCGCTGAAGCAGGGCCGTTCCGACTCTTCCCACTCCCGCAAAGAATCAGCATGAGCGATATCAACAGCAAGCCCGCTTCGTCCGTGCGGCCGTTTCGACGGCTGCTGCTGACCGGGGCGGCAGGCAATCTCGGGCGTCAGCTGCGCGGCGCACTGGCCGCATGGGCCGACGTCGTGCGCGTGAGCGATATCGCGCCGCTGGGCGAGCTGGCGCCTCACGAGGAAGCCGCCGTGGTCGATCTGGCGGACCGCGCCGCGGTGCACGCGCTGCTCGAAGGCGTGGATGCCGTCATCCACCTGGGCGGCATTTCGGTGGAGGCGCCGTTCGACGCGCTGCTCGAGAGCAACATCCGCGGTCTCTACAACCTCTACTCGGCCGCGCGGCATCACGGCGTGCGGCGCGTGATCTACGCCAGCTCCAATCACGCGGTGGGTTTCCATCCGGTGACCTCGGTGCTGGACGTGGAGGCGCCGCTGCGCCCCGACTGCCTGTACGGCGTGACGAAATGCTTCGGCGAGGCGCTGTCGCGCTACTACTTCGACCGCTTCGGGCTGGAGACGGTGTGCCTGCGCATCGGCTCGTCGTTCGAGGCACCGAGGAATGCGCGCATGCTCGTGACGTATCTGAGCTACCGCGATTTCATCGAGCTGGTGCGCTGCGCGCTGTTCACGAACCGGGTGGGGCACGCGATCGTGTATGGCGTGTCGGATAACCGGATCAAATGGGTGGACAACACGAAGGCGGCGTTCCTGGGTTTCCGGCCGCAGGACAGTTCGCTGGAGTTCGAGCCGCAGTTCCCACCCGGTGCGCCGGACCCCGACTTCGACGACCCGACGCAGCGCTACCAGGGCGGACCGTTCGTGCTGGCGGGGCCGATGGAGCCCCGGTCGTGAGCGGCGTCGCGAGCGGGTGTCCCGGCGCGACGGGGTTGCCCGAACCCGAATTCGCAGGTGCGCCATGACGGCCCGCGAGTCCGAAAAGCGGATGCCGCGTCGCCGCTTCCTGGGGGCGCTCGCCGCGTTGTGTGCCTGCGGCGCGTTCGCACCGTCTGGCCGTGCGCGCGCGCAGGGCGCGCAGGCGAGCTTCGTGCTCTCGTCGCCGGCACGCGCCGCCCAGATTCGCCGCCGCGTGCCGGCGCCGCTGGCTGCGGCGCTCAGGGCGCAAGCCGATGCCAGCATTGAGCGCGTGCCGCATCCGCGCGCCGTCGTGCACACCCAGGGCCTGCTGCCGCACGAGCAGGACCGCGACGCGAGCGTGCAGGCCCAGGAGGACTGGCGCCAGACCTTGCTGCAGGGGCTCGCATGGTGCGTGACGGGCGAAGACGCCTACGCGGCGAAGGCCGAAACGTATATCGAGGCATGGATACCCCATTACGTATCGTCTTCGAATCCGATCGACGAGGCGGATCTCGTCGATCTGCTATTCGGCTTCGACTTCGTGCGCTCACGCCTGCCCGCTGCGACGATCGAAAAGGCACGCGCACTTGGCTGCGAGATGGCGCGGGGCTACCTGGGCGAGCGGCGCGTGGGCGACCCGAGCACCGGCTTGAACAACTGGCAGAGCCACCGCGTCAAGCTCGCGACGGCCGGCGCGTTCCTCGCCGGAGATGCCGCGCTGATTTCGGCCGCGCGCGAAGCCTTTTTCGCCCACGTGGCGCGCAACATCGACGCGGGCGGCCTGACCTATGACTTTGGCCAGCGCGATGCGATCCACTATGTCGTGTACGACCTCGAACCGCTGATGCTGGCGGCGTCGATGGCGGCGGCGCACGGGCAGGACTGGTATGGCGCGCCGCAGATTCAGGGGCGCCTTGCCGCCGCGCTGGGCTGGCTGGCACCCTATGCGAAAGGCGAGCGGGCGCACGAGGAGTTCGTGCACAGCACGGTGCGCTTCGACGCCCGGCGGGCGGCTGCGCACGTCGAGGGCTATTCGGGAGGGTGGCAACGCGAGGAGGCGTCCGGCCTGTACGCGATTGCCGCTCGTCTCGATCCGCACTTCACGCCCGTTGCCGCCGCGCTCGACCCGCAACCCGTGGTTCGCGCGCTCTTTGTCTGAGGCGGCATGAGATCGAAGCGATAACTACGCAAAAAAGCAGACACACAAGGAGACAAGGTGATGATCAAGGTAAGAGGGCTGCGCTGGTGGATGATCGGTCTGCTGACGCTCGGCACGATCACCAACTACCTCGCGCGGAGTTCGTTGAGCGTGGCCGCCCCGACCGTGCTGCAACACCTGCATATTTCCACGCACGAGTATGGCTGGATTACGGGGGCGTTCCTCGTGATGTACCCCATCGGCGCGCCTCTCACGGGCTACCTGATGGACCGCATCGGCCTGCGGATGGGTTTTCTGCTGTGCGGGGTGGCATGGTCGTTCATCTGCATGGCCCATGGCTTCGTGCAGGGCTGGGTTGGCCTGTTCGTGCTGCGCGGCCTGCTGGGCCTCGTGGAGGCGTCCTTCATTCCCGGCGGCATGCGGGCGGCGGCCTACTGGTTTCCGCCCCACGAGCGCGGAACGGCCGCCGGGGTCTTCAATCTCGGCACCTCGACGGGCGCGATCCTCGCGCCGCCGCTGATCGCCTGGTCGATCCTGCACTACAGCTGGCAGACGGCGTTCATGATCGTGGGCTGCATCGGACTCGTGTGGGCCCTCCTGTGGCTCGCGCTCTACCGCCATCCCAACCGCCACAAGGCACTGTCGCAGGCCGAGGCGGCCTACATCGGCGTCACTCAGGAACCGGGCCGGAGCATGGCCGACGGACCGGCGCCGAAGGTGCTCGAGATACTCCGGCAGCGCAACTTCTGGGGCATCGCGCTGCCGCGTTCCTTCGCCGACCCGGTGTGGAGCACGCTCGTCTACTGGATGCCGCTCTACCTCTACCAGGCGCGCGGCTTCGACCTGAAGGCGATTGCGCTGACGGCATGGCTGCCTTTCGTCGCCGCCGATCTGGGGTGCATGGTCGGCGGTCCGCTTTCGGCATGGTTCAAGCGCCGCTTCGACATTCCCATTGTCAACGGCAAGCGCATGGTCTTCTCGATGGCTGCCGTCCTGATGATCGGCATGACTGGAGTAGGGCTCGTGAGCAATCCGGCGACGGCGGTCGCCCTGCTGTGCCTCGGCGGCTTCGCGCACCAGACGCTGTCGATTACGGTGATCTCGATGTCGGCCGACCTGTTTCCCCGCCGCGAAGTCGGCACCGTCACGGGGCTCGCTTCGTTAGTGGCCGGGATCGGCAATTTCTGCTTCACGATGACCATGGGCTGGTTCGTGAGCCGGATAGGCTACACGCCGTTCTTTGTGGCGCTTGGGCTGGGCGACCTGATTGGCGCGACGCTCTTGTGGACACTCGTCAGGCCGTCGAACACCGCTGCGTCCGGGGCAGCCTGCGAGGAAGCGCGGGCCTGAGGCACGGACCGAAAAGCCGGTGAGCGGCCCGTGATATATAGAGGATAACGAATCAAGGAGGTGCCATGCCGCATATCGTATTCGAGGCAACGAAGGCCATGGCCAATGCAGTCGATTTTCCCGCTTTGCTGCGCACGATCCACGACCGCTTTCACGAGCGGGGCTACGCGCCGGTTGCGGCGATCAGGAGTCGCGTCGTGGTGCTGGACGCGGCCTTGTCCGGGGGGGACGCGGACGAACAGTTCGTGATCGCCACGATGAGGACCACCGTAGCGCGCCGGCCTGAGATGGAGGAGGCGATGGCGCAGGTCATTCATGACGCGCTTCGCGCGGCGATTGCCGAAAGCGGATACGCCGGCCCCTGGCAATGCGGCGTGTTCCGCGAGTATGTGCCGGGAGAGCGGTATATCAAATCGAGCGGAGGCAAGCCACAGGGCTTGACGGTGTAGCAAAGGCGGACGCACGCCATGCCTTGCGGGAATGAGGGGGCTCAGTGGATCGAGGTCACGCGCCGCTTGAATCGCGTATTTGCGTCACCTACGCTTGACTTGCGCGCCGCCGCACCGGCCTTCCTTTCCGTGGGTTGTGCCTCATGCGGCGATCTGTGGCCCTTTCCTGTCGAGAAACGATCATGCCCGAGTTCATTCTGATGACACGCCTTTCGCCGGAGGCGCTCCGGTCTCCCGCGAACGCGGAGGCCCACGAGGAACGTGCGCTCGAGCGGATCGCGCGCGCGTGCCCCGGCGTCGAATGGAAGCACAGCTATGCAATGCTCGGACAATACGATTTCCTCGATATATTTTCGGCTCCCGACCTGCAGACAGCGATGCGCGTGTCAGCCTTGATGCGAACCTTGGGGCGGTCCCACTCCGAGGTCTGGCCGGCGATCCCGCGCAAGGACTTCCACACGATCATTGCGGCGATGAGCTGAGGTGTGCGAGCCGGAGGCGGGGCTCGGCGCGGCGCCGGGCGATTACGTACTTGAAACGTGAGCGCGGGCGGCGCGCCCGCTCGCCCCGCGTGACCGGCTCGAACTGCGTGTGCGGCCAGCTTCGCCCAGGGCGAACGTCGCCTGCAACACGGGATGCACGTCGTCGCGCCAGCGCTCGCCCGTAAACAGGCCGTAATGATCGCAGTCGTCCACGTCGAGGCGCTGCCGTCCTTCCGCCGCGATGCCGCTGCACATCTCCTGAGCCGCATGCGTCTGTCCGGCGCCGGTGACGGCATCGCGCGTGCCTTCCACGGTCAGCAGCACGCTATCGCGCAGCGCAGCCGGCTCGACGAGCGTGCCGCTGCCGCTTGCTCCGCTCAATGCCCCTACGCGCCAAGTGCCGTTCGCGAGCAGGGCGCGCTGGAACACGATATCCACGGTGTCGAGGAAGTACTCGCCGGGCATGTCGAGCAGCGCGGTGTACTCGAGCAATGCGCGGCGCGCAGCGGCGAGCGCGTTGGCGTCGCCGCGCGAGTTCGCTTGCGCGTAGCGCTCGATCAGCGACACGTAGCGATGCGGGTAGACGATCGCGATCTCGGCCTGCTGCAGCCAGGTCGGAAACACCCGCCGGCCATGCCCCGCGAAGCCGGGCGGCACGGTGTCGATCAGATGGCGGCGGCACCAGTCGAGCGAATGCGTTGCGGCGGCGAGACCGAGCGTGCTCGGATTGACGCGTGCATCGAGCGGGCCGCCGATCAGCGTGACGCTCGCGGGCGGCGCGAGCGAGCGCTGCGCGCGCAGCGCGAGCGCCCCGAGCGCGGGAAACGTGGACTGGCAGACGGCCACGATGTGCAGCGGCCGGCCGTCCTGCGCGAGCGAAGCGATGAAGCCGTCGAGCATCGCCACATATTCGTCGAGGCCAAAGCGCCCCGCGTCGAGCGGCACCTCGCGCGCGTTGATCCAGTCCGTGAGATAGACGTCGCCGTCGGCGAGCAGCGCCTCGACCGTCTCGCGCATCATCACGGCCGCATGGCCGGCAAGCGGCGTGCACAGCAACACAGCGCGCGTGGCGTTGGGGCGGGAAAAGCGGCGCAGGTCGCAGAACGGCGTATGCGCGAAAACGCGTTCCTCGACTTTGCAGCGGCGCCCATCGAGCGCGATGGCCTCAAGTGCGAACGGCGGCGGCTCGGACGCGAGGCCGAGCAGCGGTTCGTACAGGTCGGCGTAGCAGGACGCCGCGGCGCAGGCCAGCGTTGACGCGGGCCATGCCGCGCAAGCATGGCCCGTGTACTGCGCCGCCGCGCGCCACGCGCGCAGCCATTGACGCTGTTGTTCGACCAGGGCGTACCACATCGTGGACCTCGAGGGACAGGTGCGGCGTTGGCTGCCCGCGCCACCGGTGAAAAGCGCGTGCGCGCAAGCATGGTGCGCGCACGCCCGGGGCACGGCCTCGCGAGCGGGCGCGTTTCACACGTCCGCCTTTTCGAAGCAGCCCCGGCGCCTGATTCACGCCGTCGCACAGCGTGCCGCGTTCGGCCACGCTGTGCGCGTCGCAATGAGTTCAGACTAGCACGCCGTAATTCCTGGTCATACCGCAGGCGGCTCCGGTCGGCACGATTGCGAACATCGGCGTGCATGGCGCGAGCGCGCCGATCTTCCTCGACAAGCTCTGGGATCGCAACGTGGCGATCACGACACATGTGATGCGAACCCGCTCAAACCGCTTCGATCGCGAGGGCAGTGGCTTCGCCACCGCCGATACAGAGGCTCGCCATGCCGCGTTTGAGCCCGCGCGCATGCAATGCGTGTATCAGCGTCACGATGATGCGTGCGCCCGAAGCGCCGATCGGATGCCCGAGCGCGCATGCGCCGCCATTCACGTTGACTTTCTCGTGCGGCAGGTCGAGCTCGCGCATGGCCGCCATCGCGACCACCGCGAACGCTTCGTTGATCTCGAAGAGGTCGACGTCGCGCAGGGTCCAGCCGGTCTTCTCCGCGAGCTTGCGCATCGCGCCGATCGGGGCGGTGGGAAAGAGGCTCGGCTTGTCGGCATGGGTCGCGTGCCCGACGATCACGGCCATCGGCTTCAGGCCGCGCCGCTCGGCCTCCGAGCGGCGCATCAGCACGAGCGCCGCCGCGCCGTCCGAAATCGACGACGAATTCGCCGCCGTGACCGTGCCGCCCTCGCGGAACGCCGGCTTGAGCGTCGCGATCTTGTCGAGCCTGGCCTTGCCGGGCTGTTCGTCGATGGCGGCCAGCGTTTCGGTTTTGCCCGCGCGCACGGTGACAGGCGCGATCTCGTCCTTGAAGCCACCGCTCGCAATCGCGTGTTGCGCGCGCGTGAGCGAAGCGATCGCGAATGCGTCCTGGGACTCGCGCGTGAACTGGAATGCCTGCGCGCAATCCTCGGCGAAGGTGCCCATCAGCCGGCCTTTGTCATAGGCATCCTCGAGCCCGTCGAGGAACATGTGGTCGAGCACCTGGCCGTGACCCATGCGCATGCCGCCGCGCGCCTTGGGCAGCAGATACGGGGCCTGCGTCATGCTCTCCATGCCGCCCGCGACCATCACGTTGCCCGCGCCCGCGAGCAGCAGATCGTGCGCCAGCATCGCGGCCTTCATGCCCGAGCCGCACATCTTGTTGATCGTCGTGGCGCCCGCCGGGAACGGCAGCCCCGCCTTCAGCGCCGCTTGCCGCGCCGGCGCCTGACCCTGGCCCGCCGGCAGCACGCAGCCGAAGAGGACCTCGTCGATCTGCTCCGCCGCCACGCCGGCGCGCTCGAGCGCGGCGCGAATCGACACGGCGCCCAGTTCGCTCGCGCTCACTGCGGCCAGGTCGCCCTGAAAGCCGCCCATCGGCGTGCGCGCCGCCCCAACGATGACTATCGGATCGTATGTCGTCATGGTTCCTGTTCCTCCTGTTTGCCCAGTTTCCGCGGTTTTTCCCTGCGTCGGCGCGCTCAACGCGGCGCCATGCGCAGCGCGCCATCGAGGCGAATCACTTCGCCGTTCAACATCGTGTTCTCGGCGATATGACGCACCAGCGCCGCGAATTCCTCGGGCCGCCCGAGACGCGACGGAAACGGCACGCTCTTGCCGAGCGAATCCTGCACGTCCTGCGGCATCGCCGACATCATCGGCGTGGCGAAGATCCCCGGCGCGATGGTCACGACGCGGATGCCGAAGCGCGCAAGCTCGCGCGCCACCGGCAACGTGAGCCCGACTACGCCGCTCTTCGAAGCCGCGTACGCGGCCTGGCCGATCTGCCCATCGAACGCGGCGACAGACGCGGTGTTGATGATCACGCCGCGCTCGCCCTCGGCATCGGCGTCCTGCTTCTGCATGGCTTCGGCTGCGAGCCGGATCATGTTGAAGGTGCCGATCAGGTTGATCGAGACCGCGCGCGCGAAGCTCGCGAGGCGATGCGGTCCTTCGCGGCCGATCACTTTCTCGCCGGGCGCGACGCCCGCGCAGTTGACGAGGCCGTCGATGCGCCCGAACGCGTCGAGCGCGGCGGCGATGGCGGCTTGCCCGTCGGTTTCGCTGGTGACGTCGGCGGCCTGGAAGCGGGCCGAGGGGCCCAGCTCGCGCGCGAGCGCGGCGCCCGCTTCGGCGTTGACGTCGAGCAGCACGGCCTTGCCTTGCTGCGCCACGACCATGCGCGCCACGGCGGCGCCGAGGCCCGAACCGGCGCCGGTGATGACAAAGACTCGATTGGTGATATTCATTCGCTGTACCCGTTCAAGTATTCGATGTATTCGTTCTATTCGACGCCTTTTCGGCTTCCATCTTGCGCAGCATGAAGCGCTGGATCTTGCCGCTCGGCGTTTTTGGCAATGCCTCGACGAACTCGATCGCGCGCGGATAGGCGTGCGCGGAGAGCCGCCGCTTGACGTGCTGGCACAGTTCCTCGGCCAGCGCGGGGCTGGCTTCGCGAGCTGGCGAGAGCACCACGAAAGCCTTGACGATCTCGGTGCGCTCGGGATCGGGCACGCCCACGACCGCCGCCTCGCACACGGCCGGATGCTCGATCAGCGCGCTTTCCACGTCGAATGGGCCGATGCGGTAACCCGATGACGTGATGACGTCGTCCGCGCGGCCGATGAAGCTGATGCTGCCGTCGGGCTCCAGTTCGACGTTGTCGCCCGTGCGGTAGTAGCCGCCCGCGATGGCTGGCGTGTCCTGACGCCAGTAGCCCGTGAACCAGAGCAGCGGCGAGCGGGCGATGTCGATCGCGAGCTGGCCGGGCTGGTTCGGGGTGAGTTCGTGGTCCGCGTCGTCGAGCACGGCGACGCGGTAGCCGGGCAGGGCAAAGCCCGCGGAACCGGGCTGGACCGGATGCGCGAGGCCGTGATGGTTGTTCACCACCATGCCGAGCTCGGTCTGGCCGTACTGGTCGCGGATCGGCGCGGCGAGTGCCGCGTCGAACCAGCGCACGACCTCGGGATTCAGCGGCTCGCCCGCGCTGCTGACGACGCGCAGCTTGCCCTTGATGCGCGCGGCGGCGTCGCTGCCGGCCGCCATCAGCAGCCGGTACGCGGTGGGCGAGCCGGCGAGGCTGGTGATGCCGAAGCGCTCGATCAGGTCGTAGGTGCTTTCGACGCTGAAGCTGCCTTCGTAGAGCGTGGTGGCGTGGCCGAGCAGCAGCGGCCCGGTGATCGCGTAGTAGAGCCCATAGGCCCAGCCCGGATCGGCGATGTTCCAGAAGCGGTCTTCGGGGCGCAGATCGACGGCGTCGCGCATGTAGGCGCCGAACGCCAGCAAGGCCCGCAGCGGCACCGGCACGCCCTTGGGCAGTCCCGTCGTGCCCGACGTGGACATCATCATGAACAGGTCCGTGCCCTGGCGCATGACCGGCTCGAACGCCTCGGACTGCGCGTCGAGCGCGGCGCGCCAGTCGATGTCGCCTTCGGCCAGCGGCTGGCCGGGCTCGCGCACCGTGGCCACTGGCGGGCAGCCGGCGACCTCGGCGAGCTTGCCGCGGTTGGCGCTGTTGGTGACGACGAGCTTCGCCTCGCTCATGCGCAGCCGATGCTCGATCGCCTTGGGTCCGAACGCGGTGAACAGCGGTTGATAGACCGCTCCCGCGCGCCAAGTGCCGAGTATCGTCGCGACGAGCTCGGGCGTGCGCGGCAGCAGGCCGGCCACCACGTCGCCGGGTTTCACGCCTTGCGCGACCAGCAGGTGGGCGACGCGCGCCGAAAGCGCGCGCATCTGCGCGAAGCTGTAGCGGTGATGCTGGCCGTTGACGTCGAACCAGTCGAGCGCCGTTGCATCGTCGGCTGCATGGCGGTCGCAGCATTCGACGCACGCGTTCAGCCCGCGCTCGAGATCGCCTTGCAAATGGGCGGCTTCCGTTTCGATGCGGAACCTGGCTACGGCCTCTTCGTAAGCCGGTATCGACCGGGGGTTGGCTCCGGCTGGCATGGCTGTCTCCTCGTTGGCATGTCCGCCTGCATGCGAATGGGCGCGGCGGATTTGTCCTCGATGGTAGGCAGCTCAAACATTGCAATCAATGACAAAGGAACTCTAGAATTTTGATTGGTTTTGCCATACGAGGAGGCGCTCACGTGGAGCGGCAGACAATTTCGCCGGGTTTTGTGGAGGACGCGCTGGCCTGCCTGCGCCGGCAAGGGTTCGCGCCGGAGCCGGTATTGCAGGCGGCGGGGCTGCCTGCCGAGGTGCGCGAGGGCGTGACCGCGCAGGAATACGGCCGGCTCTGGCTCGCGATCGCCAAAGCGACCGACGACGAATTCTTCGGCTTGTCCGCGCACCCGATGCGGCAGGGTAGTTTCGCGCTGCTGTGTCACGCGGTGCTGCACGCGGGCACGCTCGCCAGGGCGTTGCGCCGTGCGCTGCGATTCCTGCGCGTGGTGCTGGACGAGCCAAATGGCGAACTGATCGTCGCGGACGGCCAGGCGCAGATCGTGCTGACTGGCGCGTCGGCTTTTTACCCGGCCTTCGCATACCGGACGTACTCGCTGATCGTGCTGGGCCTGGCCTGCTGGTTGACGGGCCGGCGCATCGCGCTGCAACGCGTCGATTTCGCTTGCCCGTGCCCCGAGCAGCGCGCCGATTACCAGCAGTTCTTTGGCGTGCCGGTTCATTTCGACCAGCCGCAGTGCCGCATCGCCTTCGATGCCGCCTGGCTCGATCTGCCCACGATCCGCTCCGAACAGGCGCTGAAGGTCTTCCTGCGCGGGGCCCCCGGCAATTTGCTCGTGCGCTATCGTCACGACGCCGGATGGGTGGCGAAAATCCGCAGCCAGTTGAAGACGGTGCCCGCCGCAAGCTGGCCGGACTTCGACACACTGGCCCGGCAGTTGTGCACGACACCGGCAACGTTGCGCCGCCGCCTGCGCAGCGAAGGACAGAGCTTTGCCGCCATCAAGGACGAGATGCGAAGCGCGCGTGCCCAGTCATTGCTGCGCGAGGGCAGCCTCAGCGTGGCCGAGATTGCCATCGAGCTGGGCTTCACGGAGCCGAGCGCGTTTCATCGCGCCTTTCGTAAATGGACGGGTGCGAGCCCGGGCGCGTTTCGCCGCGATCTGCGCGAAGCAGGGCCTGCGCGCGGCGCCCGTCTCCCGCAATAGTTGCTTACTTGAGTCCCTTCTGTTTCCGATAGACGTCGGTAGGCAAGCCACCCCATCCCCAGTTTTCCGTCGGCACTTCTTCGATGACCACGAAGGTGGCCTCCAACGGTTTGTTCAGTACGTCGAGCAATAGTTGGCTCACACCCTTGATGAGCTGGGCCTTTTCTTCCGATGTGACGGAATCCGCTCCGGGCCGTGTACCTTCGCGTGTGACCTGAATTGTGACGATCGGCATGTTGCTTATCCTCGATTATGGTGACGGGAAAGAGCGCCGGTGACCGGCGCTCCACACTGCTTCAATGGCCGGCGATGTGGCTTGATTAATGTACGCACCCGTGGCCCCGCTTTGCATACAAGACGCGGACAAACAGTTGTGACTCACGGGAATAAGTTGGGCGCAGTGGCGCGCGGCCATGGCACGCGCGATTCGTCTATAAATGCAGGCAAATCTGTTCGGAGAACGTACGTATCACTTCTTCGTTGCGAGAAAGAAACATCCATTGGCCGACTCGCGTCGAAACGAGAAGTCCCGCCTCCACCAGTACGGCAATGTGTGCCGATACGGTCGACTGCGAGAGGCCGCTGCGTGCCTGTATTGCCTGCGCGGGCACGCCGCGCCCAAGATCGACATAGCCCTCAGGAAAGGCCACCATTGGAGCCTTCAACCACGCCAGGATGTCGCGCCGAAGCGGATTCGCGAGTGCCTTGTGAATCAGATTCGCGTTGATCATGGCGTTCCTCGCGCGCTTTGCCCATTGCGCGAATCCGGCTGCATCAGCAACGTTTTCGCGATCATTCCCACAAGACTTTCTCCAAGGTCTTCCCGCACGAGCGACAGGGCCAGAGGGATGCCGGCACTTGCTCCGCCCGACGAGTAGAGGTTGCCGTCCTTCAGGCAGCCAGGCATGGACACGACGTGCACGAGCGGATGTTCGGCCGCGAGGCGATGCGCGTCGCGCCAATGGGTGCTCAGCCAGCGACGGTCGGCAAGGCCGGCACGCGCGAGCAGAAAGGCACCGTTGGAGATGCAGGCGAGCCTTCGCGCGCTGGGTCCGGTGTCGCTCAGCCAGCCTGCGAGTTCACCATGGTCGCCGGGCGAAGCCACGACCGGAGACCCGGGCACCACGACAATGTCGAACGGCGCGCTCGTTTCGGACAAGCATGCTGTCGTGGCCACCGCGGTGCCGTTGGAAGCCAGCACGGGCCCAGGTGATGTCCCCACGAGATGCGGTTCATAAAACGCGCCGCCGTACAGACGATTGGCTTCATGAAACACATCCATCGGACCGCTCACCTCGAGCAGTTGGAACCCTGCATAGAGCATCATCGCGACACGCATGCGCCGTCACTCCGTGAACGCCTGGTCTACCAGCGCGGTTTGCCTCGCCCTATGCGCCGAATGGTAGCCCGGCGCTGTGGACGCAGAGGCGTCCGGCCCGGCGTAGCGCAGCTTCGCGCTGGACGGCAGACTGTCGCGTAGCAGCGGTTCGACGAAGCTCCATGCCCCCTGGTTGCGCGACTCCTCCTGACACCAGACGACGGTCTTCAGGTTGGGATAGCGCGCGAGTGCGGCGGCAAGCGGTCTTGCGGGAAACGGATAGAGTTGCTCGAGACGGATGATGGGCGTGTCGGCCGCGCTCATGCGACGGCGCTCCAGCAAGTCGAAGTACACCTTGCCCGTGGTCACGATGACGCGCTCGACGCTGGCCGCGCGCGACGCTTCGAACTGCGTGTCGGGCAGAACTTCGTGGAATTCGCCCTCGCTCAATTCGTCGAACGTGCTCACCGCTTCCGGGTGCCGCAACAGCGACTTTGGCGTCATGACGACAAGCGGGCGGCGCTCGGCCGCGAGCGCCTGCATCCGTAGCAAATGGAATAGCTGGGCGGGCGTAGTCGGCTGGGTGACCCGCATGTTCTCCTGCGCGCTCAGTTGCAGATAGCGTTCGAGCCTGGCCGAGGCGTGCTCGGGTCCCGCGCCTTCCTGCCCGTGCGGGAGGAACAGCGTCAGGCCGCTGCGTTGCCCCCACTTTGCGGCGCCCGCCGCAATGAACTGATCGATCACCACCTGCGCGCCGTTTGCAAAGTCGCCGAACTGCGCTTCCCAGATCACCAGGGCATGGCGATCCACCGTCGTATAGCCGTACTCGAAAGCGAGCACCGCCGCTTCGGAGAGGATGCTATTCGTCACGCTGAACCGGCCTTGCGGTTGGCCCGTCGCTTTGCCCGTCGCATCGCTCAAATGATCGAGCGGAACAAAGACGCCATCCGGGCGGCGCTCCCGTGTCTGATCGTGCAAAACGGCGTGGCGATGATTGAATGTCCCCCGCGCGCTATCCTGCCCGCTCAATCGAACGCTGACCCCTGCCTGGAGCAACGAGGCGAACGCCAGATGTTCGCCCATGCCCCAATCGAGCGGCCGTTTTCCAGCGGCCATTTCCTGGCGGCCGTTGATCATTTTCTTGACGAGCGGATGAAGCGCAAAACCCTCCGGAACGTTCGAGATCTGATGCGCGAGGCCGCGCAGCGTTTCGGCCAAAGGCGCGCGGTAGGGCGCCGGGCTTGCGGTCTCGGCCGGCAGGGCATGCTCGTCTGTCTCCGCGGGTGCAGAGGAGGGATCCGAGCCGGCGCTTTGCTGCGCGTGCTCGAGGAGGTCGCGGTGCGCGCTGACGTAGCGCTGCGCATCTTCCGGTGTCAACACGCCTTGTTGAATCAGCTTCTGCGAGTAGATCGTCCGCACGCCGGGATGGCTCGCGATCGAGCGGTACATCAGCGGCTGCGTGATGCCCGGCGTGTCCTGTTCCTGGTGCCCATATTTGCGGAAGCAGACGAGGTCGACGACCACGCTCCGTTTGAACGCGGTGCGGTAATCGAGGGCGAGGCGCACGGCCATCGCGACGGCTTCGGGGTCGTCGCCATTGACGTGCAGGATGGGCGCCTCGATCATCTTGGCGACATCCGTGGCATAGAACGATGAACGCGTGTCGCGTGGATCGGAAGTCGTGAACCCGATCTGATTGTTGACGACGATGTGAACCGTGCCGCCCGTGCCGTGCCCGCGCGTGTAGGTGAGGCTCAAGGTTTCCATCACGACACCTTGTCCGCTCATCGCCGCGTCGCCGTGAATCTCGACCGGCAGAACCTCGACGCCGTCTGCGCTACCCAGCAGTTCGCCTTTGGCGCGCGCCATGCCTTGCACAACCGGGTTCACGATTTCCAGATGGGATGGATTGAACGCGAGCATCACTTCGACCGGCCCATCGGCGGTCTCGACCGAGCTCGTAAAGCCCTTGTGGTATTTGACGTCGCCTTCCGGCAGTCTTTCGGCATCCTTGCCGTCGAATTCATCGAACAGTGCGCGCAGTGGCTTGCCCACGATGTTCACGAGGACGTTCAGGCGCCCGCGGTGTGCCATGCCCATCACCACTGTGCGCACCTTCTTCGAAGCGCCGTAGCGGACGATTTCGTCGAGCAGCACGATCAACGATTCCGCGCCTTCGAGCGAGAAGCGCTTCTGCCCGACATAGCGTGCGTGAAGGTATTTCTCGAGGCCTTCCGCAGCGCTCAAGCGCTCCAGGATCCTGCGCTTTTCCGCGTCCTGAAGCGATGGCTTTGCGCGTGTGGATTCGAGCCGCATTTGCCACCAGCGCCGCTGCTCCGCATCGGTAAGGTGCATGAATTCGGCGCCGAGCGTGCCTGTGTAGGTTTGCTCGAGCGCCGTGACGAGCGCTTGCAGTGTCGCGTCGTCGTCGAAAAGGAATGTGTCGGCAGTGCTGAATTTCGTCGCCATGTCCGCGCCCGACAAACCATGGTAGGCGGGCGCCAATTCGGCGAAGGCACGCGGCGGAGTCCAGCTCAGCGGATCGAGATCGGCCGCGCGCGTGCCGATCGTCCGGAACGCGGCAATGAGCGATTGCACCGCTACCTGCTTTCTCGCCAGTGCAAGGCCGTGGTCGTCGCCCGCATGGCCGCCATTGCCCGCGACGACTGCGCGCGGCGGTCGTTTCGCAAGCTCGACAAAGCTGGAAATGACGGGTGTGTGCGGCTCGTCGTCACGATTGCTGCCATCGATGGCAGGCGTTTCGCGCAGGGCATCGAACCACGCCCGCCACTCACTGGTGACCGCGTCCGGGTCAGCCAGGTAGAGTTCATATTGCTCTTCAATGTAGGGGGCGTTGCCCCCGAACAGGAAAGAGGTCTGACGTTCCTTCAACATGATGAATTTGCCTCTGGTCGGTGCGCGGCCCGGCATCGGCCGCAACACGTGGAATGACGGCGATAACGCCTGCCTGTCCGCCCACGGTGCACTCTGCACCCGGCGCGCGTCACGGTCGCCGTCCTGAGCGGGAAATCTTCCGATGCGTCCGGGTTCTATCCCCAGCCGCAAGCGTGAACACAGTCTAGTGAAGGGGCTGCGCGGGAGAAATGCGCGCGTGGTGCCGCAATCTGCCAATTAGTGGACGTTTTGGGCCACGCGCGCCGTTGTGCCCATGACACGCGCCATGCAGGGTTTGCCCTGCGATTTGTTACACGGAGGCACAATACTTTTTACGGGGACAGACGGCATTGGCTATCGATGCTGCGGTAAGCTGCGCCACGGTCTTCGCTGGAGCACGGCGCGTCGAGTGGTCTGGTGTCGATCAGGCGTCCGCCGGCAGTGCGAGGAAACATGGCTACCCCTGGTGAAGGTCACGGCATGAAAGTCGCCATTGTTGTTTTCGATGGTGTGCAGGCGCTCGATGTTGCAGGCCCACTCGACGTGTTTGCCGAGGCGAATACGTTCCTCCCCGAGCATCAGCGCTACGAGGTGACGCTCGTGGGTCGCGAGGCGGGCACCGTAAGCTGCTCGAACGGCATGCAGTTGGCGGTTTCGCTTGGCTATGCCGATCGCGATGTGCAATGGGACCTGCTCCTGGTAGCTGGCGGGCCGCAGTTGCCCGATGCCCGTCCGTCGCATGAGTTCGTGGCGTGGCTGCAAGATCAGGCACGCCGCGCCAGCCGCTTTGGCTCCGTTTGCAACGGTGCATTCGTGCTCGCGCATGCGGGGCTTCTCGATGGCAAGGAAGTGACGACGCACTGGTCCGATGCCAGTCGCCTGTCCAATGAATTCCCGCACGCCAATGTGCAGCCAGACCGGATCTTCGTTCGCGACGGGCGGCTATTTACGTCGGCGGGCGTGACCGCCGGTATCGATCTGTGTTTGTCGCTGGTTGCGGAAGACTGGGGACATGAACTGGCGGTTCGGGTTGCGAAGCGTCTGGTGGTCTATATCCAGCGCGAAGGCGGGCAATCTCAGTACAGCCCTTATATCGGCGCGGGCAAGGACGAGGACCCGATACTCAGCAAGGTGTATCGATACGTGAGCGAGCACATTACCGAGACGCTCTCGATAGAGGCGCTTGCGAGCGCGGCTGCTGTGAGCCGGCGCACCTTGTCCCGCGTATTCGCGAAGCATGCGAAGTTGACGCCCTCCGTATTCGTCGAGCAGGTTCGCGTCGACACGGCTAGGAAACTGCTGGAGGACACGGACGCGCCGCTCAAGACGGTCGCATTCAATTGTGGCTTTCACAGCGCGACGCATATGCGCACGACGTTTTCGCGGCGCCTGAACGTGACGCCACAACAATATCGTCTGCGATTCCGGGGGGAGGCCAGTGCGTAGCAACGAAGCCATGACGGCGTTGCCGGGCGCGCCGTCCGCGTCGCTCGGCAATCCTGTTCAATGCCTCCCCGACATCATCGCGCCAGGGTTATCGGTACTCTTTTGCGGAATCAATCCCGGCATGCGTGCGGCGTCCACGGGGCATCATTTCGCTGGCAGAGGCAATCGGTTCTGGCGAGTTCTCCATCGCGCTGGTTTTACGCAGGAGGAGTTTCGCCCTGAGAACGGCCATCAACTACTGCAACATGGCTATGGTCTGACCGCGGCTGTTTCACGCCCGACGGCACGCGCGGACGAGTTGTCGAGCGCCGAAATTCAAGCCGCTGCGGCGCAGTTCGAGCTGAAAATTCAACACTACGCGCCGCGGTTTGTCGCCTTTCTCGGCAAGATGGCGCTATCCGAAATGTCGGGCAACCGCGAGATTCAATGGGGTTTGCAAGTCCACCCTTTCGGGGGCGCGCGCGCATGGGTCTTGCCGAATCCGAGCGGCCTGAACCGTTCTTTCAGCGTCGACGCATTGGTGAGCGCCTACCGCGAACTTCGTATCGCTGCTGAGTCTTCGAGTGTCCCGGCAGCTTGACTGCCTGATTCGAGTCTCCCTCAAACACCGGGTAAAAGTAGAAGTAAAAGCCGTTCGGCGCCCGGCGATATTTTATCGTTAGCAAAGCTGCGTTAACCGTGTCCATAGCGATTGGCACCCCGCCTGAATCCATACGGCGCGATCCCAGGCATCGCGTGTAGCCCCTTGATTGGTCTGAAGGAAAGCGGCAGGACGCAGCGTACCTGCACGGCGAAATCATGACCGGACGGACTGGCAAGATTCGCGCACTGGATGGCCCAAAAGCAGACCAGCGGAGACTTCAAGCAAGCTGGCTCATCTCTGATAATAAAGCACGTACCAAGTACCAACGATTAGCGGCGAACAAACGGCATGTTCATCGTCTCGATGAGGACGCAGGCGGTTGAATCGCACCTTCGTGGAATATCATCATCAATAAGCATGGCTAACTAAATGTGCGTTTGCTTTTTACGCGCTGCTCCAATACCTCACTGAACAACGGCAACCGATCCCCATGACGACTGCGAACCCTTTGACGACTGAAACGGAAGCGACAACGATCGTGCAGTTGCCGCATCAAAGCTCCGTTGGCGAGGCAGCCGCGCCGGCTCGGGCTGCGAGCGCACCCGCGGACTTTACCGTTCGCATTGCGGTGGGCCTGGCCGGCATGTTGTTCGCTTCATTGCTGGCCATCCTCAACGAGCAGGTCACGGCCGCAGCGATGGCCGATATTCAGGGCGCGTTCCTGATCGGACATGACGACGGGACCTGGCTGACTGCGCTCTTCGAGGCCGCCAACGTCGCGACGATGGTGTTTGCGCCGTGGTTCGGCATCACGTTTACGCTGAAACGGTTCACGATCGGCGCCGTGCTCGCCACGATGCTGTTCGGCTTGCTTTGCCCGTTTGCGCCGAATCTGCTGGCGCTCTACAGCTTGCGCGTGCTCCAGGGCGTCGCGGGTGGCTGTCTGCCCCCGATGCTGATCATCGTGGCGCTGCGCTATCTGCCGCCCAGGTTCAAGCTGTATGGGCTTGCCGGCTATGCGCTCACGGCGACCTTCGGGCCGGCGCTCGGCACGCCGCTGGCCGCGTTGTGGACGGAGTTTGTCAGCTGGCGCATGGCGTTCTGGCAAATCATTCCGCTTGGCGTGCTGTGCTGTATTGCGATTCAGCAGGGGCTTCCCGCCGATCCGCTCAAGCTCGAACGGCTTCGCGCGTTCAACTGGATCGGGTTCGTTACGGGCTTCCCCGCGTTCGCCATGCTGGTGACCGGGCTTTTGCAAGGCGACCGGCTCGACTGGTTCGATTCGGCGCTCATCCGTGTCATGTTCGGCGGCGGTGCGCTGCTGCTCGTGGTGTTCCTCGCGAGCGAGTGGTTTCAGCCGGTGCCGTTTTTCAAGCTTCAGCTGCTGGCACGCAGAAATTTCGCGCATGGACTCTCGACGTTGCTCGGCACCGTGATACTGCTGGTGGGCGTAGCGGCAATACCCGGGCAGTTTCTCGCCAGGGTTCACGGCTACAGGCCGCTGCAGACAGCGCCGCTCTCGTTGTTGCTTGCGGTTCCGTTGCTGATTACGCTCCCTTTGACGGCAGCGTTCCTGAATACGCGGCGTGCCGATCACCGCTGGGTGATCGCGACAGGGCTGTCCCTGATGTTCGCGACGTGCGTCATGGGAAGCTTCATGACGTCCGTGTGGATTCGCGACAACTTCTACGTGCTGCAGTCGCTGCAGATCGTTGCGCAGCCTCTGGTGATCATGTCGATCCTCATGGGTGTCACGACCGGTTTGCCGCCTACGGAAGGCCCGTTCGCATCGGCGATGTTCAATACGCTCAAGACCTTCTCCGCAACGCTTGCGACGGGTCTCATCGAGGGTGTGGGCACCGCGCGCGAGCATTTCCATTCGAGCATGCTCGTGGACCAATTGGGAAACCGCGCGCCGATGACGAGCCCGGGCCTCGACACGTCCGACGGTCTGGCTCAACTCGCGCATCGCATTCACGAGCAGGCCGTCGTACTGACTTCCGCCGATCTCTATCGCGTGCTGGCATGCGTTGCCATCGCTCTGCTTCTCCTGGTCCCTGTGCTGCCGGTGCGTATCTATCCGCCGTGGAGCACGACGCCGCCCTCTTCGAAGTGAGGAATGTTTTCATGTTATCGACCCAACCTGCCCCCATCGCCACACCGTCCACGCTGAAATGGCTTCGTATTGCAGCCGTCATTGTCGTCTTCGGCCTGGTCGCCTGGGCCTGCACGAGACTTTTTTCGAGCGCCAATACGGAATCGACCAACGACGCTTATGTCACTGCGGACTTCACGCTCGTCGCACCGCGAGTCGCGGGGCAGATCACGGAGGTATTGGCGAACGACAACGAGGACGTGAAGGCGGGCCAGCTGCTGGTCCGTATCGACGACCGTGACTTTCGCGCCGCATTGATGAGCGCCGAGGCGGAGGTGGCGGCGGCAAAGGCATCGGTGGCGAACTTCGATGCACAGATCGCACGCCAGCCTTCGCTGGTCGAGCAGGCGCGCGCCACCCTGCAGGCCGACGACGCGTCGATTGGCTTTGCGCGGGCCAATGCCTCGCGTTACCAGAATCTTTCGGCGGCGGGGGCGGGGACGGCACAGGAGCAACAACAGGCATCCAGCGCGCTCGCCGAGCAACTCGCGCAGGCGTCGCACGACCAGGCGGCGTTGATGGCCACCGAGCAGAATCTGGACGTCTTGCGCACCGAGCGCGACAAGGCCGCTGGTGCGCTCCAGCACGCCGAAGCGGCGCTCGCGCAGGCGCAGCTCAACCTCTCCTATACGGAGATCCGCGCGCCGGTCGACGGCAAGGTGGGACGCCGGTCTGCACGGGTGGGCGCATTCGTGACGCCCGGCGCTCCCGTGCTGGCGATCGTCCCGCTCGCGGATGCGTATATCGTCGCCAACTTCCAGGAGAGCCAGATCACGAATATGCGCCCGGGTGAAAGCGTGCGCGTGACGGTCGACAGCCTTCCCGGCGTCGTGATTCGAGGCCGCATCGAGAGCCTCGCGCCGGCGACCGGCGTGAGTTTCGCGCCGATCGCGCCGGACAACGCCACGGGCAACTTTACGAAGGTCGTGCAGCGCGTGCCGGTCAAGATCACGATCGATCACGGACAACCGGCCGCATCGGCATTGAGTGTTGGGCTCTCGGTCGAAGCGCAAGTGAGCGTTGGCCGGAGTGGAGAAGCGAAGGCCGTGGGAGCGGAAAGAACATGAATACGAGCAAGAACACGATCTGCGCGATCATCCTCACGGTGCTTGCATGCCTTGCGATAACGGGCTGCACGGTGGGGCCGGATTTCGAACGCCCGCAGACGCCCACGCCGGAGGTCTTCAACCGGACGCAGACGGCGCAGGCGCCGAGCAAAGCCGTGGAAGGCCCGTTCGCTGCTGACTGGTGGACGCTCTTCAACGACCCGATATTGGACGGGCTGGAAAACCGGCTGGCCGGTGCGAACCTGGACGTGGCGGCGGCCTCTGCGCGCTTGCGGCAGAGCCGGGCCGAGCGCCGCGTGGCGGGCGCCGCGCAACTTCCGACACTCGACGGCGCCGCGTCGTATGACCGCGAACGCGGTAGTGAAAACGGCATCCTCTCGCTGCTCGGCGTCACGCCGACACAAAGCCAGTCGCAGTCGGCTTCCGGTGGCGCGCCGCTTGGCGTGGCGCCGCTGCCGGGCTCGGCGGGTTCGCCCGCGTACAACCTGTATCAGGCCGGCTTCGATGCGTCATGGGAGATCGATATCTGGGGGCGCGTGCGACGCAGCGTCGAGGCGGCGACGGCGCTTTCCGATGCCTCGTACGAGGACAGGAATGCGGTATTGCTCAGTGCGCGCGCGGAGCTGGCGCGGGACTATGTCGAACTGCGCGACACGCAGGAACTCCTGCAGATCGCGCGACAAAACCTCGAGATTGCCAACGATGCCCTGAAGCTCACGCAGGTTCGCGCCCATGAAGGCGTCACGACGGATCTCGACGTCGCGAATGCGTCGGCGCAGGTGGAGAACATCGACAGCCTGATTCCCACGCTCGAGTCGCACTGCGAGACGACGATCAACGCAATCGGTCTGCTGCTCGGCGAGGAACCCGGCGCGCTGCGGCAGACGCTTGGCGAAGCGCGGGAAGTGCCGGTGCTGCCCGCGCAGGTCCCGGTCGGCTTTCCGTCCGAGCTCGTGCAGCGCCGCCCGGATATCCGCAAGGCGGAAGCGCAATTGCACGCGGCGACGGCGTCGATCGGCGTGGCGAAGGCCGATTTTTATCCGCGCATCATGCTCAATGGCAGCGCGGGCTTTCAGAGTCTTCAACTCTCGAGCCTGGCCAGTTGGGCGTCGGGGCAGTTTGTTGTCGGGCCTTCCATTACGTTTCCCATATTCGAAGGCGGACGCCTGAAGGGGACGCTGCAACTGCGTGAGGCGCAACAACAGGAAGCCGCGATTGCCTACAAGCAGACGGTGCTGCGCGCGTGGCAGGAAGTGGACGACGCCCTGGTCACCTACGACGCCGAACAGCGTCGCCGCGACCGGCTGGCGCAAGCCGTGAGCATGAACGAGCGTGCGCTCTCGGTCGCGCGGGAGCGCTACAAGGCCGGGGCGCTCGACTATCTCGACGTGCTCAACGTGCAGAAGCAGTTGCTCGAAGCCCAGAGCAATCTCGAGCAGAGCAAGGCTACGGCGGCTGCGAATCTCATCACGCTCTGCAAGGCGTTGGGAGGGGGATGGGAGTCGACATACGGCGGGTAATGCGCGGGTCCCAGCGCCTTCAAACTCAAGCGGCGGACATGCGAGCCCTGAGGCGCGGCGACATGAAGTCGAGGAAAGCGCGCAGCTTCAACGGCAGGGGCGCTTGTCCCGCATGCACGATGCTGATGGGCAGGGGCGCCGATTCAAAAGCGTCGAGCACGATGCGAAGCTGGTTGGCGCGGATGGCATCGGCAACCTGATAGGACAACACACGTATTAGCCCCACGCCGAGGATCGCGGCGCTAATGGCGGCGTCCGCCGTATTGACGGCGAGCCGCGGATGAACCGGCACGCTTTGCTCCGACTTGCCGGACCCGAACGCCCAGGCGCGCATGGACGCGAGGGCCTCGAAGGTAATGCACGCGTGGCCGGCGAGATCGGCTGGCTGGGTGGGCACGTCATGCGTGGCCAGATAGGCGGGGCTGGCACAGATGACCCGGCGGACCGTTCCAACCCGCGTCGCGACCAGCGTGCTATCGGGCAACTCGCCAATGCGGATCGCGACGTCCGCGTGTTCATCCATCAGATGGACTACGCGATCGGTCAGCAGGAGATTGATGTCGATCTCCGGATAGTGCGCGAGAAACTCCGCAACCACCGGCACGACGTGCAAGCGGCCGAAAGCGATGGGCGCGGTCACCACGAGCTCGCCTTTGGGCGCGGCGTACTCGCCGGTTGCCGCGCGCTCGGCTTCGCCAATGTCTTCCAGAATGCGCCGGCATGCCGCCACGTACGCGCTTCCCGCATCCGTCAATGCAAGCTTTCGCGTCGTGCGGTGAAACAGACGCGTTTTCAGATGTGATTCCAGTTCTCCGACCTTCCGGCTGACCGTTGCGAGCGGCATGTCGAGCCGGCGCGCGGCGGCCGAGAGACTGCCCGCATCGGCAACCACAACGAGGATCGCCATGGCGTCCAGGCGATTCATGGAGCCTCTCAAATTCCGGAAGGTTGAATCCTGATCGTGAGGGATTCTCTTCGTAAATGCAAGCGCGTACCGTTGGAGCCTGAATCTGGCATCGCGGCATGTCGCTGCCAGCACCCGAGAAATCGAATCAAAGAGGAGCTTATTTTGCGCGGCTTACCCAACCCCCCCGAAAGTCCAGCTACGCCCGCACTGGCGTCGCGCGGCAAAATCGTCATGATGGCGATCGTCGCTGGAGCGGTCATCACCAACATTTATTGCACCCAGCCCATCCTGCCGCTGATTGCAGCGGATCTGCGGGTCGACGTGACGAGCGTCGATCTCGTCGCGGCGGCGGCGCTGCTCGGCTTTTCGAGCGGGCTGGCGTTGCTGTTGCCGCTTGGCGACCGCTTCGACCGGCGCAAGCTCGTGCTCGCACAAATCGCCCTCGCGTTCGCCTTTGCCGCGCTGGCGGCAATGGCGCCCGGCATCTGGGGGCTTGTCGCGGCTTCGTTCGGTCTTGGCATCGTGAGCTGCGTTCCGCAGCAGCTGGTGCCCTTCGCGGCCGTCATGTCGTCGCCGGGTGAGCGAGGGCGCAATGTCGGCACGGTCGTGAGCGGCATCATGGTGGGCATCCTCGTGGGCCGCACGGTCGCCGGCGTGATTGGCGCGGCATATGGCTGGCGCGCGGTGTACGGTGCGGAAGCCGCATTCATGGTGCCAGTCTGGATCGCGGCCGCCGCGCTCCTGCCGAAGGGGGTGCCCTCCACGAGCCTTTCGTATGGACGCCTGCTCGCTTCGCTGTGGCCGCTCGTTCGGGACCATCGTCCGATTCGTGAATCGATGATGATTCAGGCGTTGCTGTGGGCCTGCTTCAACGCCTTCTGGGTCAATCTCGCCGCGCTGCTCGCGAGCGGGCCCTGGCACCTCGGCAGCGGCTGGGCGGGCGGCTTTGGCATCATCGGCGCGGCTGGCGCGTTCGCCGCCTCGCTCGGGGGCAATGCCACCGATCGGCTGGGCTTCCGCAAGGTCATCGGCGCAAGCATCGGCATCGTTACGTTGGCCTACCTGCTTCTCTCTGGCGCGGGCACGTCGCTCACGCTGCTGATCGCGGGCGTGATCGTGCTCGATATCGGCGTGCAGTCCGGTCTCGTGTCCAATCAGACTCGCGCTTTTTCGGTCGATCCCAAAGCGCAAGGCCGCATCAATAGTCTCTACATGACCGCCACCTTTTTGGGCGGCGCCGTTGGCGCGACGGTCAGCGGCTGGCTGATGAGCCGCTTCGGCTGGACGGGCATCGTCGCGTTCGGGGTCGCAGTCGGGATCGTTGCTTTGGCCATTCACTGGATCGGCACGCCTCGGGATAGTGCGGCGAGGGTGCCGTCTAGCGCGGATTAAGGTGTGATGTGATTCGACGGCCCGGAGGACTTTATCCGGGCCGCTAGCCTGTTTACGGAAGTGGGAGCGGCGATGTGGGGCTTGGGGACTGGATCAACGCGGCTCAACGCGGCGCATGATTTGCTGCTGAACGACCGAATGGCCGCGGCCCCGTCTCGGGGGCGCGGCCGATTTCAGTGGATTAAATGGCCTAGTGACCGGCGCTCTGGCCGCCGTCCACATGCAGGATCTCGCCCGTCACGAACGATGCCGAGTCGAGATAGAGAATCGCATTGACGATGTCGCTCATTTCGCCCATGCGCCCAACGGGATGCAGCGCCGCAAGCGTCGCATGCGTTTCGGCAGGATGCATCGGCGACTTGATCACCCCCGGCGCAACGGCGTTGGCGCGGATGCCAGCGCGCGCATACTCGATGGCGAGCGATTTCGTCGCCGCGTTCAGGCCGCCCTTGGTGAGCGAGGCGAGCACCGAAGGGACGTTGCTGTTCGCCTGTTCGGCGAGCGTGGTGGTGATGCTGACCACATGCCCACTGCCATGCTTCTGCATCGCTTCGATCGCGTACTGCGTAATGTGGAAGAAGCCGTTCAGGTTGACGTTCAGGATTGCTGCATAGTCGTCCGCCGTGTACTGCGTGAAAGGCTTCGCAATGAAAATACCCGCGTTGTTGACGAGCGTATCGACGCGCCCGAAATGCTCGATGGCGGCATTGACCACCCGGCGCGCGGTTGCGGCGTCGCCGATGTCGCCGGCCACGGCGACATAGTCGGCCTCGGCGGCCGGCGTGATGGAACGAGCCGTGGCGACGACGCGATGGCCTTGCGCGCGGAAGGCTTTGACGGTTTCAGCGCCGATGCCTTGCGACGCACCGGTGACGATGATGACTTTGGAAGTGCTCATGTGTGTATCTCACAGGATGGATGACCCGGCCTGCTGGCCGTTCGAATCGACGGATCCGATGGACGAGGACTGTAGGCGCATCCGTTTCGGATTCGAACACACGCCATGGACAAAGAGACTTGCGTCGCAAGAACAAATGGCGGCGCAAATGCGAGGTGGCAAAGAGATGAAGAAAGCCCGGCTGGGGTCTGCACCTGCGCCGTCCCGATCGCCGAATTCCGCTAAGATCGACGCGGCATTCACAGACTGAGGCGACCGCACAGGCACACACGCAATGGACCGTATTGACGCCATGAAGGTATTCGTCGCCACGCTGGACGAGGGGAGTCTGGCGGGCGCAGGCCGCCGGCTCGGCCGCTCGCCCGCGGCGGTGAGCCGGGCCATCGCGTTTCTGGAGGAGCACACCGGCACGCCGCTGCTGTACCGCACCACGCGCACGATCCGGCTGAGCGAGGCGGGCGAGCGCTATGCGCTGGCGTGCCGGCGCATTCTCGCCGACCTCGAGGAGGCGGACCTGCTCGCCACCGACGAGCGCTCCATGCCGCGCGGCCTGCTGGGCGTGACGGCGGCCGTGGCCGTGGGCGAAGACGTGCTGCTTCCGATGATCGACACGTTTCTCGAGCGCCATCCAGACGTGTCTATCCGCCTGCATCTGCTGGACCGGCCCGTGAGCCTCATCGACGAGGGCATCGATGTGGCGCTGCGCATCGCGCATCTGCAGGACTCGACGCTGGTCGCCATACCGGTGGGCGACGTGAGGCGCGTGGTGGTCGCGTCTCCCGAGTATCTCGCCACGCATCCGGCTATCGAGGCGCCCGCCGATCTCGCCAGCCACACGATCGTTTCGATGACGCATTTCGGGCTCGACTCGTGGAGCTTTCCGGCGGCGCGGCAGACGGCGCTGCCACAGGTCGTGCAGTTCTCGCCGCGCTTCACCGTCAATACGATCCGCGCGGCGCTGGCCTCCGCCGTGGCGGGGCACGGCGTCACGCGGCTCTTTTCCTATCACGTGGCGGAGCAGGTGAAGGCCGGGGCGCTCAGGATCGTCTTGCGCGACAACGAGCACGCGCCGCTGCCCGTGAATCTCGTGACGCCGCACGGGCGGCTTGCAGTGCCCAAGGTGCGCAGCTTCGTCGACTTCGCTGCGCCGCGGCTGCGCGAGTACTTCGAGCAGGCGCGGCGGATCACGGATGCGGATTGAGTCTTCAGTCGACCGTCATGCGGAAGAATGACTTCCGCGCCGTGTCGATTCTCTCGCGGTGTGACCTAATCTAGACTGGCCTCCATGTTCATTGGGTGCTGCAAAGCACCCGCTACGGGAGTCAGTCATGCAACAAGGGGTTTCGAGCCTGGCCGCGCCGCGCACCTTCGCAGAGCCGCATCCACGCAGCTACGCTGAACGTAACGTCCAGTACTGGCGGCGCAATCTCATCGTCTGCGTGTTCGGCTCGTTTACGACGCTCGTCAGTCTCAGCATGCTGCTGCCGTTCCTGCCGCTCTATGTGCGACAGCTCGGCGTGAGCTCGCAGTCGGCCGTGATCCAGTGGTCGGGCGTGGCGTTCGGCGCGACCTTCCTCGGCACGGCGCTCACCGCGCCGGTGTGGGGGCGCATGGCAGACCGCTTTGGCCGCAAGCCCATGCTCGTGCGCGCGGCGATTGGCATGGCCGTGGTGATGTCGTTGATCGGCGTGGCGCACAACGTGTACGAACTCGTCGCGTTACGGCTGATCGCCGGGCTGGTGGGCGGCTACGCCTCGGCATCCACGGTGATGGTCGGCACCCAGGCGCCGCGCGAGCGCGCGGGCTGGGCGCTCGGCATCCTTTCCACGGGCGCGCTGGCCGGCAATCTGGTCGGGCCGCTGGTGGGCGGGGTGCTGCCCGACTGGATCGGCATCCGCGGCACGTTCTTCGCGGGCGGTGCGATGATTGCAGTGGCGGCGCTCCTGACGATCTTCGTGGTGAAAGAGGAGTTTCATCCGGCGAGCGACGCAAGGGCCCATGCACATGGTGCGGCCGCGGCGAGCGTGCGCCGTCCCGACTACGCCGTGGTGGCGGCGCTGCTCGTGACCGCGATGATGGTGCTGCTCGCCAACATGTCGATCGAGCCGATCATCACGGTCTACATTGGCAGCCTGGGCGTGAACGCGGGTCACCTCGCACGCGTGGCGGGCGTGGTCATGGCGTGCTCGGCGCTCGGCAGCATGCTCACGGCAGCGCGCCTCGGCGCACTGGCCGACCGCTTCGGCAGCTGGCGCGTGATCATTGTCTGTCTCGTACTCACGGGGCTCGCGATGGTGCCGCAAGCGTTCGTCACGCACTGGTGGCAGCTCGCGGCGCTGCGCGTGGTGATGGGCATGACGCTCGCGGGCCTCTTGCCGTCCATCGGCAAGCTCGCGCGGCAATCAGTAGACGAAAGCAAAACGGGCACCCTGCTCGGCTATCTGCAGTCGGCGCAATTCAGCGGCCAGGTGGTGGGGCCGGTGATCGGCGGCGTGATCGGCGTGCACTTCGGCCTGCACGCGGTGTTCTTCGTGACCGGCGCGCTGCTGATCGTCTGCGGGGGCCTGGCGCAGTGGGCGCGCGGCCGCGCTCGGGCCTGATACGCTGGCAGGCATACGGAAACTGGAACGCATCCGGAGGTAAAGCAACATGAGCACACAAACAGGCGAGCGGACGTTGCTGCGCGCACTCGGCATACAGAAACCGATCGTTCAGGCACCCATGGCGGGCGTCACGACGCCGGCGCTGGCCGCCGCCGTTTCGAACGCGGGCGGGCTTGGCTCGCTTGGCGTGGCGGCGATGAACGCGGAGAACGCGCGCAAGGCGATCCACCAGACGCGCGAGCTCACAGTCAGACCGTTCAACGTCAACGTGTTCTGCCATCGCCCGGCCACGCCCGACGCGGCCGTCGAGCGCGCGTGGCTCGACTGGCTCGAGCCGGTCTTCCGGCAATACGGCGCGGCGCCGCCGCAGTCGCTCTCGGAGATCTACACGAGCTTCGTCGTCGACAAGTCGATGCAGGCCATGTTGCTGGAAGAGAAGCCAGCCGTGGTGAGCTTCCATTTCGGCTTGCCGCCCGACGCGGTGATCGCCGCCCTCAAGCACGCGGGCATCCGTTTGGTTGCGAGTGCAACGAATATCGAAGAAGCGGCTGCGGCCGTCGAAGCGGGTGTCGATGCCATCGTCGCTCAGGGCGTCGAGGCGGGCGGACATCGCGGCGTGTTCGACACGGCTGCGCGCGACGAGCGCCTTGGCACGTTCGCCCTCACGCGCCTCCTGGTGAGCGAATTCGACGTGCCCGTGATCGCGGCTGGCGGCATCATGGATGGCGCGGGCATTGCGGCGGCGCTCGCGCTCGGCGCGCAGGCGGCGCAACTGGGCACGGCGTTCGTCGCCTGCCCCGAAACTTCGATCGACGACGGCTATCGCCGCGCGCTGCTCAGCGACGCGGCGCGCCATACGACGTTCACCGCGGCCATTTCGGGGCGCCCCGCGCGCAGCATCGTCAATCGCTTCACCACGCTCGGCGAGGACCCGCAGGCACCGCGCACGCCGTCCTATCCGATCACCTACGACGCGGGCAAGGCGCTGAACGCGGCCGCGAAGGCCACGGGCGAATTCGGCTA
The DNA here is from genome assembly GCF_000685075.1 of Paraburkholderia oxyphila NBRC 105797. GTDB lineage: Bacteria > Pseudomonadota > Gammaproteobacteria > Burkholderiales > Burkholderiaceae > Paraburkholderia > Paraburkholderia oxyphila. The sequence continues at coordinate 147,494 of NZ_BAYD01000005.1, forward strand.
CGGCGCGCAATGGGCTGGGCAGGCTGCGCCGCTCGCGCGCTCGCTGCCCGCCGCGGAACTGATGGCGCAACTGGAGCGCGAGACGCGAGAGAGCATCGAACGATTGCAGTCACTGCCATCCGCCTGGGGCTGACTGGGCACGTGAACATCGGCCCGCGCGGTTGAGACGAGGGCCGATGTTTCATACCCTCGCGAAACCGTGGCGGGCAGAGTAGAAGCGCGGGACTGGAAAACGCGGGCACACAAGCATGCAACGCAAATTCGACGATCTGTTGCTCGGCAGCATTGAACTGTTCTGCCTCGCAGCGGAACTGGGCAGCTTCACGCTGGCGGCCAACGCGGCGAGCGTGACGCCCGCCGCGGTGAGCCGTTCCGTGGCGCGGCTCGAAGAGCGGCTCGGCGTGCGGCTCTTCGTGCGCACGACGCGCCAGATTCGGCTCACCGATCCTGGGCGGCGCTACTTCGAGCAATGCCGCCTGGCCCTCTCGCAGCTCGTGGATGCCGAACGCGAAGTGACGGGCGAGCAGAGCACGCCCGCCGGCGTGCTGCGTATCAGCATGCCGACTCCGTATGGACACTATCGCGTGCTGCCGCTGCTGCCCGCGTTTCGCGAGCGCTATCCGCAGGTCCAGGTCGAGGCGCATCTGAGCAATCGCAACATCGACTTTGCCGACGAGGGTTTCGATCTCGCGATACGCGGGCGCGCGCCGGCTGACTCCAGCCTGGTGGCGCGCAAGCTCGAGGATGCGGAGCTGGTCGTCGTGGCGACGCCTGGCTACCTCAAGCGAGCGGGCGTGCCAAAGACCGTGGCGGACCTGCAGGCCCACGAATGCATACAGTTCGAACTGCCGAGCAGTGGACGCAATCTCGCATGGACCTTCGAGGGATCGTCAGAAGATGGCGACGTGCTGACGAACGGCAGTTACGGGACATCCGGCGACGCGCTCGCCGGCGTCACGCTCGCGCGTGCCGGCGCGGGCCTCTTTCAGACCTATCGCTTCGTGGTGGAGAACGACCTGCGCGAAGGCAGGCTCGTTGAGGTGTTGCACGATGCGGGGCGCCGCACGCGGCCGTTCATCCTGCTCTACCCGCATGCGCGCTATCTGACGTCGCGCGTGCGCGCTTTCGTCGACTTTCTGGTGGAGCAGTTGTTGACGGTCGCGGTTTCCGCCAGCCGCGACCCCAGATAGCACGAGCAGTGGCTGCCATTGAAAGTGGCCGAATGTCCCGCCGATATTCCATGGATGAAACGCCAGCCCGGATTTGAATCTGGCGGCACGGCGATTCATCAGCACAGAAAGGTGTAATGGCCCGATATTAAAGGGCATTGGGAGAAACCTGTAATTTTCGGGCTTCGCGCTTCAGGCTGATCGAAAGAGACGGTCGGCAACTTTATTGGGCCGTCGCGCCATTGCCGGACAATTTGTCCACCCCAAGAATCTCACTCATCGCCAACCGCCTCCCAGGCGGCAGCAAACGGCGACTTCTGGGGAGACAAGCGCATGCAATTCACACTGAACGGCCAGCCATTCGAGTTCGATGGCGATCCGGACACGCCGCTGCTGTGGGTGATCCGCGAAGCCGCGGGACTGAGCGGCACCAAGTACGGCTGCGGCATCGGCGCGTGCGGCGCCTGTACCGTGCACCTCGAAGGCGAGGCCACGCGCTCGTGCGTGCTGCCGGTCTCGGCGGTCGCTGGGCGCGCGATCACCACCATCGAAGGGCTCGCGCCCGATGCGTCGCATCCGGTGCAGCAGGCGTGGATCCGGCAGGACGTGCCGCAATGCGGCTATTGCCAGTCGGGCATGGTGATGGCCGTGGCCGCGCTGCTCGAGCAGCACCCGCACCCCACCGACGCGCAAATCGACCAGGGTGTAACGAACCTGTGCCGCTGCGCGACCTATCACCGTATTCGCGAGGCCATCCATGTCGCAGCGAACGCCTGAGCGCATGCGCGACGCCCATGGCGCGTATGGCGCGCAGGGTGCTCATGGTGCAGACGCCGCGAGCGCGCGCGCACCGCAACGCGAGAGCCGCCGCGCCTTCCTCAAGACCGGTCTTGCGATCGCGGGCAGCCTCGTGCTGCCGCTCGCTTTCAGCGATTACGTGGAGGCCGCCGAGGACGGCACGCGCTTTCGCGAGATCAACGACTGGGTCCGCGTCGATCCCGATGGCCGCACGATCATCGGTCTCTCGCAGGCCGAAGTGGGGCAGGGTGTCTACACCGGGCTGCCGCAATTGCTGGCCGACGAGATGGACGCCGACTGGCGCCGCGTGAGCGTGGCATTCGTCACGGGGCGCGACGCCTATCGCATTGCGGCGGCGAACGAGCATCCGCAGCAATTCGTGGGCGCCTCGATGTCGGTCACCATGTTCCAGCAGCGTTTGCGCATCGCGGGCGCCCAGGCGCGCGAGGCGTTTCTCGCGGCCGGCGCGCGGCGCATGGGCGTGCGGCCCACGCAGTGCGCGACAAAGAGCGGCCGCGTGATCCATCTGCAAACGGGGCGCTCGCTGGGATATGGCGAGCTGCTCGCGGACGCGGCGCAACTGCCGCTCGATCCGCAGCCGCGCCTGAAGGCGCAGTCCGCGCGCACGCTCATCGGCCAGCCGCTGCACAAGCTCGACGCGCCCGCGAAGGTGAACGGCAGCGCCGTGTTCGGCATTGACGTGAAGGTGCCCGGCATGCTCGCGGGCGCCGTGAAAATGGCGCCCACGCTCAACGGCAAGCCCGTGGCCGTGCGCAACCGCGACACGGTGCGGGCGTTGCCCGGCGTGGTCGAGGTGGTGCCGGCAAAAGACGCCGTGATCGTGGTGGCGAACACCTGGTGGCAGGCGAAGAAGGCGTGCGACGCGCTCGACGTGCAATGGCAAGACAGCGGGCCGCCGGCGGACAGCGCGGCGATTCTCGCCCAACGCAAGGCCGCGCTGATGGCGGAACATGCGGTGGCGGCCACGCGCATTGGCGACGCGCCGGCGCAGTTCGAAGCCGCCGCGGGTAGCAGATCGGGCTCGCAGGGCACGCACGACGCGCCCACCGGCGCAAAGGTGATCGAAGCCGACTACCACACGCCGTACATCGTCCACGCGACGATGGAGCCCGTGAACGCGACGGTGCATGTGCGCGAACACGAGATCGAAGTGTGGGGCCCGATTCAAGGCCAGGACAAGGTGCGCTGGACGCTCGGCGCCATCTTCAAACTGCCGCCCGAGAAAGTGATTGTTAACACAACGTTCCTCGGCGGAAGCTTCGGACGCAAGTACGTGCCCGATTTCGTGATTCACGCCGCCGTTGCCTCGAAGGCCGTGGGCCGCCCGGTGAAGGTGGTCCGCTCGCGCGAGGACGATATCCGCCACGGCTTCTACCGCCCCGGCGTTTCGGCGCGCATGCGCGCCGTGCTTGGCGCCGACGGCTATCCGAGCGCGATGCACTTGCGCGTGGTGGGGCAGTCGTTGTACTGGTCGATCAAGCGCGACTACTTCGAAAAGGCGGACGGCTGGGACGAGACCATGCTGGACGGCCTCTACGACCTTGGCTATGCGGTGCCGAACTTGCTCGTCGATTCGGTGAGCGTCGACCAGCATATTCCCGTGAGTTTCATGCGCAGCGTGGGGAGCACGTCCAGCATCTTCTTCCTCGAGAGTTTCGTGAACGAGCTCGCGCACGCCGCGCGCATCGACCCGCTCGAGTATCGGCGCACGCTGCTGCGCGACGACCTGCTCGCGCTGCGCGTGCTCGAGCGCACGGCCGCCAGGGCGAACTGGGCGCGCAGGCCCGCGCCGGGCCTGTATCGAGGGCTCGCATACTGTCTCTACACGGGGCGCGGCGGCGCGTTCACGACTTATGTCGCGATCGTGGCCGAGCTGCGCATGGTGGACGGCAAGGCGAAGCTCGAACGCGTCGTGTGCGGCATCGACTGCGGCCAGGCGATCAATCCGATGCTGATACGCGAGATGGTGGAGGGCGGCATTGGCTTCGCGCTCACCAACACTTTCAAGAGCGAAATCACTTTCAAGGACGGCGCGGTGGTGCAGGAAAACTTCTCCGACTACCCGCTGCTGTACCTCTCGCAGATGCCGAAGATCGAAGTCGAGATCGTCGAAAGCGATCGCACGCCGCAAGGCTGCGGCGAGGTCGTGCTGCCGCCCGTTGCGCCCGCCGTGGCCGCCGCGTTGTTCGAGGCGAACGGCACGCGCCTGCGGTCCATGCCGATCGAACAGGCGCTGGCCTGAGCGTCAAAGCGTATTTTCCCCACAAAAGACTGTCGATCATGATACGGATTCCTTATTTGATCATCGCGCTCGCGGGCGCGTTGTTTGCCGCTGGCGCGCGCGCCGAGCCCCCAGTCGATGCGGCCCGCGCCCGCCAGATCGCCACGCAGCACGCCTGCTTCGGCTGTCATGCGGTGGACAAGAAACTCGTGGGACCGGCCTGGCGTGACGTGGCCGCGCGCTACGCGGGCAAGCCAGGTGCTGCGGCCACGCTCGTTGCCCATATCCAGAACGGCAGTTCGGGCACCTGGGGCGCCGTGCCGATGCCGCCCAACGCAATCAGCGCGGGCGACGCGCAAGCCGTCGTGCAATGGATTCTTGCGGGCAACAAGACTGACTGACGCGAGCGGCCGCGTGGGCGGTCATGCATGCACGCATACCAATAAGCATTACTGATCAATATCGGAGACACGTCATGAAAAAGCGGATCGCGGCAGTATTGCTCGCCGGCACGTCGGCGCTCGCGTGGGGACAAAGCAGCGTCTCGCTCTACGGCATCGTCGACACGGGCATCGAGTACTACAACAACGCGGCGAAGGGCGGCTCGTTCGTGGGCATGCCCTCGCTCACGGGCGAGGTGCCGTCGCGCTTCGGCCTGCGTGGCCAGGAGGATCTGGGCGGCGGCTACAAGACCTTCTTCGTGCTGGAGAGCGGCTTCGCGCCCAACAGCGGCGCGCTCAATTACGGCGGCCGCCTGTTCGGGCGCCAGGCGAATTTGGGCGTGACGAGCGACTACGGCACGCTCACACTCGGCCGCCAGATGAACATGTCGATGTACGTGCTGTTCAACGCGGACGTGATCGGCCCCTCGATTCATTCGATGGCGAGCTTCGACAGCTATCTGCCGAACGCGCGCAGCGACAACGCCGTGGGCTACCTCGGCAAATTCCACGGCGTGACGGTCGGCGGCACCTATAGCTTCGGGCGCGATGCGGCGGGTCCGGCCGGGCCTTCGGCAACCAACTGCGCGGGGCAGATTCCCGGCGACGCCGTGGCCTGCCGCCAGTACACGATGATGCTCGCCTACGACAACGCATGGGGCGGCGCGGCGGCCTCGTACGACGTGATGTATGGCGGACCGGGCGCCTCGGCGCCGCTCGTGAGCAGCGCCGACACCGACAAGCGCGCGATCGTCGACGCCTATGTGAAGTTCGGCGCGGCCAAGGTGGGCGGCGGCTGGATACGCCGCAACACCGCGGCGGCGGAACACGCCCAGTCGGACATCTTCTTTCTCGGCGCGGAGTATTACGTGACGCCCATGTTCGCGCTCGACGCGCAGGCGTTGCGCTACATCTTGCGCGATCATTCGGATTCGACGCTGCTGGTCGGGCGCGCAAACTATTTCATCTCGAAGCGCACGACGCTTTATGCTTCGCTGGGTTACATGATGAACAGCGCGCTCGCGGCGAACGCCGTGGCCGCGGCCGGCACGGTGACGCCGGGCGCGAACCAGTTCGGCGCGATGATGGGCATCCAGCAGCGCTTTTGACGCCGCACGCCATGTGCGGATAGAAAGCACCCGAAACGGAACGGAGAGGAGCAGATGGCGACAGACCTGTTGAGCGCCGCGCTGGCGGATCTGCGCGCCGACGCCGTGGTGACCGGCCACTTCTCGCTCGCGGCGCCGTGGGCGTTCGTGAAGCCGGCGGTCGAGGGCGCGGCGTTCAGGACCGCCTTCGGCGGCCCGTACACCATCATCGTGGAGGGCATGGAGCCGTTGCGCGTCGAGGCGGGCGACTTCGTGCTGCTGCCGCACGGCCACGAGCACGTGCTCGCCTCGGCGCCCGGTGTCGCGCCGGTGCCCTTCGACGATCTCGTCGCGCGCGAGGGCATCCGCCCGAGCTTCGACACGCCCTTGCGGCTCACGGCGGGTGGCGGCGGCGAGGTCTGCGACCTCTATACGGGCATCGTGTTTTACCGCGAGGCGGTGCGCAATCCGCTGTTCTCGGTGCTGCCGCCGCTCATTCATGTGCGCGCCAACGATCCCGCCGTCGGCCCCTGGCTAGCCGATACGCTGATGGCTTTCATCCGCGAATCGATGGCGTGCCAGCCGGGCTGGGCGGTCGCGGCGGCGCGCCTCGCCGACGTGCTGTTCGTGCAGTTGCTGCGCGCGCATCTCGCCTCGGCGATCAGCCACACGGGTTGGCTGCGCGGTCTGATGGATCCGCAGATCGGCCGTGCGATCGCGCAATTGCACCGCCACCCGGAGCGCGACTGGACCGTCGAATCGCTGGCGGCCACGGCCGGTATGTCGCGCTCGCGCTTTAGCGCGCGTTTCGTCGAGCTCGTCGAAGAAACGCCGATCGGGCATCTCACCGCCTATCGCATGTATGTCGCGAGCGGCGCGCTGCGCGATTCGCGGCGGCGCCTGATCGAGATTGCGACGAGCGTCGGCTATGCGTCGGAGAAGGCGTTCATTCGCGCGTTCCGGCGCTGGTCGGGCATGGCGCCCAAGCAGTACGCGCGCAGCATGCGCGATCCGCACGACGCGCCCTACGCGCCTGGCGTGCCCTATGGCGCGTGAGCCGGCATGAACTCGAACGAGGGCGTGGGCACGAACTTGTCCGCGGTTTCGCCGGAATACATCTGGCCGGCGTCGATCGTGAGTTTCATCACCGGTGCGCCGGGCTTCAGGTTCAGCTTGTGCAGCGAGACCCAGAACGTATCGGGGCGCGTAGCCGAATCGAAGTAATAGACGAGGTTGGTCTGATCCGAGACCGTGCGCCAGATCGTGGAAGACAGATTGGGCATCTCGGGCGTGCGGATGCCAAGCGGCACGCTCACCGAACGCATCACGCTCATCACGCTCGCGACCTGCTGAAACGCGCCGTTCTGCATCGGCACGCCGGCCATGTAGTTCGGATCGGCGCGCCTCGGAATGGCGTCGAGCAGGAACGACGCGCGCACGAAGCGGTCGGCGGCGCGGTTCGTGCCCGGCAGGAAGCTCAGCCCGCCAATGCCCTTCCAGTACGCGTCGAGCGCGAGCTGCTCGCTGTAGATCGGCGAGTTCGTCATGATCCGGTAGGCCTTGCCGTGATGGATCACGAGCTTGCCGTCGAGATATTCGAGGATGGCGGAGTCGCCGCTCGCATCGGAGAGCGAGAGATGGATCGTGACGGGTTTGCCGTCGGGCAGCGGCGGCGCGATGATCTGGAACGGCTCCTTGCCGAGCGCCTCAATCGCCTCGCTTACGCTCGCGTAGTTGTCGAGCACGTATTGCGCCCACAGGCTGATCGCCATGGGCGGGCGGCCCGAGCCGGGCTTGCCGTAGTCGGTCTCCGCGAGGTAGAGCGCATTGGCCACGAGGCCGCGCTCGTTCATGCCGTCCACGCTGCCGATGTCGTAGCCCGAGACCACCACGCTGCCGTATTTCGAGCGCCAGCGCGGTGAATGAGGGCCGGCCTCGCCATCGCGATCGATGCCGGCGGGGAAGACCCAGAGATTCGAGCGCATGTCTTCGGACCAGTCCATCGAGCGGCCCGTGATGACGAGACCGTTCTCGCCCATGTAGAGCGCGCGCGTGCAGGCCGGCGCGATGCAGGCCCAGAGCAGCGCGCCCGCGGCGAGGATCGACGCGGCGGCGGAGGTGGCGGCGCGCCGCGGAGGGCGTGCGAGTTTTGGCTTGAAGTGGGGCGTGAAGCGGGACGCAAAGCGGAGGCGGGGCGCAAAGCGGGACATGAGGCGGGACGCGAAGCGGAATGTGAAGCGGGACATGATTGCGCGCTCCAGAGGCGGGATTGGCCGGGCAGGGCAGCGCCGATCATGCCACGGAAGTGGCGGCGCCCGCGTCGTGCGTGACCACGCAAGCCTGCACGCGCCGCGCTTCACGCATGGCTTCGCGCGTGACGTCGCGCCGTGCCCGGTATCGGGCCGCTCAGGCCTTGCGTGCCTTGAGCTCGAGCGCGAGGAAATCGACGAACGCGCGAATCCGCGTGGACATCTGATGACGCTGCAGATAGACGGCGTAGATGTCCGCGTTGGGCGTCTCGTACTCGGGCAGCACTTGCACGAGCCGGCCGTCGGCCAGATAGTCGGCGATGTCCCATTCGGCGCGCATCAGGATGCCGTGTCCCTCCAGCGCCCAGCGCACGGCGATCTCGCCGTCGTTGGTGGTGAGATTGCCGTTGATGCGCACCGCCTCGGTCTTGTGCGTCGTGCCGCGCCCCGACGCGAGGCGCCAGACGCCGTAGGCCTCGTCGCCCTGACGTATGCCGATGCAGTTGTGGCGCGCAAGTTCCTGGGGCGTCGCGGGCAGCCCGTGCTGCGCGAGATACGAGGGCGCCGCGCAGAGCAGGCGCCGGTTGGCCGCGAGGCGGCGCGCCACCACGCGCGTGTCGGGCGGCTCGCCAAAGCGGATGCAGACATCGAAGGTGTCGTCGGTGAGCGGCGGCGGCGCCACCGAGAGCTGCAACTGCACCGTGACCTGCGGATGCTTCGCCACGAAGCGCGAGATGGCCGGGCCCACGTGGCTGCGCCCGAAGCCAAGCGTCGCGTTCACGCGCAGGAGGCCCTTGGGGCTCTTCTTCGCGCTGCCGAGCAGCTCGGCCAGCTCGTCGATTTCGTCGAGAATGCGCCGCGCGCGCTCGAGGTACAGTTCGCCCTCGGGCGTCAGCATCATGCGCCGCGTGGTGCGGTTCACGAGCGGCACGCCCGCGCGCTGCTCCATCTGCGTGAGCCGCTTGCTCACGGCGGCGGCGGTCAGGCCCAGCTCGCGCGCCGCCGCGCTCAGGCTGCCCGCCGCCGAAAGCGTGGAGAAGAACGAGAGATCGGCGGGATGCACGGCGTCCGTCATGATCCGCACTTGTGAATTGAAGTTAAGAATGCTTTGAGTCTAGCACCGGTTGCGGCGCTTCAGGTTCGGTAAAGTCGGTCCCACATTCAATCGAAGGACGTGGAGACGGACACCATGAAGACCTATCGCATCGCAACCATTCCTGGCGACGGCATCGGCAAGGAGGTCGTGCCGGCAGGCAAGGCCGTGCTGGAGGCGCTCGCGCGCACGAACCGCTCGTTCGCCTTCGAGTTCGAGAACTTCGACTGGGGCGCCGACTACTACCGCGCCAACGGCGTGATGATGCCCGCCGACGGCCTCGACCAGATCCGCGACAAGGATGCGATCCTGTTCGGCTCCGCGGGCGACCCCGACGTGCCCGATCACATCACGCTCTGGGGCCTGCGCCTGAAGATCTGCCAGGGGTTCGACCAGTACGCGAACGTGCGTCCGACGCGCATCCTGCCCGGCATCGACGCGCCGCTCAAGCGCTGCGGCCCGGATGACCTGAACTGGGTGATCGTGCGCGAGAACTCCGAGGGCGAATACGCGGGCGTGGGCGGGCGCGTGCACCAGGGCCACCCGATCGAGGCGGCCACCGACGTCTCGATCCTCACGCGCGCCGGCGTCGAGCGCATCATGCGCTTCGCGTTCCGTCTGGCGCAGTCGCGTCCGCGCAAACTGCTCACCGTCATCACGAAGAGCAACGCGCAGCGTCACGCGATGGTGATGTGGGACGAGATCGCCAACCAGATCGCCGCCGAATTCCCGGACGTGAAGTGGGACAAGGAACTCGTCGATGCCGCGACCGCGCGCATGGTGAACCGGCCCGCCACGCTCGACACCATCGTCGCGACCAACCTGCACGCGGACATCCTGAGCGACCTGGCCGCCGCGCTCGCGGGCAGCCTCGGCATCGCGCCCACGGGCAACATCGACCCCGAGCGCCGCTATCCGTCGATGTTCGAGCCGATCCATGGCTCGGCGTTCGACATCATGGGCAAGGGCCTCGCGAATCCGGTGGGCACGTTCTGGTCGGTCGTGATGATGCTCGAGCATCTGGGCGAGCAGGCGGCCGCGCAGCAGGTGATGGCCGCGATCGAGCGCGTGACGGCGGACCCGGCGTTGCACACCGGCGACCTCGGCGGCAAGGCCACCACGGCGCAGGTGACCGAGGCCGTGTGCGCGCTGATCGAAAAGGTGGCCGTGGCGGCCTGAGCCATCGGCCATTGCTGCCTGATTGGCTGCTGGATTGGCTGCCCGGCGGCGCGTGTGTATATACAGACGAATTCACTACGACACACGCACGCGCCGCTTTGAAACCGTGGCCCGCGCCTCGCGCGCGGCACGGTCTCCAAGGAGGAGACACATGCATCCCGAACTCGAAACCCGGGTATCGAAGAAACTCATGTGGCGCATCATTCCGTTCGTGATGCTGCTGTATTTCGTGAGCTTTCTCGACCGCGTCAACGTCGGCTTTGCCGCGATGTCGATGAACAAGGCCATCGGCCTTTCGTCGGCGGCGTTCGGCCTGGGCGGCGGATTGTTCTTTATCGGCTATTTCATTTTCGAAGTGCCGTCGAATCTGATCTTGCATCGCGTGGGCGCGCGCGTCTGGATCGCGCGCGTGATGGTCACGTGGGGCATCGTGAGCGCGGCTTCTGCATTCGTTAGCAGTCCTGCGAGTTTCTATGCGCTGCGCTTCTTGCTGGGCGTGGCGGAAGCGGGCTTCTTTCCCGGCATCATCCTGTATCTGAGCCAGTGGTTTCCCACGCGCCAGCGCGCCGTGGCCGCCGCGTGGTTCATGGCCGCCGCGCCCATCTCGACGGCCATCGGCTCGCCGCTCTCAGGCGCGATCATGCAGATGAAGCCGATGTTCGGTCTCGCCGACTGGCAGATGCTCTACCTGCTCGAAGCGATTCCGGCGGTCGTGCTGGGCTTCGCGGTGCTGCGCTTCCTGACCGACGCGCCGGCCAGGGCGAAATGGCTCGCCGGCGACGAAAAGGCGTGGCTCACGGCGAAGCTCGACGAAGAGTCGAGTGCGCGCAGTGCACAGCACGGCCATACGGGCGCGGTGCTGGCGGCGCTGTGCAATCCGCGTGTGCTTGCGCTGGCGCTGATCTACTTCGGCACTTCGGCGGGTCTCTATACGCTCGGCATCTGGGCGCCGCTGATCGTCAGGCAGTTCGGCTACAGCCCGCTCCAGACGGGTCTGCTCACGGGTATTCCGAGCGTGGCGGCAGTGGTGGCGATGGTGGTGTGGGCGCGCCATTCGGACCGCACGCAGGAGCGCACGTGGCACGTGGTGGTGCCGTGCCTGCTCGCATGCGCCGGGTTCGTGCTGGCGGCCGGCGCGAACGGCACGGTTGCCATCGTGGGCGCGCTCGTGCTGGCCAATGTGGGCATCAGCGCGGCCAAGGCGCCGCTGTGGGCGATGCCGAGTGCGTTCCTTTCTGGCGCGGGCGCTGCCGCGGGGATCGCGATGATCAACTCGCTCGGCAATTTGGGCGGCTTCGTGGGGCCTTCGGCGATCGGCTGGCTCAAGCACACGACCGGCGGCTATGGCGCGGGCCTGTATGTGGTAGCGGGGACGCTCGCGGTATCCGCGGTGGTGACGCTGCTGCTGGGGCGCAAGGCTCACGGCGGCGAGCGTGAGTCGCTGGTCCAGGCGCATCGCTGAAGGCGTGCGCGGCGCGGCCTCGCAGGCAACGCCACGAGCGTCTTACCGGCGATTACAACCATGACGAAGCGCAACGGCGCGTCCGGCCGTTTGGCTGCCAATCCTTACCGTTGTAACGAATTGCCATAAAGCGCTTCCCCAGACGTCTGACTGAACGACTAATCTCGACGCTATCGGCCAATCGTGAAGGAGGGGCCCGATGCTCGTCCCCACGAAATCCTGGCGTTGTGTATCGGAAATGGGATCGACACGCGAAAGCGAACACTGTTTCATTTGATGTGGCTTCCGAAATAATTGCCCGGATCTGAGGGCGAGCGGTCGACATGAATATCCCAGCTGTCTTCATTCACCGCCCTGTCGCCACGACACTGCTGGCGATCGCGATGATCCTGTCGGGGATGCTTGCGTATTTCAAGCTGCCGGTCGCGCCGCTGCCGAACGTCACGTATCCCGTCATCGTCGTGCAGGCACAGATGGCGGGTGCGAGCCCCGACATCATGGCGACGACCGTGGCCGAGCCGCTTGAGCGGAGGCTCGGCACGATTGCCGGTGTCAACGAGTTGACCTCGACCAACTCGGTGGGGATGTCGAGGATCGTCATTCAGTTCGATCTCGGACGCGACATCAACGGCGCCGCGCGCGATGTCGAGGCTGCCATGCAGGCGGCCCGTGCCGACCTGCCCACGACGTTGCGCTCCAATCCGAGCTATCGTGAATACAACCCGGCGGATTCTCCGATCATGGTGCTCGCGCTCACGTCGGATACGCTGACGAAGGCGCAGCTCTACGATGCGGCCGACTCGGTGCTCCAGCAGCAACTGTCGCAGGTCAGCGGCGTCGGCGAAATCACGCTGGGTGGCGGCGCGCTGCCGTCGGTGCGGGTCGAGCTCGATCCCAACAAGCTGAACAGCTACGGGATCGGTCTCGAAGATGTGCGCGCCGCGATCAGCGCAGCGAATGCGGACAGCGCGAAGGGACACATCGACGTCAACGACCAGCGCTACGTGGTGGTGTCGAACGATCAGATCTCGAAGGCCGCGCCGTACCGGGATATTGTGATCGCGTATCGCAATGGGGCGGCCGTCATGCTGCGCGATGTGGCGTCCGTCATCGATTCGAACGAGAACATTCGCAACGCCGGGCTCTACAACGGCAAAACGGCCGTCCTTGCGATTGTCTACCCGCTGCCCGGCAGCAACATCGTCAACACGGTCGCGCAGATCCACAAGGTGTTGCCTGTTGTCGAGGCGACGTTGCCGAGTGGCGTGCAGGTGCATTTCGCACTCGACCATTCGCAATCGGTCAGGGCGTCCGTCGAGGACACGCAGCGTACCCTGTTCATTGCGGTCCTGCTCGTGATTGGCGTCGTGTTCGTGTTCCTGAGATCGCCGCGCGCGACGCTCGTGCCGGCTGTCGCATTGCCGCTGTCGATCATCGGCACGTTCGGCCCGATGTACCTGATGGGCTACAGCATCGATAACCTGTCGCTGATGGCGCTTACGATCGGCACGGGGTTCGTGGTCGACGACGCCGTTGTCGTGCTCGAAAACGTGGTCCGCCACGTCGAACTCGGGATGGACCCGCGCGAAGCGGCAATAAAAGGAAGCCAGGAGGTGAGCTTCACCGTGGTCTCGATGAGCCTGTCGCTGATCGCGGTCTTTTTGCCGATTCTCCTGATGCCGGGCATCGTCGGCTTGTTGTTTCATGAGTTCGCGGTGACGCTGTCGATCGCGATCCTGATGTCGCTCGTGGTGTCTCTGACGGTGACGCCTGCCATGTGCGCATACGTGCTGTTGCGCGAGAACGCCGGGCATTCGGCGCACCCGTGGTCGCAATCGATCGAACGGCAGTTCGAGCGCTTCAAGGCGTTCTATTCGCGTTCGCTGCGTGTCGCGCTCGACCATCCGTTCATCGTGATCGTGACCCTGATCGGTCTGCTCGTCGGGAACGTTTTCCTGTTCAGGTTGCTGCCGTCGACATTCTTCCCCGAGCAGGACAACGGCATTCTGATGGGCCAGATCGTCGCCGACCAGAGCATTTCGTTCCCGGCGGTTGTGAAGAAGCTCACACAGTTGCAGGCGATCGTGCAGAAAGACCCAGCCGTTCAGTCCGTCGCGGGTTTCGCGGGCGGTCGCGCGCTGAACCAGGCAACGGTGTTCATCGAGCTGAAGCCGCTCGGGGAGCGGCATATCCCGGCTGTGCAGGTCGTCAATCGCCTGCGGCCGAAGCTCGACAGGGTCTCCGGGGCGAAACTGTTCCTCCAGGCGCAGCAGGATCTGCACATTGGCGGCAGGCTCTCCTCGGCCGAGTACCAGTACACGCTCACGAGCGACAATGCCGATGCGATCTTCAAGTGGACACCCCGTCTCGTTACGGCATTGCAAAAAGACCACCGGCTGCAGGACGTGAACTCCGATCTCCAGCAAAACGGCCTGGAGACCTACGTGACGATCAATCGGGCAACGGCGATGCGCTACGGATTCCAGCCGAATCAGATCGACAGCGTGCTCTATGACGCCTTCGGTCAGCGCACGGTTTCGACGATCTACAATCCGCTGAACCAGTATTTTGTGGTGATGGAGGTCGCACCGGAGTACTGGCAGTATCCGCAGATGCTGAACCGGACCTACCTGAGCGCCGCGGCCGCTAACACCACCGGCACCGAGCAGTCGCAGATGCCGCCTGGCACCGTGGCTGGCGTGGCGTCGTATCTGGCGGTGACGAGCGCGAGCGTGAGCACGTCGGCAACGAACTTGCTGAACGCGAATGCCGAGGCCAATTCAACGACCAACAGCATCTCCAACGGCAAGGGCGGCGGCTCGACGGGTAGCGCGGACAGTACGACGGCCGAAACCATGGTGCCGATGCCGGCGCTGGCGACCTACACGAGCCGCCATACGGCGACGCAGGTCAACCACCAAAGCGGGTATGTGGCGGGAACGATATCGTTCAATCTGCCGGCCGGCAGCGCGTTGAGTCAGGCTTCGGCGGCCATTGACGACGCTATGCGCCAATTGGGCGTGCCCGCCTCGGTTCACGGCGCGTTCGCCGGCGCGGCGCAGAGCTATCGCCAGTCGATGGGCACGGTGCCGCTGTTGATTCTTGCGGCCCTGGCGGTCGTCTATATCGTGCTGGGCGTTCTCTACGAGAATACGGTCCACCCGATCACGATTCTCTCGACGCTGCCATCGGCCGGCATCGGCGCGACACTGGCGCTGCTCATTTTCGGCACGCCGTTCTCGGTGATCGCGTTCATCGGCATCATCCTGCTGATCGGGATCGTCAAGAAGAACGGGATCATGATGGTCGACGTCGCGATCCAGTTGCAGCGCGAGCACGGCCGCAGCGCGAGGGAAGCGATTCACGACGCGGCTGTTGTGCGTCTGCGTCCTATCCTGATGACGACGGCCGCTGCCGTGCTCGGCGCCGTCCCGCTGGCGATCGGTATCGGCCAGGGCGCGTCGCTGCGTGAGCCGCTCGGTGTGACGGTGATGGGGGGCCTCGTACTGTCGCAGGTGTTCACGCTGTATACGACACCGATCATTTACCTCTACCTCGACCGCTTGCGCGCGAGGCTGGCGCGCTGGTCCGCACGTCTGCCGTGGCATCCATGATCGGCTGCTCGACAGGCTCGAGCCGATGATCGCGCTGGCGACTGCCGCGTTCGGCGCAGCAGCGCGTCAAACATAACCCACAGTCCCCGCCAGTGCCGATTCGCCCGTTTCGTAATACGGCGCATCGCTGTCGATTGAAGATCCAATAAGAAAGAAGAGTGAAAGACAATTAATCGATATTGCGCGCAACAACTTTTATTTGCTCGATTGCATTGCGGCACAAGTACAATAGCCCGGTCGCACGATGCCGACGACTGATTGAATGGGATGGTATGAAGTCCGAAAAAGTCGATTCCCCGCGCCGGTCCGTGTTGCGGTTCCTGCGAGCGCTTCTTCTGGTCGTCACTGTCGGCACCGGCGCTTCGGCCGCGACGCCGGAAAGCGGGCTGGGCGAACGCGTTCGATTGAGTGTGGAAGACCCGCCGGCCGAGATCGTCGACCAGCCACCCAGGGAAACGGCGCAAGCCAGCGTCCGGTTGGGCAGAACGCGCGGTCCGGGAGAGGGCGCCCGGACGCCTGATGCAGCCACAGGCCCCGGCAGCGACGCAGCATGGCATTCATCCGTTCACGATGCCGTTGCAGGAGAACTGCACTATGGCGCGGGGAGTTTTGCGAGCACGTCGCTTGGCTCGAGCATGCGTCATTTCATATAGGCAGGCGTCGCACGGGATGGCTTTATTCGCCTTCTAGAAGCGACCCGTGGCCGGCGAATTAATGTTCGAAAAACCCCGCGTTGCGGGCGCCCTCGGCATGCTGTCTCGCGTAGCGAACGCCGAATTCGACACGAGCTGCCGACGCCTTGAGTCAAAGCGTCATTATTTCGATATGCTTTCTAAATTCTCTGTGGCGTGACGGGGGGCGATTCCAGCGGCTCTCTGTACCGCGTCCAAGTGGCATTGCACCCTCTTTCGAAATATAAGGGGCCGCCGCGCCGTCCAACGCAATTGCTCGAGATCGGGGTAAAGATTGGCGTGTCGCGGTCGATATATCGACTCAGGCATCGCCCAAGAAGCGCTAGTTGGCTCTGTCGCTTACACCCGGCTTTCCGTGGCATTCCCGAAGACCATGATTCGATTTGCAAGCTCACTTTTTGCCAGGCCGGCGCTGTTCATCTACGCGGGAATCGGAATCACGCTCGCAACCACAGGAGTCACGGTCGCCTCGCTTTACGAAATGAGGCTCGACGCGATGGCGCAGGCACGCGATGCCGCCCAGAACCTCGCGATTTCGCTGCAAAAGGAGATCGAGCGCAATCTCGACATCTACCAGCTCGCGATGTGCGACGCCGCGCGAAGTGTCGAGACTCCCGCAATCGCAGGGCTTCCCCCGGAAGTCCGGCAGCTTGTCGCGTTCAGTACGGCCACCAATGCGAAGGAACTGGGTGCGCTGTTTGCGACGGACGCAACAGGCAAGCTTGTGCTCGACTCGCGTTCGACTCAGCCACGCAAGCTCAGTGTAAGCGACCGCGATTACTTCCGGATTCAGCGGCAGCAGAAGAACGCCGGCCTCTACATAAGCGCGCCCTTTCTGCCGTACACCGCTGGCCCCAGGCTGCCGCAGATCGCGCTAAGCCGCCGGCTCGAGGACCGGAACGGCCAGTTCACGGGCATCGTCGCCGGCACGCTGCGGCTCGACTATTTCCGGCAACTTTTCGAAGACTCGATCCTCGGCCGTCACGACACGATTACCTTGCTGCACACGGACGGAACGGTCCTCATGCGGCTGCCGTTTCACGCGGGCGACATCGGCAAGTCTCTCGCGGGCGGCCACTCGTTCCCGCCGCTCGTGCAATCCGCTCACGGAACCTTCGTCGATATCGCCGTACTCGACCATATCGAGCGCCTGTATAGTTTTCGGCGGATCGGCAGCTATCCGCTCGTCGTCGTCGTGGGTTTTGCGACAGACGACATCTTCGCAGGATGGCGCAAGCGAGCGATGGCATTGGGTATCGTCAGCGTCATTCTCGATGGGCTTCTCATTCTGTTGTCACTGATGTTCAGCAGACAGTTGCGCAAGAGACTGGCCATGGAGCGCCGTTTGAAGCGACTTGCGTGGTTCGATTCGCTAACGGGCCTGCCCAACCGGGCACAGCTTCAAAAAGAAGCCCTCCGGATTCTGACGAACGCCAACCGCAATGCGTCGACGCTCGCGGTACTGTTCATCGATCTGGATCGTTTCAAACGCGTGAACGACACCCAGGGCCATGCCGCCGGAGATGAGGTCCTGAGCGAAATCGCACGACGCCTCCAGAATCAGATCCAGACGGGGGACGTGATCGGCCGCCTTGGCGGAGACGAGTTTCTCGCCATTCTGCAAGATTGCGACGTGCTCAAAGCCACCCATGTCGCCGGGCGCATTCTGCAGGCCGTGTACCAGCCCATCCTCATCAACTCGAAGCAAGATACCCGCATCACGATCAGCGCCAGCATCGGCATCGCGCTCTCCCCGCACGACGGAGAAGAAACCGACATTCTGCTGCGCAACGCCGATCTGGCGATGTACCAGGCCAAGAGTGCGGGGCGCAACCAGGTGCGGTTCTATGCTCCGGCGCTCGAGCGTCAGGCGAAGGAACAGCTCGAGCTGGAAATCGCGCTGCAGCGTGCGTTGCGAAGCAACGCCCTGAGTGTCGCCTACCAGCCCAAGGTCGACGCCACAGGCGTGCTTCGGGGTGTCGAAGCGCTCGTGCGCTGGGACGACGACGGGCAAAACAGCATTGCGCCCGATCGCTTCATCGCCATCGCGGAGGAAAGCGGTCTGATCGCGGAGATGGATGCCTGGGTGATGGGCGAGGCCTGCAGGCAACTTGCCGAGTGGCGAGCCGAGGGCCTTGACGTACCCAACATGTCGGTGAACGTCTGCGCGGCCGACTTCAAGCGTCCAGATTACCCAGGCTTCATCACCGAGACGCTTCAGTCGCACGGTCTGGTTGCTGCAGATCTGACGCTCGAAATGACCGAGCGGGTCCTGTTCGATGAATCGGTCGACGACATTCGCAAGTCGCTCGATGCCATCCATTGCCTTGGCATAGCACTGTCGATCGACGATTTCGGCACGGGCTACTCGTCCCTGAGCTACCTCCACCGGTTCGCCGTCAAGGAACTCAAGATCGACAAGAGCTTCGTGCAGGGCATCGGCAAAGACGAAATGGCGGAATCGCTGGCGCAATCGCTGATCCACATCGGCAAGATCCTGAAACTGACCGTGACCGCCGAGGGCGTGGAAACGCCTGCCCAGCGTGACTTTCTGGACAGGCACGGCTGCCATCTGTATCAAGGGTTTCTGTTCTCGCGGCCGCTCGCATCTCGCGACTTCGCACGCTGGGTGCGTGCGCATCGGCTGTGCCCATCGTCTGGCGATGCGCACGCTCAAGCTCAGGCTCGAGCCCTCCAGCTCGGCACCACCCTCGCGTAAGCGCGCTACACGTACTCGTGGGATTCGCAGAGGCGTCAACGCGTCCTGGCCAGGACGCCGGAAATACGGCGTGAGCCGGTCCACCCTTTCAGCGCGAGCGCTTGCGCGTTGCCTTCTTCGCGCCTTCCTTCGCCGCGCCCGTGCGCGGCGTTTCCTTTGGCGCCGGCGCAGTGACGGCGTTCAGGTCTTCGAGCCACGACAACGCGTCGGCATACGCGAGGAACTGGCGCAGATACCCCGGCGAGAGTTCGCGCATGAGCAGGAGCGCGCGGTGCACGAGGCTGCTCGAATTGAGCGGCCCCGCATTCTTCGGCACCTGGTCGAGCGATTGCTGCACCTGCTGGTCGGCGCTGAGCCTGGACCAGACTTCGCGGAAATAATCGAGGAGTTCCTCAGGCGGTCCGCTGCGTGCGAGATGGGCCGCGTTGCCGATGTGCGCGGCGAGGCTGCCGTGCGTGCTTGTGCTTTGCTGTGATGCGCTTTCGGTGTGCGTTTGCGGATTCGATGTCGCGTGCTCGATTCCGGCGGCGTAGTCGGCGAGCAACGTGTCGATGCGCGCGTCGAGCACACGTCGCGCCGCTCCGGCATGCGCGCTCGCGCGCCGGTCCAGTGCGTCGATCAGCGCGAAGCGCACGGGATCGAGCCGGTCGGCGCCTTGCGCGCGCCAGGCGTCGAGCGTGGCGCGGGCGCGGGTGGCTTCGTGCTCGCTCTCGCTCATGGTCACGCTGATGGGCTCGCTGTCGCTGCGGGTCTCGCTCCCGCTGTCGTTCTCACTCTGATCCGCGCTTGCATTCGCGGCCTCGCAGGCTACGCCGCTTTGCGCGGCATCCGCCTCATCGATGCTGGCCACTTGCGCGGCCGCGTTGCTTGCGCCGTCACTCATGGCCGTCTTGCGCCCCGGTTTGCGCACGCGCGCTGCTCGCGGGCCGCGGCACCGCCGCGATTTCCACGCGGCGATTCTTCGCGCGGCCGGTCTCGTCGGCGTTCGAGCTCACGGGCTGCTCCGAGCCGAACGCGGCCGCGAACACCGACTGCGCCGGCACACCCGCATCGATGAACGCGCGCGTCACGGTGAGCGCACGCTCGGCGGAAAGCTCCCAGTTGTCGGCGAAGCGGCGGTTGCCTGCGTGGACCTGCTGGTCGTCGGCGAAACCGCTCACCATCAGGATCTGGTCGCGGTCGCGCAGATACGCGGTCAGCGGCCCCGCGAGGCTCTTGAGCAGCTCGCGCCCCTGCGGCTGGAGCTGGTCGGAGTTCAGCGCGAACAGCACATTGCCGCTGATGCCGATGCGCCCGTTCACGAGCGTCACGCGCCCGGCCGCGAGCGGCCCGGCCAGCGCCTGCTCGAGTGTCTTGCGGCGCTGCGTTTCGATTTGCCGCTGCTTGACCTCATTGGCGAGGCGCGTGGACGCTTCGAGCTGCATGCCGATCACGCCGACGAGGATCAGCACGAACGCGCCCAGCAGCGCCGCCATCAGGTCGCCGAACGCGGCCCAGACCGGCGCGGTGGGCTCTACGCCGCCGTCGATTTCGTCGTTCATGCGGCTTCAGCTCCTGCTCGAGCGCTGAAGCGCTGCAGGTTCTCGACGATCTGCTTCTGCGAAAGCAGGCTCAGGTCGATCACTTCCTTGGCCTGGGCGACGTAGTAGGCGAGCTGGTCGTCGCTGCGCGCGAGCGACTTGTCGAGCGCGGTTTCGATGCGCTGCAGCTGCGTCAGGAGCTTGTCGTTCGACTCGCCGAAGTGCTGGACGGCCGTGCCGAACGCATCGCCCAAGCTCGCCATTTCGACGGCGCTGCCCGTGACCTGGGCCGCCGCGCCTTCGAGCGTGTGCGCGCCGGCTTCGACCTGCTGGCCGAAGCGCGCCCCCACGCGCTCCATGAGGCCCGCCGAGGTCTGCACGAGCGCATCGATGGCGGTGCGCTGTTCGGTGCTCGCGTGGTTCACGGCGTCGAGCAGCGTGGTGACGGTGGAGAGCAGGCGACTGCGTTCCTCGAGCATCGCGGTGTCCTGGACCATGCTCTCGGAGAGCTTCTGGCGCAGCTCGGCGACCACTTCCGCGGCCACGCGCGGCGCTTCCGATGCGGCATCGACGAGGCGCGCGATTTCGGCGATGGTGCCGTTGGCGTGGGCTTCCGTTTGCGCGGCGATGTCGTTTGCGGTCTTCGCGAGCGCGTCGCAGGTTGCCTGGTGGCGTTCGGCCGCGTGGGTGCTTGCCGCTTGCCAGGCGCTTGCGTTGGCTTCGGCGGCACGTGCGATTTCGGCGATGGTGCCGCTTGCATGCGCTTCGGTTTGCGTGGCGATGTCGTTTGCGGTTTTCGCGAGCGCATCGCAAATGAACTGCTGACGTTCGGCAGCTTGTGCGCTTGCCGCTTGCCACGCCGTTGCATTGGCTTCTGCCGCGCGCGCGATTTCCGCAATCGTGCCGCTTGCATGCGCTGCGGTCTGCGCAGAGATGTCGCTTGCGGTCTTCGTCAGCGCATCGCAAATCGTCTGCTGGCGTTCGGCAGCCTGCGTGCTTGCCGCTTGCCATGCCGCTGCATGGGCTTCTGCCGCGCGCGCGATTTCGGCGATGGTGCCGCTGGCGTGGGCTTCGGTCTGCGCAGAGATGTCGCTTGCGGTCTTCGTCAGCGCATCGCAAATCGTCTGCTGACGTTCGGCAGCCTGCTTGCTTGCCACTTGCCATGCCGCTGCATTGGCTTCTGCCGCGCGCGCGATTTCAGCGATGGTGCCGCTTGCGTGCGCCTCGGTCTGCGCGGAAATATCGTTCGCCGTCTTCGCCAGCGCATCGCAAATGATCTGCTGGCGTTCCGCAGCCTGGGTGCTCGCCGCTTGCCATGCCGCCGATGAGGCTTCGGCCACACGCGTGATCTCGGCGATCGTGCTGTTCGTGTGCGTGCCGGCGTGCGCGGCGATATCGCTCGCGGTTTTGGCCAGCGTTTCGCACACGGCCTGCTGACGCTCGGCCGCCTCGGTGCTTGCCGTCTGCCACGCAGCCGTTGCCGCCACGGCTGCGCGCGAGATCTCGGCGAGCATGCCGTTCGCGTGCGTTTCGGTCTGGGCGGCGATCGTTTCGGCGGTTTGCGCGAGCGTCGCGCAAACCGTCTGCTGATGCTCGGCCGCCTGCGCGCTGGTCGTGCGCCATTCGTCACGCAGCGTGTTGCCCATCGCGCCGAGCGTTTCGCCCCACGTCGCGAGACGCGCCTCGTCGCGCGCGACGAGCTGCGCCTGCAGATTCGCCTGCGCCTCGCTCACGGCGCGCAGCAGCGCCGCCGAATGCTGCTCGAAGGTCGCGGCGGCCGAGGAGAGCGCCTGCTGGTTGTCGCCCGCGAGCTTTTCGCCGGCGCGCTCCTGGCGCGCGAGCGCTTCCTGCCAAGCCTGCGAAACACCGGAAGCCGAGGCCGCGAGACGCGCGTCGACGTCCTGAACCAGCGTGGCCGAGCGTGCCTCGAAGGTCGCGGTGAAACGCTCCAGCGCGCCTTGCAGGTCGCGCGCGAGCGCCTCGCCCGAGCGGCGCTGGTCCGCGAGGGCCTCGTTCCATATCCCGGCCACGCGCGCGGTGTTGGCTTCGAAACCCGAGGCTAGGCCGTCGAGCTGGCGCTCCACGGCCTGCGTGAGCGTGCCGTGCAAGGCCGCGCTTTCACGCGCGAGGCCCGCCATCGTCGCTTCCACGACCGGCGCGAAGGCCGCGCCGGCGGCGCGCGCGCTTTCGGCGGCGCTCGCCTTGAGCGATTCGCCCACCGACGACGCGAGGCGCGCATAAGCCGCCTCGGCGTTGCCGAGGAAGGCCTGCTGGCTCGCGAGCTGGCGCTCGCCGAGCGCGGCGCCCTGGCGCTCGATGGCCGTCATCATCGCCTCGAGGCGCTCGACCAGCTTGGGCATCGCGTCGGCCTGGCGCTGCATCAGCGCGAAGCTCGTCTCGCGCTGATGCGCATGCGAGAACGGGCGCAGCGTGGTGCCGATCTGCGCGTCGAGGCGCTGGGCGGCCTCGATACGCTCGCGGCGGCACAGCGCCGAAAGCAGGCCCAGCATCGCCGAGCTGGCCACGCCCGCGATCGAGGTGCCGAACGCGAAGCCGAGCCCGCGGATCGGACCGGCGAGCGCGGCGCGGATGCCCTCGAGATCGGTGGCGCCGTCGAGCGCCACGCCGGTGCCGCGCAGCGTCGTCACCATGCCGAGCAGCGTGCCCAGCATGCCGAGCAACACGAGCAGCCCGACCAGATAGGGCGTGAGCGACGGGCCGGGCAGCGCGACGCGCTCGCCTTCGATGCGCACGCGCACGGCGCTGCGCAGGCTCGGGTGCAAGTGGTCGAGCCACGCGCCGAGCGAAGCGGCGGGCTTGGGCGTCGCGGCCACGGCGCGCGTGAGCGTGGCGGTGGCCTGGGTGTAGCGATACAGCTCGAATGCGCCGGCCACATAGCAGGCGCCGATCAGCATGGTCACGGCCAATGCGAGCGGATTCGAGCCGGCATAGCCGGCGGCGATCCAGCACACTGCTGCAAGACCGGCGAGGAAAACAACGAGATCGATACGAAGTCTGGACATAGCGTTTGGGTTAGCAGGCGCTAGCGGGCACGAAGCGCTGCGAGCAGCCCTTCGACCGGTTGAAACCGAACATCCAGTTCGGCGAGCAAAACGCTCTGGACATCTTTGCGGAACACGTCGAGCCAGGCGCCGGACGTGCTATCTGCAGCAGCCTGTGCTTCGCGGGCCGCTGCTTCACGGGCCGCTTTGCGCAGACGCTCGAAATGCGCGCCCAGCAGGCCGGGGACCGTGCCGAGCAGACTGCGCTCGCGTGCGGCCAGCGAGCGCTCCATGGCCGCGTCGAGCGTCGCGAGCTTCGCCATGGCGGGCGACACCGCCGCGAGCCGGCTGCGCAGGCGGCCGCGCACGTCGCCGATATCGGTCTCCATCTTCTGCTGCAGCGCGATGTAGCACTGACGAAAGACCGCGTAGTCGGCGTCCGTATCGGGCGCTTCCGGCAGGGGCGCTGGCTGCTGCGACGCGCGCGCGTGACCGTAGCCGCCGCCTGGGCGGCGCGCTTTCGCGGGCGCGAGCACGCCGTCCAGCGCAATCGCCTTCGATAGCGTGGAGCGCAGGCTCAGGCACCGCTGTGCCTCGTCGTCGCCGTTCGCGCGCGCGCCGCCCGCCGTGGCGGGCGTTGGCGCCGGAGCGGCAAGCACCGTCGAGAGCGCGATCGCGTCGGTCCAGCCGAGCCACTGGCTCAGCCGGTCCGCGAGCGGCTGCGGCGAGGCTTGCACCTCGGTCTCGCCGAGACGCGCCAGCAAGCGAACGAGGGCCGGACCGCTCAGGGACGTGCGTTGCGGGGGATGGACCATACCACAAGAGGCAAAAAAGCCAGCAGTTTACACGGCGGCGCGGGGTGGCTTGCGGTTTTGCGTCTGGGGCGAGGGTTTATCAGGGCCGGGCGTGCTGGTGAGTGGGCGGCTGGGCGGGCGATTCAGGGCGACCCGGACAGCTATGGCGCAAGGGTTGCGGGGCTTCTTGCCGTGCTCGCCGTGTTGGGTAATCGTCAGGCGCAATCAACCGCGCGTTAAACTGTGTCTCCCGCGCGGGCGCCGCCGCCCGCGCAACAGGAGATCCCCATGGCGTTTTCCAGTCTGAGCGCATTCGCGCTGGCACTTTTGGTGGTGGCCGGCATGCCGGGGCCGAGCGTCGCGGCGTTGGTGGCCCGCGTGCTGACCAGCGGCTTTCGCGACGTGCTGCCCTTTCTCGCCGCCATGTGGATTGGCGAGGCGGTCTGGCTGACCTGCGCCGTTGCGGGGCTCGCGGCGCTCGCGCATACCTTTGCGCTCGGGTTTCTCGTGCTCAAGTTTCTGGGCGTCGCGTATCTGATGTTTCTCGCGTGGAAGATGTGGTTTGCGCCCGCCGAGTTGCAGGCGGAGAGTCTGCCGGGCAAGCGCTCGCCGGTGCGCATGTTTATCGCCGGGATCGCCGTTACATTGGGCAATCCGAAGATCATGATCTTCTATATGGCCTTGCTGCCGACGATGGTCGATCTCTCGCGCGTGGGCGTGCTCGCCTGGTCGGAGCTCGTGCTCACGATGTTCGCGGTGCTGATCGCCATCGATCTCGCCTGGGCACTGTTTGCCACGCGCGCGCGGCGCCTGCTCACGAGCCGCCGCATGGTGCGTGCCGCGAACCGCAGCAGCGCAGTCGCCATGGCCGGGGCGGCCGTGACGATTGCGGCGAGGTAGCGAGGTCGGGGCGGTGCATCGTCAGGATCACTGACCATTCGCTTTAACGGCGTCGATACGAACCTGGCGTACTTCCGGTCCATAGCTTGAACGCCCGGTTAAATGCCGTGGCATCCGCAAAACCCAGTTCGACAGCCAATTGGGCGACCGGCACTTTGCTGGTGGCCAATCGCTCGATGGCGAGATCGCGCCGCAATTCGTCTTTCAACGACTGGAATGACGTCCCTTCCAGCGCAAGACGCCGCTGCAAGGTGCTCGTAGAAACGTGGATGCATTTGGCAACCGCATCCAGGTCGAGCCAGTCCGGTTCGCTTTGCCTCAGAATGATCTTCACGCGATCACTGCACGCGTGTTCCCCGGGCCGGGGCAGGATGACGTTGCCCGGAGCGTGTCGCAGAGCGGCCCGCAGTTCTTCCTCGGTACGACGCACGGGTGCCTGAAGGGCCGCGGCGTCGAACCAGACCGCGGTAACGGGCTGATTGAACTGCAGGGGCGCAGGGAATATTGCGGAATACGACGCGGCATAGGCAGGCTGCGCGAAGCTGAAGTCGATACGCCGGATCGGCAGCCGGCCCCGGTTCAGCCAGGCCAGCATCTGCCAGAACACCCTTGCCAGCATCTCGAGCAGAAAGGTCTCGCTGCCAGTCTCCGAATGCCTGGCTTCGAGCGCAAATCCGGCTAGTTCGCCGTCCCTGACGCAGTGCATGTCGAGATCATGCTGCAGCAGCCGGAACGTATGCGACCCACGCCGTAGTGCCACCTCGAGCGAGGGCGCGCCCAGCATGGAGCGGCTGATCAACGCAAAGCTGCCGCGTTGCAGCGGGCGGGAAAGAAAGCCAATGCATTCATCACCGAGTTGCTCGATGAGCCGCGCGTATAGCGCCGCATATTGCGTGGCGGTGATTCTCGCACCGCTTTCCGCCAGCAGCACCGGCGGGATTCCTGCTGCGTTGACCAGCAAGGAAATCGCTTCGTCCGACATGGCGCCACGTGCGCGCGCGCCCGCCAGCGTTCGATGGGCAAGCAGTATGGGCAGGGTGTGGGGCGTGGTCGGCATGGCGGATATTAGAGCCGATCCGGCCCGGCCTGTCGATCCGGACCGTCGTGATGAAATGCGGTATTGCGCAAAGAATCTGACCTGTTTCGCTCTCGTGGCGCGTGTCTCCTTTGGCCTAACATCGGCTAAAAGACAAAACCCATGAGTGGAGACGGACGTGTACTTGACCCAATACCTGCATCGCGCGCTGCAGCAGCATCCCGAGAAGGTCGCGGTGTGCTTTGGTTCGCGCCAGCGCACCTTTCGTGAGTTCGCGGACCGTGTAGCGCGCCTTGCCGGGGCGCTCCAGCGCATTGGCATGGGAGACGGAGACCGGGTGGCCATGCTGGCCCTGAACTCGGACCGTTACCTCGAATATCAAATGGCGGTACCCTGGGGCGGCGGCGTGCTCAATCCGTGCAATACCCGCTGGTCGGTGCCTGAACTGGTCTACGCCCTCGAAGACTCGGGCACCGCCATCCTGCTGGTCGACGACGCTTTTGTTGCCGCCGCGGGACAACTGCTGCGCGATGCGGCATGCCTGCGCCAGGTCGTTTACTGTGGAGAAGGCGAGGCGCCTGCCGGCATGCTCGACTACGAAACGCTGGTGCGTGAAACCGCACCCGTGGACGACGCGGCACGGCGCGGCGAAGACCTGATGGGCATTTTCTACACGGGCGGCACGACGGGGTTTCCCAAGGGGGTCATGTGCAGCCATATCGGTGGCGGAATCGCTGCCTTGTCGCTGCTGTCGATGGGGCTGGCCGAAACCGGAGACACGTACCTGCACGCCGCGCCGATGTTCCATGTGGCAGATTTCGGCGCAGCGCTGCCTCACTGGATCGTCGGCAACACGCATGCGATCATCCCCGGCTTTCAGCCGCAAGCCGTGCTCAAGGCCATTGAAGCGCATCGCGTAACCAACACGCTGCTGGTGCCGACCATGATCCAGATGGTAGTCGATCACCCGGCAATCCACGGCGGCTATGACCTGCGCAGCCTGAAGACGATTGCTTACGGCGCTTCGCCTATTTCGGAGCCCGTACTGGATCGCGCGCAGAAGGTCTTGCCCGGCGTCGGGCTCGTGCAGCTCTATGGCATGACCGAGATCGGGCCGCTGACCGTGAACCCGCCTGACTACCGGCCCGGGATGCTGCCGCTTGCCGCGAAGTTGACCGCGGCGGGACGTACGAGCAACTGCGTGGAACTCAAGATCGTGGACGCGCATGGCCGGGAGGTTCCCCGTGGCACCGTAGGCGAGATCGTCGTGCGCGGCGATACCCTGATGCAGGGCTACTGGAACAAACCGGAGCAGACGGCTGAAGCGATTCGCAATGGCTGGTACTACACCGGCGACGGCGGATATCTTGATGAGGATGGCTATCTTTTCATCGCCGACCGCGTGAAAGACATGATCGTCAGCGGCGGAGAAAACGTCTATTCGGCCGAAGTCGAGAATGCAATTTCGAAGCACCGGGCAGTGGCCGCCTGCGCGGTGATCGCGATTCCGCATGCGCAATGGGGAGAAGCGGTGCACGCCGCGGTGGTGCTCGCGCCGGGTCAGACGCTCTCGGCCGCTGAACTCATCGCACACTGCAAAACGCTGATTGCGGGTTACAAATGCCCGGTCAGCGTGGCCTTCGTCGATGACCTGCCCATCTCGGGCGCAGGCAAGGTGCTGAAGACCAGGCTGCGCGAACCCTACTGGAAAGACGTGAAGCACGGCATTGCGTGAGATTTGCCAGTTTGCCGCGCGGCTGCGCGCGCACTTCAAGCTGCCGGCCTGGGACGCGCTCGAACGTGGCGCACAGATAAAAGCTGTTGTCGCAAGCGCTGCAGGCCACGCTTCAGCCGGTGCGGCAAGCACCGTCGAGAGCGGGATCGCGTCGGTTCAGCCGAGTCACTGGCTCAGACGGTCGGCTCCAGCGTGATCCGGGCCGCTATGGCGCGTGAATTGCGGGGCTTCTTGCCGTGCTAGCCGTGTTGGGCAATCGTCAGTCGGAGTCAACCGAACACCGCGTGCAGATTGAACAGCACGTCAGGTCAAAGGTGAGACGTTGGTCTTTAGCGGGATCTTATCTGTTGAAATGCGTCATCCGCTCGATCTGCCGCACGACCTCATCGCGCATTTCGTCCGACATGTCCTGATACCCGAGCAGATCCGAGATCCACAGGCCGTCGGCCGCGAGCCGGCAGATCATGAGCCGTGCCGCCTGTTCTAGCGGCAACGGGTCGGGGCGCGTCCATTTGCGCATGGGCGCCGAATAACGCTCGCGTATCTCCGGGTCGGTCATCATCGCGGCCACCAGCACGCGCAGCACGTTGGTGCTCGCGGCGGGGTTCGTTTCGTCGATGGTCGCGTGCAGATACGCGCGCGCATTGGCGCCGTGCGGGTCCTCGCGATCCGCCGCGATCCGCGCTTCGATCTGCGATTCGAAGTGCTCGAGCGTCTGCTCGAAGAGGGCGTCAAGGAGTCCTTGCTTGTTGGCGAAGTGATACTGGAGCGCCCCCTTGGTCACGCCGGCGCGTTCGGCGACGGCGTCGAGCGTCACCGCCTGCACGCTGTGGTCGGTGGCGATATCGGAGGCGGCTTGCAGCAGCTGGGCGCGCACTTGCACCGGCGCTTTCTTGCGGCGCGAGCCCGAAGTGGGGGTGCCGGGAGCCCCAGCAGATTTTGCCTCCGGATGCGGAGCGGGCGTGGCGCTGCGTGCGGCCGGCCGCTGGGCCTCTTCGGGCGCCTGCGCGACGTGGGATGCAGGCTGCCGCGCCGGATTCGCAGCGCCCCCTGGGGCATGTCCTGCGGCGCCAGCTGAGGCTTTGACGGGGGATTTCTTCATGGCTTGATCTTACCACTGCGGGCGTCAAGGCAAAACATTCCGTCTGGATGGTATTATTCGCGCCATGAAGAAATCCGACCTGCCAACCAACGTGCAACAGGCGGCGCTGCTCGACGCCGCCATCGTCCGGGGGCGCGATGCGCTCGCGCGCCGGCAACAGCCCGACGGGAGCTGGTGCTTCGAGCTCGAATCGGACGCGACGATCACCGCCGAATACATTCTCATGATGCATTTCATGGGCAAGATCGACACGGTGCGTCAGGAGAAAATGGCGCGCTATCTGCGTGCGATCCAGCGCCTCGAAACGCATGGCGCGTGGGATCTCTACGTGGACGGCGCACCCGACGTCTCGGCGAGCGTGAAGGCTTATTTCGCGCTCAAGGCGGCGGGCGACGCGCAAAGCGCGCCGCATATGGTGCGCGCGCGCGAAGCCATCCTGAAGCTCGGCGGGGCGGCGAAGTCCAATGTCTTCACGCGCATCCTGCTGGCCACCTTCGGCCAGGTGCCGTGGCGCGCGACCCCCTTCATGCCCGTCGAATTCGTGCTGTTCCCCAAGTGGGTGCCGATCTCGATGTACAAGGTCGCCTACTGGGCGCGCACGACCATGGTGCCGCTGCTCGCGCTCTGTTCGCTGAAGGCGCAGGCGCGCAATCCGCACCACGTGTCGATCGCCGAATTGTTCGTCACGCCAGCGGAGGAGGAGCGCGAGTATTTCCCGCGCGGCAAGGGCGTGCGCAAGCTTTTTCTTGCGCTGGACCGCACGGTTCGCCATCTCGAGCCGCTGATTCCGCAAGCCTTGCGCGCGCGTGCGATGAAGTACGCGGAAGCCTGGTGCGCGGAGCGCATGAACGGCGAGGACGGCATGGGCGGCATCTTCCCGCCCATCGTCTACAGCTACCAGATGATGGAAGTGCTCGGCTATCACGAGAACCATCCGCTGCGGCGCGATTGCGAGAATGCGCTGGAGAAGCTCCTCGTCGAGCGCCCCGACGGCAGCATGTACTGCCAGCCGTGCCTGTCGCCGGTATGGGACACCGCGTGGAGCACGATGGCGCTCGAACAGGCCGTTGCGGTGCCCGATCAGTCGGGCGTCGATACGTCGGGCGTCGCTACGCCGGGCGTCGCGTCGACGCCCAACGCGGAATTGCAGCAGAAGATCGCGCGCGCCTACGACTGGCTCGCGACGCGCCAGGTGGACGACCTCAAGGGCGACTGGATCGAGAACGTGAGCCCCGATGTGCCGCCGGGCGGCTGGGCGTTCCAGTATGCGAACCCCTATTACCCCGATATCGACGACAGCGCGGTCGTGGCCGCGATGCTGCATCGCCGGGGCCGCTCGATCAAGCGCGCCACGGGCGCGGACCCGTATGCCGCGCGCGTGACGCTTGCGCTCGACTGGATGCGCGGGCTGCAGTCGCGCAACGGCGGCTTCGCGGCGTTCGATGCCGATTGCGATCGCCTCTATCTGAATGCGATTCCGTTCGCGGACCACGGCGCGCTGCTCGATCCGCCCACCGAGGACGTGTCGGGCCGTGTGCTGCTGTGCTTCGGCGTGACGGGCCGCGAGGAAGACAAGGCCGCGCTTGCGCGCACGATCGACTACATCAAGGCCACACAGCAGGCCGATGGAAGCTGGTGGGGCCGCTGGGGCACGAACTACATCTACGGTACGTGGAGCGTGCTGGCGGGCCTCGCGCTGGCGGGCGAGGACCCGTCGCAGCCGTATATCGCGCGTGCGCTCGCCTGGCTCAGGTCGCGCCAGCACGCGGACGGCGGCTGGGGCGAGACCAACGACAGCTACATCGACCCGCGCCTCGCGGGCACGAACGGCGGCGAGAGCACGTCGAACTTCACGGCGTGGGCGCTGCTCGCGCAGATGGCGTTCGGCGACCATGAGTCGGAATCAGTGCGGCGCGGGATTGCGTATCTGCTTTCGGTGCAGGACGGCGAGGGCTTCTGGTGGCATCGCTCGCATAATGCGCCGGGTTTTCCGCGTATCTACTATCTGAAGTATCACGGGTATACGGCGTATTTCCCGCTTTGGGCCTTGGCGCGTTATCGCAGGCTCGCTGCGGATGGGGCGCGGGTGAGCGCGGTGAAGGCGGACGAGGCGGTTATGCTGGCTTGAGCGTCATGCGCGTGCGAAAAA
Organism: Paraburkholderia oxyphila NBRC 105797; assembly: GCF_000685075.1. Lineage (GTDB taxonomy): Bacteria > Pseudomonadota > Gammaproteobacteria > Burkholderiales > Burkholderiaceae > Paraburkholderia > Paraburkholderia oxyphila. Next base: position 178,477 of record NZ_BAYD01000005.1, read on the forward strand.
CGCCACCTTTCGGGGTGGCGTTTTTTTTGCGGTATCCGTGATAATCATCGGCAACATCAAAACGAAGGACGGACGACGGATAGCGAGTAACGACCCAAGTCGATTTGTGCTGTCTGCCGGCTCCGCACGCCATTCCGATTGGCGTTGTTGATTGAAGCCTGCTGCTTGTCGCTGGAATCCAAAGATCGGTACGTCGTCTCTTCCTGAACGAGTTGCGACCTTACGTCTTCATTAACCGCCACCGGCGTCGATTGGGCAAACGAAGACACAGCCGGGACCAAAATAGATGCAGCAACGATGAGCTGAGCGAGTTTCATAACCTTGTCTCCAGGGAGTGTTCCGCGCGCATGCTTTTGCGGATCGACTGGATACAGTGTAGGACGGCAACGGCTCAGAATTGAGCGCAAGCAGAGCAACTCATTGTTGTCGGCGTATGCACGTTTGCTCAACATCGATTGGGTCGCAGGCTACATCTCCTGCATGTGCGAGTGGGGATTGGGGAAGCGTTGTCGACCAGGCTATCGCGCAGCTAACGGGACATCTCGCGGGGCCAGAGAGCACCGCTGACTAGTGCATCATCACCGCAGCGACGGGGCCGCTCACAACCGGATGGACCCCGTCTTTCACGTTTTGGCGGGGTGGTCAGTAATCGTATATCTGACTCTCGGGGGAAGAGGGGGATGCGGTCGCAGGCGAACCCGATGCCGATGACCCGCTCACTGCGCCGCCGTACCCGGTTGAGCCGTTGTGGGCCGCCACGCGCGCTTCTGCTGCCTGAACGTCTTGCGGGTAGTTGACGTCCTCGCCCCTCGAGGGGGTGTAGCCAGCCTGCTCGAGTTGCTGGAGTTCGGCGCGCACCTGGGCGCGTGTGATAGGCGCCTGCGTGTCCGACTGGGCGAATGCCGCGAGCGATACGGCGAGGGCGGATGCGGCGGTGACTGCGAGGATTGCCGATTTCACGATGACCTCCTTTTGCGCGTTGCACGCACGTGGTGCATTGAAATGACCAACGCGGCACGCCGGCATTGATGACTGTATTCGCCGACCCAATGCGCATGAATACGGCAAGCGTCCTAAAAGAGGCTCGGGGATTACCCTATTATCGGACTGGCGATTCGATCGGCAGAAGCCCACGGGTCGTGTCGCGCCAGCACCCATGATCTGCGCGGTGCAATCAGCGCGGCAACCGCTAGAATTGCGGTTTTAGCCAGGAATATGCCCCATGTCTTTTGCCTCGCTTGGCCTGATCGATCCCTTGCTGCGTAATGTGCAGGAGCTCAATTACCAGACACCTACGCCGGTGCAGGCCAAGGCGATTCCTGCTGTGCTCGGCGGCAAGGACGTCATGGCTGGGGCGCAGACCGGCACGGGCAAAACGGCGGGCTTCGCGCTGCCGCTGTTGCAACGGCTGGTGCAACACGGGCCGGCGGTGTCCAGCAACCGCGCGCGCGTTCTGGTGCTGGTGCCCACGCGCGAACTGGCTGAACAGGTGCTGCAAAGCTTTGTCGCTTACGGCAAAGGCCTCGACTTGCGCTTCCTGGCTGCCTACGGCGGTGTGAGCATCAACCCGCAGATGATGAAGTTGCGCAAAGGCGTGGACGTGCTCGTCGCCACGCCGGGCCGATTGCTGGATCTCAATCGCCAGAACGCAGTGCAGTTCGATCAAGTCCAGACGCTGGTGCTGGACGAAGCGGACCGCATGCTGGATCTGGGCTTTGCGCGCGAACTCAACGCCGTTTTTGCCGCGTTGCCCGCTCAGCGCCAGACCTTGCTGTTCTCCGCCACGTTTACCGATGATATCCGCGCCATGGCGGCGAGCATTCTGCGCGGCCCGGTCAATATCAGCGTCAGCCCGCCCAATGCCACGGCCAGCAAGATCAAGCAGTGGGTGGTGACGGTGGATAAGCGGAACAAGCCCGAGCTCTTCATGCACCTTGTGGCTGAGAACAAGTGGGAGCACGCGCTGGTGTTCGTCAAAACCCGCAGCGGCGTGGATTACCTGGCGGCCATGCTGGATGACGCGGGCTATGCGGTCGACACCATCCACGGCGACAAACCGCAACCCGCGCGTCTGCGCGCGCTGGAGCGCTTCAAGACGGGCGAAGTCCAGATGCTGGTCGCCACCGATGTGGCTGCGCGCGGGCTCGATATCGACGACTTGCCGCTCGTGATCAACGTCGATCTGCCGATCGTGGCGCAAGACTATGTGCATCGTATTGGCCGTACCGGCCGCGCGGGCGCCAGTGGCGTGGCGGTATCCCTCGTGTGTGCCGATGAAGCGCCGCAACTGGCCGCGATTGAAGCGCTGATCCGGCAAACGCTGCCCCGTGAAGAGGAGCCGGGTTTCGAAGCCGAACACCGCGTGCCGGAAACCAGCGCAACGGGCCAGATCATCAAGAAGCCGAAAAAGCCCAAGAAGCCCAAAGTGCCGCAAGCCGCACCGGGCGCCGTGCAGGTGCCCAGCAAAAAGCCACACCCGCAAAGTGGCGAAAACAAAGGCAAGCCTACGGCGCAGCACGCTGTGGCCACGGGTAAAGACACAAGCTTGATCAGCGGCAGCCCATTCAGCGTGCAAAAGCCACGCAGCAAACCCGCCAGCAAGCCAGTTGCGGGTTCACGCAAGCCGGCTGGCAGACCCGCAGGTGGCCGCGGCAAACGCCAACCCTGATCCGTGGATTTGAGCGTCGCTCACCCGACAAACTGCGAATGGCAGTTACACTGGACGCCCCCCTTCATGTGCGTGGAGTCCCCATGAGCAAGCCTACTCTTGTATCGACCGCCGCCACGTTGCTGTGCGTGGGCGCCCTGGCGGCCTTGAGCGCCACCCCGGCTCAGGCAGGCGGCGCGCCGGTGAAATGCCGCCTGACCTTCAGCATGTCGGGATGGTCGGCGATTTATCAGCATGCCGAAGGGCGCGGCAACGTCACTTGCAGCAACGGGCAAAAAGCCGCCGTCAAGATCAGCGTGCACGGCGGCGGCCTGACAGCCGGCAAATTCCGCGTCAGCGGCCACGGCGATATCACCCATGTCTACAGCATCAAGGAGGTGTACGGCAGCTATGCGCAGGCCGGCGCTTCGGCCGGGGCGGGGAACGGCGGTACTGCCCAGGTGCTGACCAAGGGAACGACGTCGATGACGTTGAGCGGCACCGGCGAAGGCGTGGACCTTGGCCTGGCGGTCGATGATTTCAAGATCGAACCGCTGCACTGAGGCACCCGGGACGCGCCGATCCACTCCCTGCGCCACCCCGCGCGCGTTTGAATAAAGCCGTGCGCCCGCCCTGCTGCAGCAGCAACAGGGCGGGCGCACGTCAGTCATGCCGCAAGGGTCTGTCGCGCGCGGGCGTCAGCTCTTCGGGGCCTTGTCGAGCACCAGGCCCGTCTGCGGGTCGAGGAACAGCTTGTGTTCATAGCGGCCTTCGCCGCGGCGGTTGAAATCGAACATGCCCATGATGCTGCCCGCCGTCGCGTCGAACGAACCGCCACCCAGACGCTTCCCATCAAGCCAGTTGTCTTCGATGAAGCGCACCACCGATGCCTGGTCGATCAGCGTGTGGTCGACGTAGTTCTCCTTCGCCCACGGCGAGATCACGACAAACGGAATGCGCGTGCCCGGACCGCAGCGGCCATTCACAGGCTTGCCGTTCAGGCCATTGGGCGCCGAGCCGGTGCCGCAGGTTCCGGGACCATTGAGCTGGTCGGCAACCGGGTCGAACGAAGCACTGGTCGGCTGCGCGTAAGCGTGGTCGTACCAGCCGTCGGAGTCATCCCATGCCACGACAACGGCGGTGTCGTTCCAGTCCTTCTGCTCCTGCAGGAAGTTCACGACCTTCGTGACGAAAGCCTGCTCGTCGAGCGGGTCCGAATAGCCCGCGTGACCATCCTGGTAGGCCGGGGCCTTCAGGAAGCTCACCGCCGGGAAATTGCCTGCGCTCACTGCGTCGAAGAAGTCGTCGGTATCGTATTCGTGATTGGCCGGGTCGGGGGTGTGGCTATGCCGCTCCATCGTGTGCCCGATCGCCTCGATCGAGCTCGGGCGCAAATGGTTCGGATTCGACGTCGACGCGTAGTACTGAAACCAGTTGTGGTGCGGAATATAGTCGGCCGTGGCTGCACCGACGACCGGCGACACCGTGCTGCGCAGGCACCCGGTCGTGCCATTGCTGTTCTTCGTGGCGAGATTGAAGCCGCCCATGAAGCCGCCCCACGTAATGTTGCGCGCGTTCAGCAGGTCGCCGATATTCTTGCCGCTCATCATTGAGGTGTTGGTCTTGCTCGAGCAGAGGTCGCTGCCCGGGTCGACGTCGTTGATCAACGTGAACCCGCCCTGACCGTCGTTCACGTAGTACGAGGCGGGCGTCGAAGGCGGCGGCGACGGCAGCACAACCGTCATGCCGTTGGTTTGCCCGGAGACCACTTCGAGCGCACCCGGCGTCGACGGCCCGTAGGTCGCGGTATAGGCGTTATCGCTCATCGCGAAGCGCTGTGCATAGTTCCACAGCGCGGTGACCGTGTTGCCGTCGTAATAGCCCATCACCTGGCCCGTCGTGCCGAAGGCGCCGGCCCCGCCGCTCGTGCCCTTACCCGTGTACTTCGGGAAAAGGTCGGCCTTGCCGTCGTCGTACGCCTCCTGCTCGGGCGTGTACGCGTGGTTCTGGTCGGCCGTGGCGGCCTGCGTGCGGTCCAGACGGAAGGGATTGGACGCGCCCGCGCCGTTGGCCGGATTCAAGTTCGGGTTGCTGGTGAGCAGCGTGCCCGAAAGGCCGTTCACCTCGGGCGTGCCCGGCTGCGCGTTGAATGCCGGCTCGCCTGACGGGTTGGTCGCGTGCGGATAGGTGGCGAAGTAATGATCGAACGAGACGTTCTCGCCGTAGATCACGACCAGATGCTTGATCGGCGTGGCCGTGTGAACTTCGTCGGGATGATTCTTGTCCTGGTCGTCGCCAGCACTCCATGCAACTGTCGATGCGAATGCTGCGGCGGTGAGCGATCCAAGTGCTACGTGACGCCATTGCATATCAGGCTCCTGGTTAAATTCGTTTTGCCGGATTAACCGCGGAGCCGAGGCGTCGCGATGATCAGATTCGCATCATGTGCTTGTGCCAACTGGAGGGGGCCACGCGGCAGTGGGATTAGAGCATCGACGCATGAATGCTGAGCGTCAGATTCCTTACGGAATATTTTCATCCGAATGGATCGGTCATCAGATGCCGCGCAATCTTCCTGGCGGTCGAGTGCGCAGCACGCCACGCGCAACGCATGGGCCCTGAAAGGTGGAGGCGGTAGTATGCGGCGACTGCTGATGCGCGTCCCGCCTGGCTTCGCCTGTACGCGGTCGGCAGAAACAGCATCACAACAGTATTCAGGAGACGAAATGGAAACGTACGTGTTGATTGGCGGTGTGTTTGGGCTGGGTTTGCTGATTGCCGTCTTCGGGCTCTGGAAGCTCAGGTGAGTGTCGCCGCAGCGTCACGGGATGTTGCAACCCGAGCATCCGCGACCAGCATGCACACCCCCAAAGGATCGGTCCATCAGTTCAGCAATCCTCACGAGGAGGTGGCCCGTGCGCTTGTCGTGCTGACACCCGGCATCGGGGCGCAGTATTTCCCCGACGTCGCGGCAATCACCAATGCCGGCGACGGCGCCGATCGCGCCAGGCTTGGCGCGGTCATGTTCAGGTATGGTCTGTTGCCCGCGCAACCTCAGTGATCGCGCAGGTTGCTCCGCTAGCGACGGAATTGCCCCGCGTCGGCAACGATGACGAGTACGCTGCACGGCCCGCCGGAAAGCGGCGGGCCTGCATGAGCGATCAGAGTCCGCTTACCGTCTTCACCGTCACCCACTGGCCGTTCTTCACCTGATAGACGGTGGACGAGCCGTTCTTCAGCGAGCCATTCGTGTTGAACGAGATATGGCCGGTGATGCCGTCAAAGGCGATGCCTTGCAGCTTCGCGCGGTAGTCGTCGGGCTTCGTCGAATTGGCGGCCTGCATTGCCTTGATGGCGGCCCATGCCGCGTCATAGCCGAATGGCGCGTACGAGAGCACGTCGTCGCCGAACTTCTGCTTGAAGCGCTCGGCGAACTTCGAGCCTACCGGCGTGCTGTCGAGCGGACGGCCGTACTCCCATGCCATCGCGCCTTCGGACACGTCGCCCGCGAGCTTGATGAAGTCGACGTCCTTCACGCCGCCGCCGCCCACGTACTGCGCCTTGATGCCGAGCTGGCTCATCTGCTTCATGATGCCGGCCGCCTGCGGGTTGAGGGCGCCCACGAAAATCAGATCGGGGTTCTTGCTCTTGATGGTCGTGAGCTGGGTCTTGAAGTCCGTCGCCTGGTTCGTCGTGTACTCGCGATCGACGATGTCGCCTCCATGCGCCTTGACCGCTTTCACGAACTCGTCGGCTTCGCCCTGGCCGAATGCCGTGCGGTCGTCGATGACGGCGATGCGCTTGGCCTTCGTGGTCGTGACCGCGTAGGCGCCCGCGGTGCCCGCGTTTTGCGCGTCGCTCGAGATCACCATGAAGATGTTCTTGAAGCCGCGGCCGCTGATGACCGGGTTCGTGGCGGCCGGATCGATGTCGGGCAGGCTCGCCTTTTCGTAGAGCTCGGAAGCGGGGATCGTCGTGCCCGAGTTGAAGTGGCCGACGACGATCGATACGCCTTCATCCACGAGCTTTTGCGCGACTTGCACGCCGACGCGCGGGTCGGCCTGATCGTCTTCGGCCACGAGTTCGAACGAGACGGGCTGGCCGTTGATCTTGACGCCTTGCGCCTTGGCGTCGTCGAGGGCCATTTTGACGCCGTTCTCCAGATCCTTGCCGTAATTGGCGTTGGGGCCGGTGAGCGGCGCGGCAAAACCGACTTTTACAACGGTATCCGCGTGGGAGGCGAGCGGTGCAACAGCGAGAAGTGCTCCAACTGCAACTGCGACAGGGGTGAGAGTCTTCGCAAAGCGCATGTTGTTTCCTTTGTCGGCAAAGTAGGCGTGGTATCGATCGAACCGCTCCGAATGAGGAACGCCGCGGCAATCGCAGGAAGCGACTATATGAAGCCAATATCGATCCGTCTTGACCGTTTGCGACGTTCCGTATGCGCATTTCGGCATAGTCGGCCGAATCGAAGCAATTAGGGCAAGTACGCCCGCCCGCGCGCGAGGTCAGGTTCGGCCTTGCTCGATCATGCGGTTGATAGCAAACGTCTAGCGCAGCAGGCTTTGCGCGACCCCGGCCGCGATGCAGAAACCCACCACAACGAGTAGCGGCGCTTTCCAGCGCACCAGCAGAAAGAAGCCGATGCACGCGATGGCGAAATCGGCTTGCGTCTGGACCGCGCTCGTCCAGACCGGCGAGTAGAGCGCAGAGGCCAGCAGGCCGACGACGGCGGCGTTGACGCCGGCAAGGGCCGCCGACATGGCCGGCCGGCTGCGCAGCGCGTGCCACCACGGCAGCGCGGCCAGCACGAGCAGCAGGCCCGGCAGAAAGATCCCCACGGTCGCGAGCAGCGCGCCGCTCCAGTGGTTGGGGGGCGTCGCCATCATCCAGCCGAGAAAAGCCGCAAACGTGAAGAGCGGCCCCGGCACGGCCTGTGCCGCGCCGTAGCCGGCAAGGAAGTCGTTGGGCGCGACCCAGCCGGTTGCGACTGTCGCGTGCTGGAGCAAGGGCAGCACCACGTGTCCGCCGCCGAACACGAGCGCGCCGGACCGATAGAACGCTTCGAACACGCGCACGCCGTGCGCGGCCGCGCCAGGCAGCGGAAGGCCGATCAGCAGTACGCAAAAGACGACCAACGCGGCGATGCCCGCCTTGCGCGACACGGGAAACTCACCGGCATGCCCGGGTACGGCGCGCGTGTCGCCCGCGGTTTTCGTGCGGCACAGCGCGAGGCCGAGCAGGGCGCCCGCGGCGATTGCGATGAGTTGTGCATATGCCGTGGTCAGCAGGCTGAGCAAGGCGACGGACGCGAGCGCGATGGCCGCGCGGCGACGGTCGGGGCACAGACGCCGCGCCATGTCCCAGACGGCCTGGGCCACCACGGCCACCGCGACGAGCTTCAGGCCATGCACCACGCCTGCGCCGGCCGGCCCGCCCAGATCCGGTGCGATGGCCGCGAAGATCAGCATCGCGAACACCGAGGGCAGCGTGAATCCACACCAGGCCGCGAGCCCGCCGGCCCAGCCGGCCCGCAGCAAGCCGATCGAAAAGCCCGTCTGGCTGCTGGCGGGCCCCGGCAGGAACTGGCACAGCCCGACCAGATCGGTGAAGGCCTCGTCGTCGAGCCAGCGGCGGCGCTCGACGAACTCGCGGCGGAAGTAGCCGAGATGCGCAATCGGGCCGCCAAAGCTCGTCATCCCGAGCCTGAGAAAGACCCGCAGCACTTCAAGCGTGCGGCCGGTGGAGGACGAGCGCGGCGATGACATGTCCGTGTGCATGGAAGACGGGCAAGGTTCGAAGGCTCTCGATCTTAGCTGCGGATGCCGGGTGTTGCGAGGCGCGTCATCCTGCGCAACTGGCGCGGCAGGACGATATACATGCTCCAGAGCACGACGAGCAGGGCCCGGCACACGGCAGAGACATGATGGGGAAGCGGCGCTGCCACGTCGGCAATCGCGAGGCTGCCGGGAATGGACCACACGTAGGTCGTCCAGCCCAGCAGCGTTGCGTGCCAGAGGCCGAGTCGCGCGGGCGCTGGCATTGCGTGCGCAACCAGTCCGCCGCGCACCATGTAGCCCGCGAGCGGCAGGCTCAGCAGCGCGTACAGCACGAGGGCCACGATGACGGGCAGCAGGTTGGCCACGATGCCCGACAGGACCTCGAGCGCCACGAGCCACGTGGACGACGCACCCGCCGGGCGCGGCCTGCCCAGATCGGCTGTCCACTGCGCGAGCGGCAGGCCGGCCTTCGCCATCAGGAAATGAAAGGCGAACACGCCAGCGATGAAGAACAGCATGTTCGCGAGCCATTGCCGCCAGGCGCAGGACCACCAGACGTACAGGCGCCGGCCGAAGCTCATGCCCCGGTCGAGCCTGAAGAGCGCCCGGCGGTCGGTGAGTGCGGCGCAGCACACGAGCACGGCAAAGAGGACGGCCGCGAGGATGAGGGCCTCGAAATTCCACAGGAAGAACCCCGCATGCTGCCCGGTGACAGTCATGGGCTCGTGGGGCGTGGAGAAGTTCTGCAGATGGTGGGCGATATAGTCCGAGGGGGAGGTCAACTGCGAAGCATTGCTTGCTGTCATGTCGTCTCCGTATTGCGCGACACCCCGTCGAATGCATGTTTTTTGCCGCCATTCTAGACTCGATCGCCCGAGCGGGCCCGCGCGCTGCAATTTCGGGCTTTCGCGACCCGGCCGGCAATGGCTGGAAGATGATCGAGGCGCCGCAGAACGGCAAGTGAACGGTCGCTGAGCGCCTCGAGCCGGAAGCGCTGCCTTAGAATGACCTCCGCGAACTTGTTCTTGCGCCTGGCGATGGAAGTCGCGAGGCGGCAGCCCGTTACCGGAGTGACCCGATGTCCGTCGATATGAAAGCAAGCGCCGCGTCCGGCGAAGTCTGGCTGATTCGCCACGGCGAAACCGAGTGGAGCCGCAGCGGCCAGCACACGGGGCGCACCGATATCGCGCTCACCGAGCATGGCCGCGATCAGGCGCGTGCGCTCGCCAGACCGCTCGCCGCGCAGCGCTTCAACGCGGTGCTCGCGAGCCCGATGTCGCGCGCCATCGAGACCTGCCGGCTGGCGGGCCTCGGCGACGAGATGATCGTGTCGGGCGATCTGCACGAATGGGATTACGGCATCTACGAGGGCCGCACCACGGCCGACATCCGCAAGACGGAGCCGGACTGGAATGTCTGGCACTCGCTGATCCCGCACGGCGAGAGCCTCTCGCAGATCGAGGTGCGCGCTCGCGGCGTGGTCGAGAGTCTGCTGGCGATGCTCGGGCAGAGTGGATCCAGCGGGGCGGCCCGCCGCATTGCCGTTTTCTCGCATGCCCATTTTCTGCGCGTGCTCGCGGGATGCTGGATCGGCAACTCGGCGGCGCTGGGCGCGCATCTCTACCTGGATACGGCAACGATCAGCATGCTTGGCTTCGACCGCGAGAACCGCGCGGTCCGGCGCTGGAACGCGCGGCCCGAGGGGTGCGAGTAGGGCGCGAGTCGGCTGCGCGCGCATCCATCGGCAGGGTCGGCCGCCGTCCCATCAGTCCGGGATCGAATTGCCTGATTCAATCAGAACTGCAAACCATTTTTGAATCGAGCCGATCCGGTGCTTGCTCGTCGATCTCGGCCATGGTCAGCGTGGCCGTCTCCTTCAGCGCATACGAGCAGAGCGCCACCAGTGCGAGCGCCAGCGCGCCATAGAGCGCAACGGCAAGCGCGTTGTGATGCGTGGCGATCAGGATGGCGGTGGCCGCGCTCGATGCGGTGCCGCCGCCCAGCGCTGCGCCAATCTGGTAGCTCGCGGAAATACCCGAGTAACGCATCGCCTGCGGAAACTGTTCGCCGAGGAAGGCCGGAATGGGGCCTTGCGTCATGCCCATGAACGCGCCCACGAGCACGTAGGCGAGAAAGGCGAGCGGCACGCCTTTCATGCCCACGAGCGCGAAGAACGCGAACATCCCGGCGGTCATGACCGCCGCGCCGCAGATCATGACGGTGCGCCGTCCGAGCTTGTCAGAGAGGTGGCCGAAGAAAGGCGCGGACAGCACGATGGCAACGGAGAGCGCGAGATCGAAGACGAGCGCCTGGGTGCTGCTGTAGCCAATATCGGTGGCATAGGCGAGGAAGAAGGTGCTGCCGATATAGGCGATCGTGATGTAGCCGAACGCGATGCCCGTGCACAGCAGCAGCTCGCGCGGGCGCTGGCGGATGGCTTCGAGCAGCGGCATCTTCGCGTCACGCGCGTGGCTGGCGGCGGCATGGGCCCCGCTTTGCATGCGCGCATAGAGGCCGACCAGCACGAGCAGTCCGCCGAGCCAGAACGGAATGCGCCACGCGAAACCGGCGAGGTCGCCGTGCGCGCCCGCGCTCACGGCGCCGAACACGATGTCGCCGATGATCCCGCCCACGCCGATCCCCATGCTCGTGAAGCTGCCCCACAGGCCGCGCCGGCCCGCGGGCGCGTGCTCGATGCCGAAGAGCGCCGCGCCGCCCCATTCGCCGCCGGCCGCGAAGCCCTGGATCAGCCGCAACAGGATCAGCAGGACCGGCGCCGCCGTGCCGATCGACGCATAGCCGGGCAGGCAGCCGATCAGGAACGAACTGGCGCCCATGAGCAGCAGCGTCGTGACGAGCACCTTCTGGCGCCCGACCTTGTCGCCGAAGTGGCCGAACAGCACGCCGCCGAGCGGACGCGCGAGGAAGCCCGCGCCAAACGCGCCGAACGCGACCAGCGTCGCGGTCAATCGGTCGAGCGAGGGAAAGAACACTTGCGGGAAAACCAGTGCGGCGGCCATCCCGTAGATCACGAAATCGTAGAACTCGAGCGCCGTGCCCATGCCGGACACGCAAAATGCCCTGAGCGCCGCCCTCGCGGAGAGGCCGCGCGATGTGTCTCCAGCCATTGTCTTTTTTCCTTGTTTTTTCCTGCCTGGGCGCGCGGCTTCCGTGGCCCGCGCCGCACGCATCAAAAGCGCGCGCTGCCCATTTTCACGAGAACCTGCGGATTGCCAGCGGCATATTCGAGCGCGCTGGCTTCGGTATCGATGCCGATCGTGAGGAGCGTTTCCCAGTGCTCCGTATCGGGCCGGCTGGGGTCCGGGCGCACGCAGACCGGCGCATTCGCGCCCGCGCTGCCGCACATGGATTCGGCGCGGCTGCGCAGGTCGCTGGCGGTCATGCCGGCCACGGCGGCCTTCAGATGGTCGAGCCGCGCCCAGGTGGTGGACGTCTCCGGGGCGCGCTCGCCCACGGTGAGTCCCCCGTCGAGGAAATGGTTCGTGTGCAGCAGCCAGCCATCCGCGCGCGGCGGCACGACCGCGACGCCGCTCGGGCTCAACTCGATGCTCGCGGCGCGCAGGCCCGAAGCCGGAGAGGCATCGCGCGCGAACACGTTCAATACCGTCGATGCGCTCAATGGCGCGGAGCGCGCAAGATCGATGGCCTCGTCGACGCTGGCCGCCTCCTCGAGCAGCCGCCGCGCGATGGCATGCACGGGCACGCCGCCCGCAGCGTTGTCGCTCGTGTGGTGGAGGATGTTGAAATGCAGGCCGAGCCCTGCGCTGTTTACGCCGATCTTGCCCAGCATGCCGAATTCGGTGAACTGCTTCACCGTGATGCCACGCCGGGTCGTGAGCTGAAGCATCAGGCCATGCGGCGCGAGCGCCTCGTGCCAGTCCCAGGTCTGGATCGAGCGCGGCGCGCGCGGGCCCGGCGGCGCATGCACGGCAGTCGAGCACTCGCCTTCGGGCGCCGGCGGCCTGGTCGCGAGGATCTCCGTGCGCGCGCTCACGCAAGCGAGCTGCCACAGTGGCAGCCGCGCGCCTTCGGCCATTGCCGCGACTTCGGCTGCGAGGTCGGGGCACCAGGCTTCCAGCCGGCTCTGGCACGCCTCGCCGATGGCGCGCGCCTGCTCGGCGGGGGCCCCCACACGCGGGAAGAAGCCGAGGTAGCGCGTGGCCGTTTCGTGGATTTCCCGCGCCCACCGCTCTCCGATCTGTCGCCCGCGAAGCGCGGGATTCGCGGTTTCGGTCACGAAGGTATGAATTTTCACGTCGATTGCTCCCAGTATTTGCTGCGCCGGCCAGGTTTTACACGCTGGCCGTTTCCCATGAGGCACAAATTCGCGGGACGGCGCGTGGGATGACGAAAGCCCGTTAGACTCGCCATTTCACATTTTCCCGCCGGATTTCGTAGATTAGCGGATGTTCGCCACGCGCATCGTGGCCCGTTTTGACACAAGTTTTGTGCCTGCCAGGAACAGATCCATGGACAAGATGACCGCGCTCACCATGTTCGTCGCGACCGCCGACTTCGGCGGCTTCAGCCGCGCGGCCGAGCAACTGGGCAAGACGCCCTCGGCCGTCACCAAGGGCGTGATGCAGTTGGAGGCCGAGCTGGGCGCGCGCCTCTTCGAGCGGACCACGCGCCGCATGACGCTGACCGAGGCGGGCCAGCTCTACCTCGAGGGCGCGCGTCAGGCGCTCTCGCAATTGCAGCTGGCCGCCGAGGCGGTCGACGATCTGCAGCACGCGCTGCGCGGCAGTTTGCGCATCGTCGCGCTGCCGCCGTTCGGGCCAGCATTCCTGAACGGCGCATGTTGCAGCTTCCTGCGCGAGCATCCCGAGCTGCGGCTGGAAGTCGATCTGAACGACAGCATGAACGACGAGGCCTACGACCTCTCGTTGCGCGATGGACCGATCGACCTGCCCGGCCTGATTGCGCAGCCCCTGCTCGAGAATTGCCTGATGCTCTGCGCGAGCCCGGCCTATATCGCGCGCAAGGGCGCGTCCGTGACGCTGGAGAACTATCAGTCGCACGACTGGCTGATTCTTCATCATCCGCTGCTCAACCGGAACTTCTGGTGGGTGGAGCACGGCGGCGAGCGCATTCGTCTGAAGCAACCGGTGCCGCGCCTCACGAGCGACAACTTCGACTTCCTGCTCGCTTGCCTGCTCGACGGACAGGGCCTGCAATTCTTGCCGAAGTGGAGCGCCGCGCCCCATATCGCGCGAGGTGAGCTCGTCGAACTCGACTCCGACTACTGGCGCGAGCAAACGGCGCTCGGCCCCTCCGTTTACGTGCTCTACCAACCGCACCGGCGCAACACGCGCAAGGTCCGCGTCTTCATCGATCACCTGCGCCGGCACCTCGACGGACTCGGGATCGGCGTGCAGGCCATCGCCTGAACGTAGCGGTTTTCTCTCCTCATCGCACCTGCCCCCCTGAAGGGGGGGCATACCGCCGCAAATCGAACAGTTAACGTTGTCGCCGGTTTGGACGAGTGGCCGTTACATCGATGCAACCCGGCGTAAACATCACTCGTTAGTCATGCAAAGCAAATGAACGCTGTGTGAAACCCTGCACGCTGGCCGCGCAGGCCACGCGAAAAACACAAGGAGACACGCGCGCCGGGCAGGGCGCGCACGACCGGCGATGGGCGGGCTCGCCTTGCGGCGCTTCGTCCGCCACTTCTCGCCAGCACGACTGCGCATGCGACGGCCTTTGCGCGCCGCGCGCGCGGCAATCGATTCTTCCGAACACGACGTGACGCCGGTGGGCCGCCTTGCGCGACTCGCCTGGGCCCCGTCACGCCTGCATTTTGTAATACGGGTCACTGGAACATGAAAGCTTCGCCTTCATCCTCAACACGCTCCGCCGAGCCTGCGCGTGGCATTGCGCAGGCGCGCAGCGGCAACGAGCGCTTCGTGCGCATCGAGAACGTCGTCAAGAAGTTCGGCGACAGCGTCGCGGTCAACGACGTGAGCCTCGACATCGCCAAGAACGAACTGTTCGCGCTGCTCGGCAGCTCGGGTTGCGGCAAGTCCACGCTGCTGCGCATGCTGGCCGGCTTCGAGACGGCCACCTCCGGGCGCATCTATGTCGATGGCGAAGATCTCGCGACGCTGCCGCCGTATCGGCGGCCCGTGAACATGATGTTCCAGTCGTACGCGCTCTTTCCGCACATGAGCGTGGAGTCGAACGTGGCGTTCGGCCTCAAGCAGGAAGGCGTGCCGAAGAACGAGATCAAAGAGCGCGTGGCCGATGCGCTCGAGCTCGTGCAGATGGGCCGCTATGCGAAGCGCAAGCCGCATCAGCTCTCGGGCGGGCAGCAGCAGCGCGTCGCGCTTGCGCGCTCGCTCGTCAAGCGCCCGAAGCTGCTGCTGCTCGACGAGCCGATGTCGGCGCTCGACAAGAAGATCCGCCAGAAGACCCAGCTCGAGCTCGTCAACATCATCGAGAAGGTGGACGTGACCTGCGTGATGGTCACGCACGATCAGGAAGAGGCCATGACGATGGCGAGCCGGCTCGCGGTCATGAGCGAACGGCGCATCGTTCAGGTCGGCACGCCGGGCGAGGTGTACGAGTATCCGAACAGCCGCTTCTCCGCGGAATTCATCGGTTCTACGAACCTGTTCGAGGGCACCGTGGTGCAGGACGAGCCCGATCACGTCTTCGTCGGGAGCGAAGCGCTCGAGAACCGGCTCTACGTGAGCCATGGCATTACCGGCCCGCTCGGCATGCCGGTGGGCATCTCGGTGCGGCCCGAGCACGTCTGCGTCTCGCACGCGCGGCCCACGGCGCCCTATAACTGGGCACGCGGAGTCGTGACCGACGTCGCCTATATGGGCAGCTATTCGCTCTATCACGTGCGGCTGCCGGGCGGCAAGACGGTGGTGTCGAATCTGTCGAGCGCGTACCTCATGGAAGAGGGCACGCCGGTCTGGAACGACGAGGTGTACGTATCGTGGTCGCCGGCCAGCGGCGTGGTGGTGACGCAATGAACGAGATCGCCTCCCGCTCCGCCGTCGCCGGCAGCACGGCAACGCATCCCGCCGCGCCTGGCGCGTTCAGGCGCTTTGCGGCGCGACTGGTGCCCTCGGGCCGCACGACGGTGATTGGCGTGCCGTTCCTGTGGCTCTTCGTGTTCTTCGCGCTGCCGTTCGTGCTGGTGTTCAAGATCAGCTTTTCAGACCAGATGATGGGCGTGCCGCCGTACACGAACCTCATCGCCATGAAGGACGGCGTCGTGCATCTGGCGCTGCAGCTCGGCCACTACGCATTTCTGTTCCAGGACGACCTGTATTTCTCGACGTACCTGAGCTCGCTGAAGATGGCGGCCGTCTCCACGCTGCTGTGCCTGCTGATTGGCTATCCGGTCGCGTACTACATCGCGCGCTCGAATCCCGCCACGCGCAACCTGCTCATGATGGGCGTGATGCTGCCGTTCTGGACTTCGTTCCTGATCCGCGTCTACGCGTGGATCGGCATCCTCAAGGACGACGGCCTGCTCAATCACGCGCTCATCGCCATTGGCATGATCCACTCGCCGCTGCGCCTCTATCACAGCGACGCGGGCGTCTATATCGGCATGGTCTATTCGTACCTGCCGTTCATGGTGATGCCGCTCTATGCCCACCTCGTGAAGATGGACCTCACGCTGCTCGAAGCGGCCTATGACCTGGGCGCGTCGCCCTGGGTCGCGTTCACGCGCATCACGCTGCCGCTCTCGAAGAACGGGATCATCGCGGGGAGCCTGCTCGTGTTCATCCCGGCGGTGGGCGAATACGTGATTCCCGAGCTGCTCGGCGGCGCGGACACGCTCATGATCGGCCGCGTCATGTGGGACGAGTTCTTTAACGACATGGATTGGCCAATGGCCTCGGCGGTCACGGTGGCGATGGTCCTGCTGCTGCTCGTGCCGATGGCGGTCTTTCAGTACTACCAGGTCAAGGAAATGGAGGGCGGAAAATGATCAAGCCCAATCGCACGCTTTCCACCGCCGTACTCACGTTCGGTTTCATGTTCCTGTATATCCCGATCGTCAGCCTCGTCGTTTATTCGTTCAATGAGTCGAAGCTCGTGACCGTGTGGTCGGGCTTCTCGCTCAAGTGGTACACGGCGGTCTTTCACGACACCGAGCTGCTGCACGCCGCGTGGCTCTCGCTGAAGATCGCGCTGATGACGGCGTTTGCCTCGGTTGCGATCGGCACGTGGGCCGGCTACGTCCTCGCGCGCATGGGACGCTTCAAGGGCTTCACGCTCTTCACGGCCATGATCAACGCGCCGCTCGTGATTCCCGAAGTCATCATGGGGATCTCGATGCTGCTGCTGTTCGTGGCGATGGAGCAGGTATTCGGCTGGCCGCATGGCCGCGGGCTCGTGACGATCTGGATCGGCCACGTGATGCTGTGCGTCTCCTACGTGGCGATCATCGTGCAGTCGCGCGTGAAGGAACTCAACAAGTCGCTCGAAGAAGCCGCGCTCGACCTGGGCGCGACGCCCTTCAAGGTGTTCTTCGTGATTACGCTGCCGCTCATCGCCCAAGCGCTCGTCTCCGGCTGGCTGCTGTCGTTCACGGTCTCGATCGACGACCTGATCCTCTCGGCGTTCCTCTCAGGGCCCGGCTCGACTACGCTGCCGCTCGTCGTCTACTCGCGCGTGCGCCTTGGCCTGAACCCCGAGATGAATGCGCTGGCGACGATCTTCATCTGCCTCGTCACGACGGGCGTGGTGGGCGTGAACTTCTGGCTGCAGGCGCGCGAGCGCAGGCGTCTTGCCGAGATCCAGCGGGCCTTCGCACCGGCGGAAGCGGCTGGCGTGGCCCCGCAAAGCACCGGAAGAAAGACGCAGAAGGCACTCGATCCCGCCAGTGTCTGAACGATTTAAACGCAAATAAAACGCTTTGCAATACGACCAATCAGGAGAACGTAGAATGAGAAAGAAGCTTGTCTGCCTCATGGTGGCGGGAGCGCTGCCTGGCCTCGCCGCAGCGGACACCACGAGCGATCAGATCAAGGCGCTGCAGGCGCAGCTCCACGCGCTGCAGAACGAGGTGAAGACATTGCGCGAGCAGCAGGGCGCGGCGAAACCCGTGGCGGCTCCGGCTCCGGCCGCGCAGGCCCAGGCGGTGGACGCGTCCTCGCCCGACTACGGCAAGGCGCCGGCCCATCTGACCAACGACGAAGTCGACCAGATGAAGCAGCAGCTCGCCAATCAGCAGATGAAGGTGGATACGCTCACCGACGCGGCCACGACGGGTCCGATCGCGGGCCTTTCGGTGACGGGCTATCTCGACCCGACCTATATCTACAACCGCGACCTGGGGACTTCGTCGTTCCTGTTCGCGAACCACGAGAACGTTTACCAGTACTTCAACAGCTCGTTCGGCGACTTGTACCTCGACATCAAGAAGACGTTCGGCGTGGGCCCGACGGCGCCATCGGCGGAAATCTCGCTGATGCCCAATCGCGGCAACGGCATCACGCAGCTGATGAACGAGCACGGCAGCAGTACCTCGAACATCCTGAACACGGCCTTCTTCACCGTGCCGCTCTCGATGACGACGTCCGTCACGGCGGGCTTGATGCCGAGCTTCGGTGGCTATGAGGTGCAGCAGTCCAACTTGATGCTGACGCTTACGCACGGGCTGCTCTATGACTTCTCCGATCCCGGCAGCTACGTTGGGGTGGGGGTGAACTACATGGGCGAGGGTAGCAACTGGATCTGGAAGTTCATGCTTGGCAACGAGCAGTTCCGCACGGCGGGCGCGCAGTTGCAGACCGGCACCAATGCGTTGGGCGATCCGGTCACCACTAGCAACCGCGTGCCGACTTTCACGGCACGTGTGGATTACACGTGGTCTACCGCGCTTGACATCGGCGGCTCGTTCAACATTGGCCGGCAGTCGCTCATGCAGGGTCTTGATGCGAACGGCAACACGTTGCCTGGCGTCTATGGCGTGGGCGGTCAGGCGTCCAGTCCGTTCGGGGCGTTCTTCTTTGGGGAAGCGGATCTCACCTATACGACCGCCGATATTCAGTACAACGCGGAAGTGGACTACGGACAGCAGCAGCATGCGGCTTATAACGGCGGCCAGGCGCAGTGGTATGGTCTTTCGCTGCTGGCGAATCGCAAGTTCCGGCTGCCTTATGTCGGCCGTATGGGCGTGACCGCGCGTTATGACGTGCTTGCCAATCAGAAGAATGGTGGTGGCGCGAGCAGCATTGTGCTCAACGGCAATGGCATGGATCCGTACAACGGATTCGGTATTGGCGCGAGCTGTCTCGCGGCTTCGAAGGCGGCCGGTGGATATGGCTTCGAATGCAAGGGCGCGGTGCGTCAGGATGTGACGCTCGATTTGCTGTTTTATGCGACGCAGCAGCTTACCGTCAAGGTCGAGTATCGACATGACTGGTCGACGCAGGATACTTTCCTGCGGAGCGATGGATCGTACAGCAAGTCGAACGATCTGTTCGGCACGCAGCTCATCTATTCGTTCTGATAGGTGGGGCCGCTGCGTACCGCGGTGGCCCCGTTCGTTCGGACAGTCAATCGGCGCATCAAGTGGAGTCCGCGCGGTCGGTACAATGCGGTAATTCAGCGGCGGGCCATGGTAAAAGGAAATGATAAGCGGGGCCGGAATGCCGTGATGGGAAGCGCCGAGGCGGTGGGTCAACCCGTAACAAAACCGAGGGGGCGAGCTTCCGTGAGTCAATACATAGCAATGAGGTTTTCCGGCGGTAGATGAAAAGACAGTTCACAAGACATACGCAACGTGGCCGCCAGGCATACCCCGCGCGCCTGGCCCGCACCCCTGTCGGAGCGGACGAGGCTCAGACGGCGCTTCGCCCGGTTCCGACCGGGTCGATGGGGCTCGCTGATTTCGCAGCCGCTTGCCGTGAAAACATGCGGTTTCAGCGCTTGCTGCAACAGTGCGCCGGAGACGGGCGGTCTTGACTACTTCCGACATTCTCGCGCCACGCCTGACGCCTGGTGGTCACCTGCTAGCGGTACCGGAGCATGCCGCGCCGGTTTTGGCGGATGAAATACAAGAGCGGCTAAGCCCGCCTTTTGCGCTCGGCGCAGGACATGGGCTGCTGCATCTGGGAACGGCGGAAATCGGCCGCATTTTGCCGCCGGCATGGGCCTGGTGGCGGGATTTTGCCGCGCGCTATGTCACTGCCCTGTGCGCCACGCCCGAAGGCGGCGAGATCGCGGTCGTCACGCCCGCTGCCGGGGACTTCGATGCCCTGATTGCCGATGCACCGCCGATGACCGGCGGGGAGTATCTCACGCCAGACCTGCTCGCGAGGCTGTGGGACGAGATCGATACGGCCTTGCAGCGGGAACTGGCGAGCGCAAAAGTCTCGCTTCAGGATTTCCTCAAATCGCGCCACCCGGCCTGGAATCTCGTCGGCCGCGTGCATTTCAACCTTGCTGAGAACCGCAAGGACCCGGAGTCGCCGTTCGCCTTCCTTGCGACTTACACCTCGCGTCTGTCAGCGCTTGGCAAAGCGCAACACCAGCCACTGTCGAAGGCCCTGGCTGAATATTCGGGTGCGAGGAGCCGTGCGCAGCTCCTGTCGCTCCTGCTGCCGGTGCAACGCGCCGCTGAACACTGCGATTGGCTGCGCGAAATGGTGGATACCGGCGAGATATACCATCCGTTGCGCTGGACACCGGTTGACGCTCATCGCTTTCTCACGGACCTGCCCAAACTCGAAGCCGCCGGCATTGTCGTACGCACGCCCAGCGTCTGGCAGGCGGGCCGTCCTGCACGTCCCGTTGTGAGAGCCAGCGTCGGTACACGCCCGCCCGCGCTTCTGGGCAAGGAGGCGCTGCTCGATTTCAACATGGAGGTGTCGCTCGACGGAGAACGTCTGAACGCCTCCGAGGTCAGGGATCTGCTCAAAGGCGCCGATGGCTTGCAACTCATCCGCGGTCGCTGGGTCGAGGTGGACAACAAAAAGCTCGCTCGTCTCCTGAAGCGATTCGAGGCCATGCAAGAGGCGGCGAAAACCGGGCTGCCCTTCAATGAGGCCCTGCGCCTGCTGGCGGGTGTTTCGCTCGACGAGACCGGCGACCCCGCCGAGCGCGACTGGTCGCAGCTCGTTGCAGGCCCGTGGCTGGCCGACATCCTGCAGGAGTTGCGTCAGCCGGAGGGCCTGGCGCAGATCAGCCCGGGACCGGATCTCAAGGCCCGCCTGCGGCCTTACCAACAGGCCGGCGTACGGTGGCTGTACCTGCTCACCCGGCTCGGACTGGGCGCGTGCCTCGCGGACGATATGGGTCTCGGCAAGACCATGCAGGTACTTTCGCTGCTGCTCGTATTGAAGCGCGAAAGCGCCGAGGCGCGTCCCAGCTTGCTCGTCGCCCCCGCATCGCTGCTGGCCAACTGGGCGGCGGAGGCCGAGCGCTTCGCCCCCGGCTTGCGACTGCTGGTCGCCCATCCATCGTTCACGCCGGCGGCCGATTTGCGTGCCTTGGACGCCGGGAGGCTTGCGGACATCGATCTCGTCATTACCAGCTTTGGCTCGTTGCTTCGCCAGCCGGTACTGGCGACCATCCAATGGCGCGTTGCCGTTGTCGATGAGGCACAGGCGATCAAGAATCCGGGCGCGAGGCAAACGCGACAGGTCAAGCAGCTCCACGCGCAATCGCGCATCGCGCTGACCGGAACCCCCGTGGAAAACCGCCTGTCCGACCTGTGGTCCATTTTCGACTTCACCCACCCCGGTTTGCTGGGTTCGGACAAAGTGTTCGCCAGCTTTGCCAGGCGGCTGGCGAAGGCCGAACATTTTGGCCCGCTGCGCACGCTCGTGCAGCCCTATATCCTGCGCCGCCTGAAGACCGACAAGCGGGTAATCGACGATCTTCCTGACAAGACCGAACTCAAGGCCTGGTGCCCGCTGAGCACGAGTCAGGCGGCGCTTTACCAGCGTGCGGTGAAGGATCTGTCCGCCGCGCTCGAGGATGCCGAAGGCATCGGCCGCAAGGGCGTGGTGCTGAGCTTCCTGATGCGCTTCAAGCAGATTTGCAACCATTCATCGCAATGGCTGGGCGACGCGGCGTGGAAACCGGAAGACAGCGGCAAGTTCGCCCGCCTGCGCCAGCTCGCCGAAGTCATCGCCGCCAAACAGGAAAAGGTGCTGGTATTCACCCAGTTTCGCGAGGCCACAGAGCCGCTGGCGGCATTTCTGGGGTCGATCTTTGGCCGCGAGGGCCTGGTGCTCCATGGCGGCACCCCGGTTGCCAGGCGCCGCGAACTGGTCAAGCAGTTCCAGCAAGATGAGCTGGTACCCTTCTTCGTGCTTTCGCTCAAGGCCGGCGGGGCGGGGCTGAATCTCACCGCCGCTTCGCACGTGATCCACTTCGACCGCTGGTGGAACCCGGCTGTGGAAAATCAGGCGACCGATCGCGCGTTTCGCATCGGCCAGCGGAGGAACGTACTGGTGCACAAGTTTATCTGTCGTGGCACGGTCGAAGACCGCATCGACCAGTTGATCGAAGCGAAGCAGCAATTGGTGAAGGATGTGCTGGAGGGCGGCGCGGAACGCCTGCTCACCGAGATGAGCGACCAGGAATTGCTCGATCTCGTGAAGCTCGACGTTCATGCCGCACAAGAAGTCTGATAGTCGAGAGGAAGCGTAATGAGTTACGGAGGATGGAAGCGCTATGTCCCGGTCGCCGAGCGCCAAAGGAAAGCTGAACTGGCCGCCGCCAGGGCGAAGAAAGCGGGGGCTGAACTGTCACCCATCGCACCGTATCGTGGCGCCATCGCGAGGACTTTTTGGGGCAAGGCCTGGTGCAACAATCTGGAGGGCTACAGCGACTACGACAACCGTCTGCCGCGCGGCCGTACCTATGTGCGCAACGGTTCCGTGATCGACCTTCGGATTGCGCAAGGCGAAGTCTGCGCAAAGGTAATGGGTTCGCACCTCTACACGGTCTCGGTGACCGTGACGGCGTGTCCGCAAAAGCGGTGGCGGGCGATTGGCGCCGATTGCGCGGGGTCGATCGATTCGATCGTGGAACTCCTGCAGGGCAAGCTCTCGACCGCCGTGATGGAGCGCATCTGCAAACCCGGCACCGGCCTTTTCCCGGCGCCGAAGGAAATCAGGTTCAAGTGCAGTTGCCCGGACTGGGCATCGATGTGCAAGCACGTCGCCGCCGTGCTCTACGGCGTCGGCGCACGGCTCGATCAGCAGCCGGAACTCCTTTTCGCCTTGCGCCGCGTCGATGCCAATGATCTCGTCAGTCAGGTCGGTGCCAGCCTGCCAGAACCGGGAAAACGGCCGGCTCGCGGCAAAGTACTCGACGACGCGCTGGTGGCCGATGTGTTTGGTCTCGAGATGGCCGAAACTGAGCCACCGGTGAAGCCTGCTGCCGGACGCAAGAAGCCATCGACAGGTAAGGTGACGGCGAAGAAGGCGCCCAGGCCGGCGGTCTCCACAACCCGCAAGCCAACTGCGACCGTGAAGACCGAGGCGGACAATCAACCGGTAAAAGAGAAGTTGCCGGTCAAGCGATCCGCGAGGCCGCGGAAAGCAACATCCTGACCTTGTTGCTGTTTCGCGCATCTCATGCCTGCAAGGCGAAAAGCAAGCCGGCGGCCACGCCGCCGGCTCACAGAGACGATCACTCCGTCTTGAGCTTCGCCCAGAGACGGTTCTGCAGGCGCGTCAGCTCGGCGGTCATGGGCGTGCTGATGAACAGCTTGCGATAGACGTCAGGCGGCGGGAACACGGCCGGGTCTGCCATCACCTCGGGCCGCACCAGCGCCTTCGCGGCGGGAACCGTGGACGGATACGACGTATAGTTGGTCAGCGCCGCGGCCTCCTTCTCCGAGATCACGAAGTTGATGAACTTCATGGCCGCCTCGGGATGCGGGGCATCCTTGGGAATCGCCATCATATCGAACCAGATAGCCGTGCCGACATCGGGAATCAGGTACTTGATGTGATACGGCTTCTTCGCATCCAGCGCGGCGACGCGAGCCGAGTTCACATCGCCCGACCAGCCGAGCGCAATGCAAATGTCACCACCCGCCAGATCGTTGATATAGCTGGTGCTGTTGAACTGCGTGATGTACGGGCGGATGCCCTTGAGCACCTGATAGGCGGCTTCGTAATCGGCGGGATTGTTGGTGTTGGGGTCTTTCTTCAGATAGACAAGCGCCATACCGAACGCATCAACCGGCGAATCGAGCACGGAAATCCCGCAGCTCTTGAGCTTCTGAGCATTCTTGGGATCGAACAGCAGCGACCAGCTATTGAGCTGGACATCATTGCCGAGCGCCGCCTTGACCTTCTCCACGTTCACGCCGATGCCGTCCGTGCCCCACGACCACGGCACGCCATACCGGTTGCCCGGGTCTTCCTGCGCCACGATCTTCATGATGTCCGGATCGAGGCCGGCCATGTTCGGCACTTTCGCATGGTCGATCTTCTGGAAGATGCCGGCCTGCACCTGGCGGGCCCAGTACATGTCGGACGGCACCACCACGTCGTAGCCCGAGTTGCCCGAGAGCAGCTTGGCCTGCAGCGTGTCGTTCGAATCGAACTCCTGATAAACGACCTTGATGCCCGTCGCCTTCTCGAAGTTCGCGATCGTGTCCTTGCCGATCGAGTTGCCCCAGTTGTAGACGTTGACCACCTGATCGTCGGCGTGTGCCGCGGGCATGGTTTGCCATGCGGCGCCCGCGAGCGCCAGCGCCGCGCAAATCGCCTTTACCGTGCCTGAAAATCTCCTTGCCACTTGTCGTTCCTCCATAGTTGAGTGGTGCCGTCCTCGTCGGGACGTATCGTTTCGATTGCTTCAATGTAGCCGGGCGCAAGCAGCCGGTCTGCCCCCCCGGCGGCACGGCATCGTGCGATTGCTTCAGGCCTCTACGCCGCTATGCCGTGCCGGTTCTCGCGTGTCGCGGTGATGTCTTGTCCTGTCGCCTCGCTCAGCCGCCGAGATGGCGTGCGATGGCCCTGAACGCGGCGAGCACGATCTCGTCCATCGGCTCGTCCACGGGCAGATGCTGGGACGAGAGCTTGACGATCACCACGGCCGCGCGCGGATCGACGTAGATCCACTGGCCATGAATGCCAATAGCGATGAACGGCGCGCCCGCCGCGCCCGTGAGATACCACTTGCTGCGGTAGCATCCGCCCGGCAGGAAGTCGGCCCATGTCGAGCGCTGCCACGCTTCGCGGCTGCCGTTGTTCATGATGTCGTCGATCCACCAGCCCGGCACGATCTGCTTGCCGTTCGCGACGCCGCGGCAACGCACCATCTCCGCGCAGCGCGCGAGGTCGCCGAGCGTCGCGCAGAGTCCGGCCGCCGCGCGCGGGGCGCCCAGGCGGTCGAGCGTGATGCAGGCCTCGTGCTGGGCGCCGAGTGGCATCCAGAGGTGCTGCGAGAGCAGCGCGTCGAGCGGTCTTGCCGCTGCGCGTTCGATCACCCAGCCGAGCACGTCCGTCGTCGGGGAGTTGTAGTGAAAGACCTCGCCGTGTGCGCGCTCGCCGGGGCGTAGTTCCGTGAGGAAGCGGCGCAGGTCCACCGGGTCGTCGGGCAGGGGCGGGTTCCAGCCCATCGCGCGGCGGTAGCGCAGGAAGGCGCCGCGCGTGTCGAGATAGTCTTCCGCGAACGTCACGCTCGCGGTCATGTCGAGCAGGTGGCGCACCGTTGCGCCATGATCGTAGGCGCTGCCGCGCAGCTCGGGCAGATAGTTGACGACCGGGGCGTCGACATCGAGCACGCCCTGGTCGGCCAGCACGCCGCACAGCAGTCCAACCAGCGACTTGGTGATCGAGAACACCAGGTGCGGGGTCTCCGGAGTGAGGCCGTGGCCGTACCACTGCGTCACGATCTGGCCGTGTTTCATGACGAGGAAGCCATCCGCGTTGGACATCGCGAGCATGCGGTCGATGCTCGAGGTCTCCCCGGCCGGCGTCGTGAAGGCGAGGGTGCCCAGGTCGTCGCAGCGCTGCGGCAGCGGCGTGGCCGCGCGCGGGTCATGTGCGATCGCCGCCGTGGGCAGCAGGCGGCGCACGTTGCGAAACGACCACTGGCTGTAGGGCTTCGTGCGCCAGTTCTCGAGCGTGACCTGGTGTTCGGATGCGACCGGCGCGCCGGTCATGATGCGTGACATTATCGGTGTTCCTTGTTTCGGTATCCTGACTGGATGCGATGGGTCAGGCAAGCTTTGAAGCGGGTTATAGAGCGAGCTGCGGCGGCCGGCGCGAGGCGGCCGCCACCGTGCTCAGACCGTCGCTTCGAGATCGAACGCTGTGCGCATCGAACCGGCCGCATGCGTGACGCCGCCATTCATCATCGTGAGCGCGATGTCGATCTTGCCGATCTGGTACTTGTTCACCTCGAAGAGGTTGCTTTCGAGGACGATGAGGTCGGCGCGCTTGCCCACGGTGACCGAGCCGATCTCGTGCTCCAGCCCGAGCTGCCACGCTCCGTTGATCGTATAGGCGGCGATGAGCTGCGGAACGCTCAGGCGCTCGTTGATGTCGGGCAGCGCCGGCGCGTCGGGTTCGCCCGCGAGCTGGCGCGTATGGCCGGACTCGATATGCTCGACGGGGCGGTGCTGGCAGCGGCACTGGCAGGCGAGGCCGTCCATGCCGATCGACACCGTCACGCCCTGCTCGATGAAGGTGCGGAACTTGTACATGTTGCTCCAGCGCTCGGTGCCGTAATGCTCGCGCAGCAGTTCGGTGTACAGATCGACTACGCCCCACTGGAGCTGCGTATTGGCCATCACGCCCAGCTCGCGAAAGCGCGGGATGTCGTCGGGGTGCGTGAGGAACGCATGCGTGATGACGTGACGGCGGTCGCGCTGCGGGTTCGTGCGGTTCACGCGCTCGAAGCCGTCCAGCGCCGCGCGCACGGCGGCGTCGCCCACGCAATGCACCATTACGTTGAAGCCCGCTTTGTCCGCCTCCAGCAAATGCTGGTCGAATTCGCCTACGGGCATGGTGGGCGCGCCGCAGGTGTCCGCGCGATCGGCGTAGGGCTCGAGCAGCCACGCCGTGTGGTTCGCCTCGGTGCCGTCGAGAAACAGCTTGAGCGCGCGCGCCTTGACGAGCGGCGAGTCATAGCGCGTGCGGAACTCGCTCAGCATCTCCACGGGTTTTTCGACCTCGCCCACCACCGCCACGCTGCCGACCACACGCAGCTTGAGGTCCGCGCGCCGCTCCATGTGCTGGAGCGTTTCGTAGAGCAGCGACTGGTCGCCGCTCGGGTCCATGAAGCCCGCATCGAACACGGTCGTGATGCCGGCCGCCGCGAGCTTGTCCTGCCACACCGTGAAGGAGCGCAGGTACAAGTCCATGCCCTTGGGCAGGTAGCCGGCGTCGCTGATCCGCTTGAGCAGCAGCGAGTAGGCCGCGCCGTCGACGATCACGCCAGTCGGCTCGCCCGAGACGGGGTCCTTCTCGAACCAGCTCGCGCCGGGCTGGACGGGCGGCGTGGAGGCGTCGATGCCGGCGATCTCCAGCGCCTTCGAATTGGCCCACGCCGTGTGGAAGTCGGTGGAGAGCAGACACACCGGGCGATCGGGGCAAATGGCGTCGAGCGTTTCCTTGCACAGCAGCTCGGGCGGAATCGTTGCCTGGATCCAGCCCATGCCGGTGATGGCCTTCTCTTCGGGATGCGCCTCGACGTAGGCGCGCAGCGCGCCAAGCACCTTCTGAGGATCTTCGTAGTTCACGAAGGCCTGAAAGGCCGCCGCCGTCGTTTCGAAGTGCCAGTGCGATTCGACGAAGCCGGGCAGCATCAGCCGGCCGCCCGCATCGATGATGCGCGTATTCTCGCCGGCCCAGGCTCGGGCCGCGCGTTCGTCGCCGACGAAGACGATGCGCTCGCCTTGCACCGCGACGGCCTGCGCCCAGGGTTTGTGTGGATCGACCGTATAGACTTTTGCGTTCGTGAACAGCACGTCCGCTGCTGCGTTGCCTGTTTCCTGTGTGCTCATCGCTGCCTCTTGGTGCGCAATTGTGACTGATCGCGGGTCACTATAGTGAGCGCCTGGAGGCGGGTCTGCCCCCCCTTGCAGGGGGCAAGCGTGCTTTGCGCCCGGAGGTGCCGGGCGCCGGGGATTTACGCGCTGGCCGGCGGCGGCTCGGCCGGTGTCGTGCCGGCCTGGGGCGCGGGCGATGAAGCGGGCGCCGGATCAGGTGCCGCAACCGTAGCGGGCGATTCGAGTGCCCATTTGGCCAGATCGCGCTTGGTCCGCACGCCGAGCTTGGCGAACGCCCGCTGGATATAGGACTCGGCGGAAGACTGGCGCACGCCAAGAATGGCCGCCGTTTCGGGCACGGTCCGGCCGATGATCAGCTGCTTGCAGCTTTCGTATTCACGCTTGGAGAGCGTGATGCCTTCGTGCGCGACGCGGGCGTCGAACAGCGCGAGCGGGTCCGTGCTGGTGGCGGTATTGGCGACCTTTCTCGCGGCCGACATCGACGAATGCAGCTCGAGCAGCGGAAACAGGAAGTCGCCCAGATGGCGCAACTGGCTCAGCTCGCTCAGCGAGAAAGCGGGCAAATGCTTGCGGCGCACGATGGCGAGCGAGTATTGCGCGTGGCTCGCGTCCTTCGTGAGTACGCATTCGTGGGCGATTTGCCGTTCGTCGAAGATGAGCTTGCGAAATTCGCCGTCGGGAATGGTGCTCATGTCGCGCACCACGAGGTGCGTGCCGGTCGTGCCCCGTATCGCGGCGAACAGCGGGTCGGCGGCCTGATAGCGCTCGTAGTAGAGCCCCATGACGTGATCGAGCTCGGCCTGCTCGTCGTCCACGGCACCGCTGCCGAGCCATTCGCAGCTATAGCCGAGCGGCGCGGCGCCGCCGAAGCGCGAGCGCTCCACGTGAACGACATCGAGCGGAATGATCCCGTTCATGAACGACGTGAGCCGGTGAACGAAATGCGGTGTGCCGACCGACTCGATGATGTCGCCGAGCGCCTTGATGGGCACGTCGATATGGCGGCTTTGGTGATTGAAGGGGTCGACGTTGAGCAACATGGTGCACCCTGATCGGGAACGGGTAGGGGTTCTGCGTGTGCCTGGCAAGCTTTTTCGTGCGGGCGCGCTGCGCGTTTGCCCGGCAAAAAAGCATAACAGAAGCGCCCCGGCGTTCAAACGCGCGGCATGACGGGACGATAGCGACGCGGCGGCATTGTGCCAATGGCGAAACGGGAAACTCGCCATGCCCCCCCATTGCAGGGGCATACCGCAGACAGCGGAATCTTTAACGTTGCGATTTTCCTTTCAATCGTTTCGTGAGATTCAGATGAGCAAGCTGATCAAGGACATCGTGTTGCTGGGCGCAGGCGAGGGCGAATTCACCAAACTCGAATTCGGCATGGACGAAATGGACTGGCGCGCCGCGGCGGGCGAGAGCCGCAAGTACACCGCCGGCTGGTGGGAAGGCAAGGTGGGCGCGGTCGATTTTCCGGAAACCGCCGCCGACGAGGCCGTCTGGCTGACCGAGGGCCGCATTGCGCTGACCGATGTCGAGGGCAATCGCAAGGAGTTCCAGGCGGGGCAGGGCTATCTGCTGCCGGCCGGCTTCGCGGGCCGCTGGGAAACGCTCGAGGACGCGAAGAAGTTCTACATCGTGCTCGAGAAGGCGATATGAACCAGGCGCTGGAGACAAAGGTCGCGCAGACGTCCGCAGAGGCGCACGCTGGCCATGGCGGGGCGCCGGCCAGATTGCGCGTGAACGAGGCGCTCGCGCACACGAAGCTCTCGCCGTATTGGCTCGACGATCCGGCGCAGCCGCCTGCCGAGCGCGAGCTCGTGGGCGCGACGCAGGCCGACCTGCTGATCGTCGGCGGCGGCTTTACCGGGCTGTGGGCGGCCGTGCAGGCCAAGGAGCTGATGCCGCAACTCGATGTCGTGGTGATCGAGGCGAACCGCGTGGCGCATGGCGCGTCCGGGCGCGCGGGCGGCATCATCTCGACTTCGGTGATGCATGGCCTGCCCAACGCGGTGCGCGTGTTTCCGAACGATATCGACCAGCTGGAACAGTTCGGTCAGCGCAACCTGGACGGTTTCGAGGCCACGCTCAAGCGCTATGGCATTGATGCGGACATCGAATGGAATGGCGAAATGACCGTGGCCGTCGACCCGGACCATCTCGCCCATCTGCGCGCCGATTGCGATCTCCACCGCAGCCACGGCCACGACGTGGTGCTGCTGGGCGAGCAGGCCACACGCGAGCAGTTGAATTCGCCGCTGTTCGCGGGCGCGCTCTGGTCGCGCAACCGCAGCGGCATCGTGCATCCGGCCAAGCTCGCATGGGGGCTCAAGCGCGCGGCGCTCTCGCTGGGCGTGCGGCTCTACGAACATACGCCCCTCGTGAGCGTGAAGGACGAAGGCGACACGGTCTTCGTGAGCACACCGAAGGGTAGCGTGCGCGCGCCGCGCGTGCTGTTCGGCAGCGGCACGGCGAAAGTCGGCATTCGCGACATCAATCGCCGGGTGATGCAGGTGCGCGACCACGTGCTCGCCACCGAGCCGCTCACCGAAGCGCAGCTCGCGCGCATTGGCTGGAAGAACCGCCAGGGCATTTACGACACGCGCACCCAGCTCAACTACTTCCGCCTCACCAAGAAGAACAACATCATTTTCGGCGGGCTCGTGAGCTATCACTTCGACGGCGATTCGAACCCGCCGCAGGACGAGAAGCGCGAGACGTACTATCGGCTCGCGCAGGCGTTCTACAAGACCTTCCCGCAATTGTCCGACGTGCGTTTTTCGCACGCGTGGGGCGGCCCGATCGACTATTGCTCGCGCGGCTCGGTGTTCGCCAGGCGCTACCTCGGCGGCAAGGGCGTGTTCGTTGCGGGCTATACGGGCTTCGGCGTGGCGGCGAGCCGCTTCGGCGCGTTCATGGGCCTGAACATCCTGTTCGATCGCGACAGCCCCGAGCGCGGGCTCGACATCGCGAATCAAAGCCCGATCTATATCCCGCCCGAGCCGTTTCGTTGGATAGGCGCAAAGATCACGTTCCACGCCTTCGACGGCGCCGATGCCCAGGGCGGCTGGAAGCGCGCGTGGATCAACGGCCTCAAGTCGATGGGTTTTCCGATGTGACCACAGCGGCGGCCTTGCCCGGCCGCCTTCGCCGATCCACGCTTTGGCGATCCGCAACTGGACTGAGCCGTCACGCGCGATTACCGAAAAGACCAACCAGGCGATAATTTCTCTTGACCTGGAGTGCACTCGAAGTCCCACCATCGTGCATGTCGTTGAGGGAAAGCACATGAAGATTGGCGATCTGGCAAGCGTGACGGGGCTCTCCGTCCATACGATCCGTTATTACGAGCGCATCGGGCTGATTCCGTTCGCGCTGCGCGACGCGTCCGGACAGCGTGCCTACGACCGGTCGATTCTCGACTGGCTCGCGTTTCTCGGCCGCCTGAAGAAAACCGGCATGCCGATCCAGGGCATGTTGCGCTACGCACAGCTGCGCGCGCAAGGCGCCGCCACCGAAGGCGAACGCTGCGAGCTGCTGGTGGCGCACCGCGAAGCCGTGCGTGCGCATATTGCCGAGCTTCAATCGTGTCTTCTCGCTCTCGACGCCAAGATCGAAGGCTATTCGACCGCCCCCTCATCTTCGCGAGGCAAGACACATGCAGAACCACACGAATCGGCAGAATCCGGTCAACCCACAGAGCGAAGCGCTCGCGCACGGCGCGGCACAGGAAAGCCGGCTCGCGCGCGGCCAGCGCATGCTCGCGGCGATTGACGGCAGCGCGGGCGAGCACGTCGTCGCAGCGCTCGCGGACATTGCGCCCGACTTCGCCCGCTATTTGCTGGAGTTTCCGTTTGGCGATATCTACGCGCGGCCTGGGCTCGACCTGCGCTCGCGCGAGATCGCGGCCATTGCGGCGCTCACGGCGCTCGGCCATGCGCAGCCGCAGCTCAAGGTGCACGTCGCCGCCGGGCTGAACGTGGGCTTGAGCGAGGAGGAGATCGTCGAGACCATCATGCAGATGGCCGTTTATGCGGGCTTTCCTGCGGCGCTGAATGGCTTGTTTTCGGCGCGCGAGGTGTTCGAGGCGCGGCGTGCGGGTGCTGGGGACGGTGCGCAGCCGGTGGCGTGCGCGCCTGACGAAGCGATGAGCGCGGCTTGAGCGGCACCGCCTGGGTGCGCCTTTGCGGCGTGCCGCCTGCTCGTCGTACTTGCAGACCTCGAAGTGATTCTTGAGAGATTGGCCATCTGGGGCGCCAGCTGTAGCTGGCGCGAGAGTCGGATTCCTTGCTGTACTATTCGACTAAATAAAATAGAATAATTCTCGATGGCTAATTAAATTGCGCTTCGCCGAAAGAGGTTTTCAAACTCCTGGCTGCGCACGGCGTTTTCGACCGTGGTTGGAGTTGCTAAACGCAAGCGCGTCCGCGGGAAAAACGACCACAATCCCATTGGGCCGTAAATTACGCCAGAGGGGCGAAGGTTGAACAATCGCGTGGAGATCTACGTGGTTGGGGCGGACGCTAACGATTCAGGCTATAACGGGTTTAAAAAGGCAATGCAGCAAGTCGTTCAATTCTGAACTCGAAGACAGCGATGGCTACCCCTCTGTTAGTCGTTGCGCGGCACCCCATATCGTGCCGCAATCAACAGACGGATTCTCGCGAGGTCGCAAACCGGTGCAATCGCACGCCCGAGAAGCATGAGACGTACGGAAAAATACTTAAAGCATCCTCCGCTCCTGTAATCTATCTTCAAAATTGCTGTGGCAGGTTATGGTGCGGTATTCGTCCGGCGTTGACGCATACGAGCTTGCAAATGCGTGTTCTGCAACGCGGCTGCCGAGCTGCAAGCAATCGGTCAGGCATACGAAGTCGTTTTAGTTGACAACAAGTTGCGGCTGATCTGATTCGACTTATCCCTGGGTAAGAAAGCGTCCGCCGTACGTCATCGGAGCATCCACAGATGTCTGGCCCGGTGGGTTTCTGGAGCTATGCTCGCAGCGACGACGCACACAGCGATGGGCAGTTGAGCCAGCTTCGCTCGATCGTGGGAAAAGCCATTGCGCTACAGTATGGTGCCGATATCACGATCTGGCAGGACATCCAGGCCATTCCGCCGGGAGCGGACTGGGCCGCATCGATTGAAAGAACGATTAGCCAGACCGTTTTCTTCATACCGATTGTCACTCCGCGATACCTGAAAAGTCAGCATTGCTTTGCGGAGTTCCATTCTTTTCGCGGCCGCATGAATCATCTGGGCCGCGATGATCTGATCTTTCCGATTCTCTACGTGGGTGTCGATCAAATCGATGCCGACGAAACCGTGTTTGGGCTGGAACTCGAAGCGTTGCGCCGGCATCAATGGATCGATTTTCGGACATTGCGTCACGCGGATCCGCGCTCGCCCGAGATCGGAACATGGGTCGATGGATTGGCAGAGAACATTCTCAAGGTGGCGGTCGCGGTGTCGAAGGCCGAACACATAGCCGAGGAGGCCAGTCGGGAACAGCAAAGAGCAGCAGCCGAGGAAGCACGCCAGCGCGAAGCGCAAGCAAAGGCGGCCGAGGAGGCACGCAAGCGGGAGGCGCAAGCAAAGGCGGCGGAAGAGGCGCGTCAGCGGGAAGCGGCAGAAAGGGCGGCCGAGGACGCTCGCCGGCAGCGAGCGGCTGCCGAGGCAGCGAGTCAGCCGGGTCCGGTTGATGCGATCGCCCCAAGCGCGGCAGCGGCGGCCGCCGCCACAGTCCCCGCCACTCAGCCCGGTATCGCGTCGGCATTGAGTCCGGCTGGCCAACCGGCGGGCGCACCGGTGCGCAAGCAGCGAATTGGCGTGCTGGCGGCATCAGCGGGAGGGCTGGTCGTCGTTGCGGGCACATTGGCGACGGTGTTCCTTCGTCAGGAAAGCCCAAGGCCGCCTCCGTCGGCGATTGCCGCTTCGATTCCCGCTTCGATACCCGTAGCGACGCCGCCAGCGCCCCAAGCGCCCCCGGCGCCACCGGCGCCACCGGCGACTGCGCAAGGAGACGGCGTCGCTCCTCCTCAATCGCATGGGCCCGACCTGCAAGGAAGCGTGGATCAGATTCTCGATTCGGCAGGACTGGTGGTATCCGGCAGGATCGTGAACCTGTACGGCATTCGCGGGATGAGCGGCCGCCCTGCAAAGGCGATGCAGCACTATCTGGAAAGCGAAGGAAACGTGATTCAGTGCTTTGCCCACGGCGATGCCTACCAGTGCTTTGCAAATGGAAAAGACATCGCCGCGCACGCGGTTCGTCTTGGCTGGGCCCGGGCTAGACCTGGCGCTTCGGATCCGTACACAGCGGACGAAGAGGAGGCAAGGCAAGCACGCGTCGGCATTTGGGCGCAATAGACAGCCGGGGGATTCAATCGGGAATCGAGGGAGAAATGAAATGAATCCATCTCTGTCGGCATTGGCTTGTGCCGCATTGGCCGGTTCTGTCCTGGCCGGGTGCGCACAGGACGGATCGAGCGGAATGAACAAGGCGACGGCGGGCTCACTGATCGGTGCCGGCACGGGTGCGACGCTCGGCGGACTTTTCAGTCACGGGAGCGCCGGTGGGATTGTGGCCGGCGGTCTGATCGGTGGTCTGCTGGGTGGCGTGATCGGTCATGAAATGGATGAGCGCGATCGCGAGGCGCGCGAGCAAGCGCTTCAACAGGCGCTGCAGACTTCAAAGAACAACCAGACCCGACATTGGCACAACGCGAAGACGGGTAATTCAGGCAGCATCAAGCCGCTCAACGGCTACAGCGCGTCAGCGAGCGCGCAGACTTGCCGGCAATTCACCGAGACATACGTGAAGGAAGGGAAAACGTATGAACAAAACGCGCGTGCATGCCGCAATTCGAATGGCGAGTGGCAGTTGGCGGAACAATGAGTTCATTGTCGTAGGGGCCGGTGATGAAGCGCGGTTACGCGGCATTGCTCTGCATGGCCGTCGCGGCGGGTTTGTGTTGGTCAGACGGTGAGGCCTCGGTTCCGCCTGGCAGGGGCGAGGGTACGGACGCCTGGTTGCGTAGCGGTACGGGGTTCTTTGTCACGTATGCGGGTGAGTTGCTCACGAGCGCCCACGTCGTGCGCGGGTGCGAGCGCATTGAAGTCTGGCCGACAGATGCCGCCTCGGGCATTGCTGCTTCACTCGAGTCGATAGACGAGCGTCTGGATGTGGCGCTGCTCGCGACACATCGCAGCGTCAGCCGGGTTGCCGTTCTCGGGGGCGGCCCCGTTTCCAGTGGGGCGTCTGTCTTCACGATCGGCTTCGCGCTCACGCCGTCCACGCCGCTCGATCCTGTCATCACGCGCGCTCGCGCGGTCGGCACAGTGCGCTCGCAGGGACGTCGGCTTCTGGTGTTGCGGGCGAGGCTGTATCAAGGAAACAGTGGCGGCCCGGTGATCGACGAACGCGGCACGCTCGTCGGCATGGTTATCGGACGCTATGTGAAGAGGCCGGGCATGGGCGTCGCTGTGTGTGCAAGCGAACTGGCGCGATTTCTCGCCGGGGCGCTGCGTAATTCGCAGACGCCGATGGCGCGTGCCAGTAACGAAGATCCAGACAAGGAACTTCAGGGGATTGCCGCGTTGGTTCAATGCGTCAAATAGCGGATGCGTTGCTTTTGACGCGCGTCTCTGTGGCTGGCCGCGAATGCGCTTCAGGCGTCGTGACCCACAGTAGCGTGATGTCTTGCAGGCGAGGAAGCCATGGACACTCTGGAAGCGGAGCAGCAAGACCTGACGCAGGCGCCCAGGCATCAGGTCGACAACCTCCCGAATGATCGGACAAGGTTT
The DNA here is from genome assembly GCF_000685075.1 of Paraburkholderia oxyphila NBRC 105797. GTDB lineage: Bacteria > Pseudomonadota > Gammaproteobacteria > Burkholderiales > Burkholderiaceae > Paraburkholderia > Paraburkholderia oxyphila. The sequence continues at coordinate 213,692 of NZ_BAYD01000005.1, forward strand.
CCCCGTCTACCGCGCGCGATCTCGTTGTTCGTCGCTGGGCATCGTTGGGATCGGCTCAAGCAGCATCCAGGCTACGACCTCGGGAAGGGGCCCGCATTTCGCTCGCTGGATCGCGTGCTCCGCCAGTTTTCCGACATTCGCGAACAGCCCCCGGATGCTGCCGACGCACTCTTTCCGGGGGGGCTCTATTGCCCCGGTCGCCCAACCATACGCCTCGTCACAGGTCAGGCGGACGGTGTCGACGAATACGCCATCGCCGAGGCCGCGCGCCTGGGACTCCCCGTTGACCTCGTGGTGCCCGACTATTTGCAAGCGGGCGGCGAACGGTACGCGCAGCGCTCGGTCGCGCTGGGATGTCCGCAAGGCAAACTTCAGACGGATGATGAACCTTACGCAATGCGCGACGAGTTGGCGCTGAGTTACGCAGACGTACTGATTGCGGTTTGGGACGGGGGCGGCCCGCGCGGCACCGCTGGCGGTGTCGTGCGCCTGATTCGGCGAGCCGTCGAGGCGGGCCTGCCGATATTGTGGATCGACATGGCGGGCGCCGTGCACACGATTGCGGACGATCTCGTTTCCGCGTTCTGCCTGTATGAACTGCACCAGCCCGATCCGAAGGGTGAACTGCTGCGAAGTCTCTTCAAACCTTGGGACCTGGAGAACGGTGTTCTGATCGAGTCGCTACGCCGACGTCTGAATCCGCTCGATCATTCGCTGGTTCGCCGCAACCGCGAAACGAAAATGTTGGCCCGGTATGCGAGCGAGCGGCGCGGCCCTGCATTTTTCGAGGCGCGCACGGGCTTCAGCAACGAATGCATGTCGGCGCTCTTTCGCATGGATGGCCACGCGCTGGTCGACAGCTTGCTCAAACTGGTGTTCGGCGCGGATGCCGTCCGCGTGCAGGATGTGCTCGGCGATGGTCACGCAGACGAAGCGCCCGGCAAAAGCGAGCCGGCAGCGCTCGATGGTCTCCAGGAGCGTTTCGAATGGAGCGATGCGCGCGCAACCTGCGCGGCAGGCAAGCATCGCAGCGGCATCTGGCAGCTATACGGCTTTTCAGCTGCCGCGGTTGTCGCTTCCGTATGGGGAATGTTGTTTTCCAGGGGGGAATCGAATGGGCCGATTGTCGAAATCGCTCTTGTTATTTCAATCATGTTCGTTCTTTGGCGGGCTCGTCATAACGGTTGGCACCGGCTCTGGCATGGTCACCGGTTCGTGGCGGAGCAGATTCGATGCCTGCGGATGTTGCGGCCTTTCCTGGCGATTCCGCAACCGTTTCATGAGCCCTTGTTCTGGCACGTGACCTCGTCGCATCGAGGGCACCAGCTTCGCAATGCCGAACTCTGGCTGCTGCAGCGAGCGCTTGGTGCAGACGGATTGCCGGCGTCATACTGCGGTTACGAACTCGCATCGGCGGACCGCCGCCAGTTGGCTGCCGATTTGCATCGAGAAGTCAACGGTCAAATCGAGTTTCACGAGCGCACTTACGAAGACGCGACGCGATTGCACGAGGTGATGCACGAGTCGGCGACGATATTGTTCATTGCTGCCGCCGTTTCTACGGCGTTCAGACTCATTTTGAAGGGTGACCAATCGCACGTGCTCGAGCTCATCAGTGCGTCATGCCCGGCGCTGGCGGCAGCGTTGCACGGCGTGATGACGAAGCTCGAGATTGGACGTGTCGCCATGCAGTCGTCGAGCGTGTATGCACGCCTTGCCGTGCTGGAGTCGGTCGTGGTGGGCGCGAAGGAAAGTATCGCGCCTGCCGACTGGATCTCGATGGAACGCCTGCGAACCGACGCGATAGAAGTCGCGTCGCTGCTCTCGCAAGAAAACATCCGGTGGCGAGAACTGATCAGTTACCAGGTCGCGGAGATTCCAGCGTGAGCAAACCGTCGTCAATACCGGACTTGTCGCGCGACCCCGATGCGTTGCGCGTGATGACGCGCCCCGTGCTCGTTGCGGTGCGTTTTGCGGACGAGGATGGAACATGTGCGACGCTGGAAGGATCGGTGCGCTATCGGGCGGGCGACGCCATCGTCACCGGCGCGCTCGGAGAGCAGTGGCCGATCAGCCGCGACCGCTTTGAGCAAACGTACGAACGTGTGAGCGACGGGCGATACCGGAAGCGCCCCGCCATGGCGCACGCGCTGCGCCTGAAAGCCGCGATGCGCGTGCAGGTCGGCGGCGAAGGCGATGTGCTCGAAGGACAGCCAGGCGACTGGCTGCTGCAATATGGCGATGGCCGATACGGGATTGTCGATGCCGATGTGTTCGCGCAGAGCTACGAAACCGTTGACGATGCGGGGCCAACCGGCGCTGCGGGCAGCCAGGTGTGAAGCGGACCGGGGGGTGTTCGCCGGCGCGAAAGCGCGCCGGTTTGCTCAGGCCACCGCAGCAATCTGCTCGCGCAGCCACTGGTGAGCCGGGTCGCGATGCACGCGCTCGTGCCACAGCATGCACACCTCATAACCCGGGACCTCGACCGGCGCGTCGACCACCTTGAGCGCGGGGTTGTCGCGCACGAGCCGCCACGGCAGCATCGCCACGAGGTCGGACTGCGCGAGCGCCGACATCACGAAAAGGAAATGCGGCACGGAGAGCACGACGCGGCGCGCGAGCCCGGCCTCGGCGAGCGTCTCGTCGGTCACGCCGCGAAAGCCGCCGCCGTCCGGCGAGACGATCACGTGCTCGAGCTCGCAGAACTGCTTCACGTTGGGGCGGCGCTTGAGCCGCGGATGGCCCGTACGCCCCGCGAGCACATACCGCTCCTTGAACAGCACGCGCTGGCGCAGGCCCTCGGGCGCGTCGCTGGTGATGTGGAACGCGAGGTCGATCTCGCCTTGTTCCGTCGCTTTGGCGATGCGCGGCGGGACGAGCTCGACAATCGCCAGGCGCGTATGCGGCGCCGCCGCGCGCAGGGCGCGCAGCATGGGCAGGACGACGGTCGATTCGCCATAGTCGGTGGCGGCAATGCGCCAGGTGTGCTGCGCGGCGGCCGGATCGAAGGGGCTGGCCGGGGCCACCGCGCGCTCCAACGCTTCGAGCGCTTCGCGCAAGGGCTCGCGCAGCGCCTGCGCGCGCGTCGTAGGCCGCATGCCGCGTGGGCCCGGCAGCAGGAGCGGGTCGCCTAGCAGCTCACGCAGCTTCGCCAGATGCACGCTCACCGCCGGCTGCGAGAAGTTCAGGCGCACGGCGGCGCGCGTGACGTTGAGCTCGGCGAGCAGGACGTCGAGCGTGACCAGCAGATTGAGATCGAGGCGGCGTAGATTAAGCATCGTAATACCTGTTATTGCCGATATTCATTTCAAATATAGCAGACGGATCCCTATGCTGAGAGCCATTCACCCGATCGATTCAACCCACGGAGCTTCAGCATGAATGTACTCATCGTCTACGCCCATCCCGAGCCGCGCTCGCTCAACGGGGCGCTCAAGGATTTCGCGCACGACCGTCTCACGCAGGCCGGCCATACGGTGCAGGTTTCGGACCTCTACGCAATGAACTGGAAGGCGGTCCTGGACGCGCAGGATGCGCCCGGACGCGACGCCGCCGCGCCGTTCAATCCGTCACTCGAATCGAAGCACGCTTTCGAGAGCGGCACACAAACCGCGGACATCGAGCGCGAGCAGGACAAGCTGCGGTGGGCCGACGCGGTCATCCTGCAGTTTCCGCTCTGGTGGTTCTCCATGCCCGCGATCCTCAAGGGCTGGATAGAGCGCGTCTATGCCTATGGGTTTGGGTATGGCGTGGGCGAGCATTCCGACCGGCGCTGGGGCAGTCGCTACGGCGAAGGCACGCTCGCGGGCAAGCGCGCGATGCTGGTCGTGACGACGGGCGGCTGGGAGTCGCATTACAGTGCGCGCGGCGTCAATGGGCCGATCGACGACATCCTGTTTCCGATCCAGCACGGCGTGCTCTACTACCCGGGCTTCGATGTGCTGCCGCCGTTCCTCGTGTATCGCACCGGGCGCATGGACGAAGCACGCTTCGCGGCCACGCGCGAGGCATTGGGCGAACGGCTCGATACGCTATGGAGCACCGCGCCGATTGCGTTTCGTCCGCAGAATGCGGGGGCGTACGAGATTCCGGCGCTCACGTTGCGCGACGAGATCGCGCCGGGCAGCACCGGCTTTGCCGCGCATATCGAGCCGGCGGTAACGGCCGGGGCGCTATCGGACGCGTGATGGTGGTGGAGGGCGGGGGCTTCAGTGCCCCGGCCCGTTTTCGCGCGCGCAGCTCAGCACGAGCGTGTCACCGGGCGACGCGCCTGCGCTGAGCGATGCGTCGTGAAACTCGTGGTTGCCGCATCGCCATTGCGCGCGATAGTCCACACGGCACGTCGCGAAGGACGTCATCGTGCGCCCGGGGGGCGGCGCCTTCGACGCGGGAGTCGATGGGGAGCCCGGCGCGTGCGCGCCGAGCACGTACCCGCAGGTGAGCAAGCCATTGCAGTGCCGCGCGAGATCGCGTGTCGCATTGCCGTGTGGCGCACCGCAATTGGCACCCCACGTGCCGGAAACGATGGCGATTATCGGCGTGGCTGCCGCTTGCGCGACCGGGGTGGCAGTCGAGGACGAGGCCGCAGCGGGCCTCACGGTGTTCGCTGCAACGCTTTCCGACCACACGGCGAACGCGACGAAGGCCAGCGTGCCCAGCAAGATCCATCCAGCGGGTCTCATGATGCGCCTCCAGTACGAGGCAGAGCACTTCGCTCGATTCAATAATAGATCGCCGCGCGGGCGGCACCCGCGCCCGGCTCTGGTGCGCAGCTACGCTGCAGTGCACCAGCAACTTTCATGAACCGCACATCAACGGTGGGTTGCGTGACTCGATGCGCGTCCCGGATGCTCCGTCACGAAAACGCTGCCGCCTGTGGGCGGCCCGTCGCAGAAGCCGCTGCGGCGATCACATTTCACTTTCCTCCGCCGCTGGCATACGTATTGCTAAATAAGCTGCGAGGCCAATGACGGCCTCAGCGATTTCAGCTCGTCACGCAGGCGCGGGACGATGGCGACGAACAAGGCGGGGCAACGGCGTCCCGAGGCGGCATCCCATGGAGCGGAACAGCTTCATGCGGATGCGCTTCGGGACGCTTTTTTATTTGCGCATTTGAATCGGACTACGAAATAACGGAACCGGGGCGCCGTTGGCGTGCCGAGACTCATTACCTGGAGAGAGCCTCGTGAAAGGACTTTTGAGTTCGCTAAAGAGTGGCAACTGGCGCGCGCTGGTCGCGTGTTTCCTGTATTTCGACACCGGCTTCACGGTGTGGGTGATGTTCGGCCCGCTCGCGCCGTTCATCCAGAAGGACATCAAGATGACGCCGGCCGAGCTCGGCCTGCTCGTCGCGGTGCCGGTGCTGGGCGCAGCCATTCTGCGCGTGACGCTCGGCAACCTCTACCAGGCCTGCGATGGCCGCAAGGTCGCGCTGATGGGCATCGCGCTTTCGGCGATTCCCGCGCTCGTGCTGCTGCTGATGCCGGGTGCGCCGTCCTATACGCTGCTGCTCGTGCTCGGCGTGCTGCTGGGCGTGGGCGGCGCGAGCTTCGCGGTGGCGCTGCCGATGGCGGGCAGCAACTATCCGCCGAAGGTGCAGGGCCTCGTGCTCGGGCTCGCTGCCGCCGGCAATATCGGCGCGGTGCTCGACGGCTTCCTGTTTCCCGGGCTCGCCAACAGCCACGGCTGGATGCATGCCACGGGCGCGGCGCTGCCGCTGCTCGGTCTCGCCGCCACGGCCGTGTGCTTCTGGGCCCGCGATCTCGGCCAGAAGTCGGGCAGCGCGGCGCAGGCGCTGCGCGCGTTCTTCGTCACGCTCGCGGGTCTGATCGCGCTCGTGCTCGCCGTGCATGCGGGCGTGTTCGGCGCCGGCAAGACCGGCGTGCTGCTGCTGCCCGTGATGGGCGCGCTGCTCGCGATCGCCGTGCTGCCGCGCCACTATCGCGGCGTGCTCGCCGAAGGCGACACCTGGGTCATCATGCTCGTGTACAGCATCACGTTCGGTGGCTTCGTGGGCATGTCGTCGTATGTGAGCACGCTGCTCGTCTCGCTCTATCAGGTGCCCAGGCTCGAGGCCGGCGTGATCATGTCGCTGCTCGCGCTCACTGGCGCGATGGTGCGCCCCATCGGCGGGCTGATCGCCGACCGTATCTCGGGCGTGCGCGCGCTCGTGCTGCTGCTCGCGGCCATCTCGCTGTGCGATTTCGCGTTCGCCGCGTGGATGCCGCCGCTCGGCGCCGGCATCGCACTGCTCGCGCTCACCTATGTGTGCTTCGGTCTCGGCAACGGCGCGACGTTCCAGCTCGTGCCGCGCCGCTGGCACGGCCGCACGGGCCTGATGTCGGGCATCGTGGGCGCGGCGGGCGGCATCGGCGGATTCTATCTGCCGGTGATCATGGGCATCGCGCGAGAAAGCACGGGCAGCTATCAGATGGGCTTTGCGACGTTCGGCGCGCTCGCGGCGCTGGCGTTCATGCTGGTGCTCGCGCATCGTGCGCGCTGGCTCGGCTGGGCGCTGCCGCAGGAGGGCGCCGTGGCGCATGCGGCCGTGCAGACCGTGGAGGTGAGTGCGGGGAATTGAGCGGGAAGGGGCCGCTGAGGTTTGCGGACGCTTCGGGACCGGCCGGGGCGTCCGTTTTGTGTGGAGGCGCTGCGAGCGCGTGGATTTGGGGCGCGATGGCGGCCGCCGGGCCAACCCAGGCCGGGCCTGATTTGCCCAAAACACGCTCAAAAAGCGGCTTCCCAACACGATTTCTGTCGGACCCAGGGGGCCAGCCCCTGCGCATCGGGTAAACTATGCGCCTGGTCTATGTCCTCCATTCAACGGGTTTTGTCGATGAGTACGATTCTTGAAAGTGTTCCGGTTGGTCAAAAAGTAGGTATTGCGTTCTCGGGCGGCCTCGACACCAGCGCCGCGCTGCACTGGATGCGCAAGAAGGGCGCCGTGCCGTACGCGTACACCGCCAATCTCGGCCAGCCCGACGAAGACGACTACGATTCGATCCCGCGCCGCGCGACGGAATACGGCGCCGAAGGCGCCCGCCTGATCGACTGCCGCGCGCAGCTCGTGGCCGAAGGCATCGCGGCGCTGCAAAGCAGCGCGTTCCATGTCTCCACGGGTGGCGTCACCTACTTCAACACCACGCCGCTCGGGCGCGCCGTGACGGGCACGATGCTCGTCGCCGCGATGAAGGAAGACGGCGTCAACATCTGGGGCGACGGCTCGACCTACAAGGGCAACGACATCGAGCGCTTCTACCGCTACGGCCTGCTCGTCAATCCGGATCTGAAGATCTACAAGCCGTGGCTCGACCAGCTGTTCATCGACGAACTCGGTGGCCGCTCGGAAATGTCGGAGTTCATGCGCCAGTCGGGCTTCGCGTACAAGATGTCGGCGGAAAAGGCCTACTCGACGGACTCGAACCTGCTCGGCGCCACGCACGAGGCGAAGGATCTGGAAAGCCTCGAGTCGGGCATCAAGATCGTCAACCCGATCATGGGTGTGGCGTTCTGGCGCGACGACGTCAAGGTCGAGCGCGAGGAAGTCACGATCCGCTTCGAGGAAGGCCAGCCGGTCGCGCTGAACGGCAAGACCTTCACGGACGCAGTCGAGCTGCTGCTCGAGGCGAACCGCATCGGCGGCCGCCACGGTCTGGGCATGAGCGACCAGATCGAGAACCGCATCATCGAGGCGAAGAGCCGCGGCATCTACGAAGCCCCGGGCCTCGCGCTGCTGTACATCGCCTATGAGCGCCTCGTCACCGGCATCCACAACGAAGACACCATCGAGCAGTACCGCGAAAATGGCCGCCGCCTCGGCCGTCTGCTGTACCAGGGCCGCTGGTTCGACCCGCAGGCGATCATGCTGCGCGAAACGGCCCAGCGCTGGGTCGCGCGCGCGATCACGGGCGAAGTGACGCTCGAGCTGCGCCGCGGCAACGACTACTCGATCCTGAGCACGAAGTCGCCGAACCTGACGTACCAGCCGGAACGCCTCTCGATGGAGAAGGTGGCTTCGACGTTCTCGCCGCGCGACCGTATCGGCCAGCTGACGATGCGCAATCTCGACATCACCGACACGCGCGACAAGCTGCGCGTCTATGCGCAAGTCGGCCTGCTCACGCCGGGCGAGGCGTCGGCGCTGCCGCAGATCAAGGGCGACAAGGAGTAAATCGGCTGATGGACTGCACGGCGCCTGGCGCCGTCGCGATCCGCGAGTCGAACATCCCCGCGTTACCGTCCGTTCGCCATGAACGGCCTGGTGCGCGGGGATTTTTGTATCCGGCGCCGTTCCGCGCGGTCCAGCCGATCGCCATGAACGGCGTTTGCGTGGGGCGCGTGGGGCGTTCAGCCAGCCATCAGCTTCAAGCCCGCCGGCAGCGCCTCGCCGAACACGCGGCCCGTATCGGCGCTATCGAGCGTCACGACTTCGCGCACCATCTCGATCCACGTCTGCGGAGCGTTCGCGCCTTCGAGCCGCCGCAGGACCGTCTCCCGCACGGCGGGCTCCAGATCGCGCGAGCGGTCGCCGGTCATGCGCGCGATCTGCGCGGCGGCGAACATGGCCGGCTCGACCTTCTTCCAGTCGAGCGCGAGGATGGCGTCGAGCCAGCGTGTGGCCACCTCGGGCGCCACGACGCCGTGCGCGCTGCCGTAAAAGGGCAGGCGCGCGCCGATGCGGCCCACGGCCCACCAGCTCTGATGATTCTCCGCGGGCTTTTGCAGGCGCGTCAAAAGCTGCTCGCCGATCTCGATCTTGCGTTCGGCCGAGATCCGTTCGAGCGAAGCGTAGAGGCGCACCATGTCCTGATGTCCGAGCTTCGCGGGATCGAAGGGCAGCTTGTGCTTCTTCGAGCTCGCCGCTTCTTCGAGCCAGCGCATCGCTTCCAGCACCTGCTCCTGCGCGGCGTCGTCGAGACCGCCCGCCGTGCGCCGCCACAGCGTCCACCACTCGGACCACACCTGGCCTTCGTTGACGTGCTGGATGCCGTCGTCGAAGAGGGTCCAGAGCTGCTCGACGCGCCACTCGTCGAGCGGATAGCCGAAGCCGGGCCGCACGCAGAAGCCCGCGAGGTTCAGCCACAGGCGCTCGTGATCGGGCGAGCGGCGGCGCCGTCCCGCACGCTCCCACAGCGCGCCGAACAGCTCGCGCAGCAGCGGGCCGTCCCAGTTCTGGCGCGGCCCGAGGCCGTGTTCGAGCTGCGCGCGCAGGCGCTTGACTTCCTTGGGGTCGACCTTGGCCGACTTCGGGCCGAACACGCGGTCGATCAGGGCGATGGCCTCGTCGAGCCCGGCGTGGCGCGCGCCCTGGCTCGCCTCGGTGCCTGAGGCTTCGTCGCGGCGCAGCTGGAATTCGAGCAGCCAGCGTTGCGCGTCGTCGTCGGTGGCGATGCAGCCGACTTCCAGTGTGCCCACTTCGGTCAGTTGTGCCGTGAGCTTCACCGGCCGTTCCTGTTCCGCGCGAGCACCCTGAGCACCTTGTACGCCCTGGGCATTCTGGCGCTGCACCACGGTGGACAGCGGCGGCAGCCGCACGAAGTCCGCCGACGAAATCTCGGCGATCTCGCCAGGCCGCCACGCCGTATCGGCGACCGTCGAGACCAGGTGGAATTGCACGGGATGGCCGAGACGCAACGCGAACACGCGGTCGTCGAGGCGCACTTCGTGGCCTTCCTCGGTGCCGCGCGGCAGCAGGCAGACGCCGCGCGTTCTTGCATCGTCGTCCGCGCTTTTGCCGGTCTCCTCGTCGAGCACGAGGAAGTAGCTGCGCGGCGAGCCGCCGCCGATGCGCGGCGCGCGTCCCGAGCGCGCCAGCGCGTAGGCGACCGCGCCGCGCGCGACCGCCACGTCGGGTTGGTCGTTTTGCAGCACGGTGAGGGGCGCTTCGCGCCACGTGCTCAGCGTCTCGTGCAGTCGGCCGGCCAGCGCTTGCGCGCGGAACACGCCGCCGTTGAGCAGCAGCGTGTCGGGCACGGGCAAAGGCGTTGCCCCGCTGTCCGCCACGCCCAGCGCCTCGCGCGACTGCGCGGCGAAGCGATGCAGGAACGCCGCGATATGGCGTGTCACCGCCGCGTCGGCGGCATAGGGCAGGCCGAATTCGACGATCGCCGCGCGCGAGCGGCGCGGCAGTTCGTCGGGGCCGCCTGCGGGAAAGAAGCCGTCCACGACGATGCGCTCGGCCTCGTCGCGCGTGAGCTGGGTCGTGCGCGCGCCGCCGATCAGCCGTGAGCCCGCGCCGAGCAGCGTCACGCCGACCGCATCGGGCGCGGCGTCGCCGAGCAATTGCTCCTTCGCGACGCGGCAGCGCTCGACGAGCTGCGAGAGGCTCGCGGCGGAGAGACGCGCGTTGTCGCCCGCGAGCCGGCTTTCGGCCAGATGCGCGAGCGCGAGGTCCATGTTGTCGCCGCCCAGCATCAGGTGGTTGCCCACGCCGATGCGGCTCAGCTGCGGCTCGCCGTTCTCGACCTGCACCTTGATGAGCGTGAGGTCGGTGGTGCCGCCGCCCACGTCGCAGACGAGCACGAGGCGCGTCTGCGCGAGCTCGGCCTGCAGCGTCCCGCGATGGTGGAACAGCCAGTCGTAGAACGCGGCCTGCGGCTCTTCGAGCAGGCGCAGCGTGGGCAGCCGCGCGCGCCGCGCCGCTTCGAGCGTCAGTGCGCGCGCGCCGTCGTCGAACGAGGCGGGCACGGTGAGCACTACGTCCTGTTCTTCGAGCGGCGCGTGCGGGAAGCGATGGTTCCACGCGGCGCGCACGTGCGCGAGATAGCTCGCGCTCGCGTCCACCGGTGAGACCTTGCCGACTTCGTCGGGCGCGCCCCACGGCAGGATGGGCGCGAGCCGGTCCACCGAGGCATGCGAAAGCCAGCTCTTCGCACTGGCGACGAGCCGGCCCGGCACCTGGGCGCCGAGCGTGCGTGCGAGGCGGCCGACGACAGGCGCAACCGCTTCTGCCGCGCCTTCCGGCGCCGCGGCCGCGGGCCAGGGCAGTTGCACGGCGCCGGGCGCGAGCTCGCCCGGCGCCGGGTGATAGCGCGACGAGGGCAGGAGCGGCTGCGCGCTCACCTCGCCGGGCGCGGTGAGCTGCTCGATATCGAAGACGCGGATCTCGTCCGCGCCCGCTTCGGCGTAGGCAACGACGGTGTTGCTCGTTCCGAGGTCTATGCCTACGACGTATCGCTTCATCGTGCTCAAGAGACGGTTGGGCCGCTTCAGGCGCTAGCGCCGCCGCGCACGTCGAATTCGACCTTCCAGCGCTCGTTGCTGCCGCTCGGCACGGCCTCGAGCTCGAGCGTCCCGGCTTCGGTCACGCGCGCGTGCAGCTTGACCGGCACGACTTCGCCAGGCGTGCGGCCTTCGCTTGGCAGCGTGGCCTGGATCTCTTCGAGTTCCTGAAGCTCTTCCGCCGACCAGTAGTCGAGCAACGTGCCCACCTGGTCCTGGCGGCGCACCGAGGAGCCGAAGAAGCGGAAGTGCACCGGCTCGCCCACCACGAGGCCGAACTCCTGCGGCGGCAGCGCCGCGTCCGTGCCTTCCTCCATGCCGAAGGGCGCGACGCAGAGCGCCGAGACCGGCGGCTCGAGGCCCGGCACCGCGGGCATGGCCGATTCGATCGCCACGTAGTACGCGCGCGCCGTGCCTCCGCGGATGCGCACGCCCTTGCCGCGCTTCACATAGCCGTAGTACGCCGCGCCGCGCGCGACCGCGAGGTCGAGGTCCGCGCCGCCCAGCAGGCGTGCGGCCGGCGCGCCTTCGGCCGCGAGCCAGCCATTGAGGATCTCGAGCACGCGCTCCGAAAGCAGCGACGACTTGAACACGCCGCCGTTGAACAGCACTGCCGTGGGATGCAGGAAGCTCGCGCCCTGGGCGCTCGCCACGGGCGCGCCGAGGCCTTCGAGTTCCGCGAGCGCGCCCACCTGGCGGCCGAGGAACGCCGCGAGGTGGCGCGTCACGCCGGCGTCCTGCGCGTAGGGCAGGCCGAGCTGCGTGAGGCCGGCGCGGGCGCGCGTGACGGGCCGCGCCGCCGCATCCACTGGCGGGAAGAAGCCTTCGAGGATGATCTGCGTGAGTTCGGCGCGCGTGAGTTCGGTGCGGATCGAGCCGCCGATCAGCTTCGAGCCGCGGCTCGGCACGACGAGCGGCACGGTCTCCACGCTCGGGTCGGAGAGCAGCGTCTCCTTGGCCGAGCGGCACGCATAGGTGAGCGCGCGCAGCTGCCACGGATCGGCCTGGGTGCCCTGCGCCGCGAGCTTGCGCGCGACCACGTGGGCGAGCGCGAGATCCATGTTGTCGCCGCCGAGCAGGATGTGCTCGCCCACGGCCACGCGGTGCAGCTCGAGGTTGCCTTCGCGCTCGACCACCGCGATCAGCGAGAGGTCGGTCGTGCCGCCGCCCACATCCACCACGAGGATGATGTCGCCGACCTTGACTTCCTTGCGCCATGCGCCACCGCTCTTCTGGATCCAGCTATAGAGCGCGGCCTGGGGTTCCTCCAGCAGCGTCATGCGCGTGTAGCCGGCGGCCTGCGCGGCTTCGGCGGTGAGCTCGCGCGCGGCCGGATCGAACGAGGCCGGGATTGTGACAGTTACGTCCTGATCGGCGAACGGCGCGTCGGGGTGCGTGTGATCCCATGCCTCGCGCAGGTGCGTGAGGTAGCGGATCGAGCTTTCGAGCGGCGAGACGCGCGCGACTTCGGGCGGCGCGTCGTTGGGCAGGATCGCGGCGCGGCGGTCCACACCGGGATGGCACAGCCAGCTCTTCGCGCTCGACACGAGGCGGATGGGCGTGCCGGCGCCGCGGCTGCGCGCCATTTCGCCCACGGCGTAGCCGCGCGTGGCGGTCCAGGGCAGCGTGAGGTCGCCCGGCGTCAGCTCGCCCGCGTTGGGCAGGTAGAGGAACGACGGCAGCAGCTCGGGCGACTCGATCGCGCCGGGCGCGGTCAATTGCGTGACGGGGAGCACGCCCTGGGTGGCTTTTTCGCCGTCACTGCCGGCGAGGTCCACCCAGGACAGGGCGCAATGCGTCGTGCCGAGGTCGACGCCGATGGAATAACGCGGTTCGCTCACAGTTCCACCTCTGCCGGTGCGAGGACCTTGGCGTCGTGCGATTTCACGAGCTTGGGTAGTTTGACGTCGTCGACGCGCCAGCCGCGGTGGCTGATCGTGCCGTTGTACGGCGCCGCGCCGACCACGTTGCCGGTCAGGCGGATGGCGGTGGCGTCGAAGCCTTCGGCGATGGTCACGCGGCTGCCTTCGGCCTCCGTGCGCACCGGGCGGATCGTGAAGTGCTCGCGCAGCGTCGCGCGGCAGCCCTCGTGCACGAGGCGCGCGGCCGCGCCGATGTCGGCGTCGCCGTAGTTGGCGATGTCTTCCTCGACGAAATCGACGAAGCGGGCGTTGCGCTGGAGCAGGCCCAGCAGTTGCAGCGCCGACTGCGGGCTGGCTTCTTCGATGGCGGGCGCGGGGGCCGGTGCGGCTGCGGGCGCGGGCTTGGCGACGGGCGCGGCGGCCGGAGCAGGAGTGCGCGGCGCGGCAGCGGGTGCGATGGTTTCGCCGTTGCGCAGGCGGCGCACGCCGGCGGCCAGCTCGGCGTTGCCGAGGATCGCGAAGAACGATCCGAAGGCAAGCGCGAGCCTGCCTGCGAAGGAAATCTTGGTTTCGGTCATCAAAACAGCTCCAGTGGGCTCGCTCGCCTGGGCGAGCGGTCCAGCCGGCCTCGCGTCGAGGCGCTTACGGTACGTCATGGGGACGTCCAGCGTGTGACGGCGGGGAGCGCGTTCGAGCCCCCGCGAGCGGCAGCCGGCAGGAAAAACATGAGCCCGGCGCGGGCTCAAAACCCGTATTTTGCCTTGTCGCGGGCGCAAGACGGGAAAATTGGCCGTTCGGGGGAGGGAATTAGCGGGTTTGAGGCGGGTTTGAAGGCCGCTGGCGGGGCGTCAGGCGTGCCGTCACGGCATCACGTCTCGGTCTTTCCCGCTTCCCGGCTGCTTTCGTCCTTGTGGAACACGCGCTTCGTGGTGCGCTTGGTGGCGTCCCAGCCCTCGCGCGAGGCGTTCGCGATGCCGTGGCCGACCGTCTTCGCCGCATGCGCGGTGGCGTGGCCGAAGTCGCGCGCGGCGTGGCCGGTTTTTACCGCGGCCTCTTTCGAGTCGCGCTTGATGTCCTCTTTCACTTCGTGGAGGTCGGCGTAGGCGGCCGAGCTCATCATGCCGAGCAGCAGCGCGGCCAGCACGATTTGTCGTGTTTTTTTCATGTTCGTTCTCCCTTGAGACTGTTATCGGTCGCCCTGGCGAGCGCGCCGGACGCGTCGAGCATCACGGCGGCGCGCCCGGTCAGCAGCACCGCGTCGCCGCAGCGAAGCGTGAAGCCGTAGAGGACGGTGTTGCCGTCGCCGCTCATGCGCTCGGCTTCCACGGTGAGCGGCGCCTCGAACGTATCGAGGCGCGCCACGTGCGCTTCGACGCCGCGCACGCTCGCGAGATAGCCCACGCGCGGCCGGCCCGCTTGCGGCTGGTCCGGCACGCCGTCGCGCATGCCGGTGAGCGCGCCATGCACGGCCATCGCCTGTGCCGCGTACTCGATCCCGCAGACCGAGGCCAGCCGGCCCTGCGAACGCAACGGATTATGAGCGTCGCGGTGGCTGTTCGCCGTGCAGCGGATGCGCGTGTCGTCCCATGCGTCCACGCTGTCGAGCAGGCACATCGCGCCGCTGTGCGGAATATGCGCGGCGATCCACGCGCGCCCGAGCGGCGCGGCATGGGGCGCCGAGGGTGTCGAGGGCGTCGCGGCCGTCGTGTCGGGTGACGCCACGGGCGGCGCGCCGTGCAAAACGTCTTGCGTCATCGCGAGCGCTCCGCGTGCGTGCCCGCTGGCGTCACGTCGATGCGCACGCGCGTCTCGGGCAGATAGTCGATCACCACGCTCGCCGCGCGCCCCGCCGCAATCGCTTCGAGCAGCGGCAGTCCGCGCGCAGCGGGATTGCCGGCGCGCAGGGCTTCGAGCTCGGGGGAGGCGAGCGTCGTGACCGGCGCGTCGGTGAGCTTCACTTCGATGCACGCCAGCGCGTTTGCTGGCACGTGCGCGTTGGCATCGTCATCGCTTGCCGGCGCGAGCACGAGCGCCACGCCGAACGCGTCGGCGATCGGCCGCACCGTGTGCAGTGGCTCGGGATAGTCGGTCTCGTAGGCGATCAGCAGGCTCGGCACGCCATCCACGGCGATCTGGCACAGGCTCTCCAGCAGGCCCGCGGCGAAGCTGCCGTCGTGCGCGCAGAGCACGTTCGACGTGGCGCGCGAGCGCGACGCGATGCTCCAATAGCCGGCCGCCGCGTTGTGCACCGAGTTGTGAAAGCGCGTGGGCGAGATCTGGCGGTCGTCGCCCGCGAGCATTTCGCAGATCGCGTGGCAGTTCTGGCCATCGCCGCCCGACGCGGCGAACACGGTGGCGAGCGTCGCGCCGTCGCGGCCGCTCGCGGCCACGGCTGCGTGGCCCACGGCCAGCGCGGTTTTCACGACCGGCGCGGCGCGGCGCCGCTCGGCGTTCGGCAGGCCCGCAGCGGGCGGCAGCTCGGTGCGCGCGTGCGTCCACGGCGCGCGGCCCGCGAGGACCTCGGCGGCCTGCGGCCAGCCGGCGAGGCCGGGCCCGATCAGGCCGATGCTTTCGATGGAGGCTCGCAATTTCATGGCGGGTTCACGCTCGCGGCTCGCGCAGCGCGGGGTCCGCGCGGCCAAAAATCAGGCTGCAATTCGTGCCGCCGAAGCCGAACGAATTGCTGAGGACGGTGTGCAAGTCGGCATCGCGGCTTTGCAGCACGTAATCGAGGCCCAGCGCCGGATCGGGCTGCGTCGTGTTCACGCCCGCGGGCACGAAGCGGTGGCGCAGCGCGAGCGCGGACACCACGGCCTCCAGCGCGCCCGCCGCGCCCAGCGTGTGGCCGGTCGCGCCCTTGGTCGAGCTGCACGGCGTGCCCTCGAAGAAGGCGCGCACCGCGAGGCTCTCGGCGGCGTCGTTGCTCGGCGTCGCGGTGCCGTGCAGGTTGATGTAGCCGATCCCGGCCGGCGCGATGCCCGCCATCGCGAGCGCCTGCTCGATGGCGGCGCGCGCGCCGAGCCCTTCGGGATGCGGCGAGGACATGTGATGCGCGTCGCTCGATTCGCCCACGCCGAGCAGCAGCACGGCGTTTTCATCGACCGTCTCGCGCGCCTCGGGCAAGCGCTCGACGAGCGCGAACGCCGCCGCCTCGCCGATCGAGATGCCGTCGCGCGCCACGTCGAACGGCCGGCACGGCTTGCGCGAGAGCAGTTCGAGCGAATTGAAGCCGTACAGCGTCGTGAGGCACAGCGAATCGACGCCGCCCACGACCGCGGCGTCGATGAGCCCCGCCTCGATCATGCGGCGCGCGGAGCCGAACACCTTCGCGCCCGACGAGCACGCCGAGGAGATCGCCATGGCCGGGCCGCGCAGCGCGAAGTACGCGCGCACGAACGAGGCCACGGAGTAGGGGTTGTGGGTTTCCGCGTAATGGAACCCCGCGGGCAGCGCGCCGGTCTGCGGGTCGCGCCGGCGGTAGGCGTCCTCGGTTTCGAGGATGCCGCTCGTGCTCGTGCCGACGAACACGCCCACGCGGTCCGCGCCATGCCGCGCGATGGTCCGCTCGACGTGCGCGGCGAAGCCGTCCTGCGTGAGGCCGAGCTGCGCGAGACGGTTGTTGCGGCACGCGTAATCGGCTAGATCGGCGCGCATGGGCTCGGCTTCGACGCCCTCTACCGCGCCGATCCAGGTGTCGAGCTCCGCGCGCTCGAAATCGCACGGCGCGAGGCCGCCGCGCTGGCGGCGCAGCGCGTCGAGCGTCGCGTCGAGCCCGCGCCCGAGGCAGCTGGTGGCGGTGTAGTGCGAGAGCAGTAGAGGTTTCACGAAGGTCGAATCCGGTGACTGAAGTGCGCGCCGCGCGGGCAACTCAAACGTGGGCCTCGCGGAGCATTGATCCTCATCAAATTTTATCAAATGGGGGGTGACCGGCCCCATTCCGGCCCGGAACCCCGGCTGGCGGGCGGCCGCCTTCAGCTTGCCGCGCAACAGGCGCGCCGCCCGCGTGCGCTGGTTCCGGGGCGAGTGCGGGGTTGAACATCGGGTTGAGTACCGGGTCGAGCGCCGGGTTGAGCACTTCGCGCAGCGTCGTCCAGCGCAGTTGCGCGCTGGCGGCGGCGCGCAGGACCTCGGGCAGCGCTTCGAGCACCACGGGCTGGCCGTTCGGGCCGCGCGCCGCGTGGCCGTCGTGCACGAGCAGGATGTCGCGAGGCGCGAGGCCGTGCAGCAGGCGCTGCGCGACCTTGCGGGCGTCGCGCTCGCGCGTGTCGAAGCCGCGCCGCGTCCAGCTCGCGAGCTGCAGGCCGAGCCCGCACAGCACTGGTTCGAGAAACGGATTGCGCAGGCCCGCCGGGGCGCGGAAAAAGAGCGGGCGCATCCCGCTGATCTCGGTGAGCGTGCGCTGCGCGGCTTCGATCTCGCGCCGCAGCGCGCCGGGCCCGGAGAGTGATAACGTGTGCCGGTGCCGCTGGCTGTGGTTTTCGACGGCATGGCCGCGCGCGACGATCGCCTCGATGCAGCGCGGGTGCCGCCGCGCCAGATCGCCGATGCAGAAGAACGTCGCCCGCGCGCCGTATTGGTCGAGCAGGTCGAGCACGCGCGGGGTCACGTCGGGGTCGGGGCCGTCGTCAATGGTGAGCGCGATGCGGCGGTCCGTGCCGTCGTCCGCCTCGTCCGGCGCCAGTTCGGGCCCCATTGCACGGATTTCTGGCAGGCGCGTCCAGTTAGGGCCGAGCAGCGCGCTCTTCGGCCAGAGTCCCGCCGCGGTCAGCGCGAGATGCGAGGCGATCACGCCACCCGCTGCCCACGGCCAGGTGGACGGTTGAGCGAGCAGCGCCGCCGCCGCGCCCGCGTGCAGCGCCGCCGCGCCCGTGATC
>NZ_BAYD01000004.1 GCF_000685075.1 Paraburkholderia oxyphila NBRC 105797
TCCGAGATGTGTGAATTGGTGTCGTAGAGCTGCGCGCCGTTGACGGCGTCGGTGCTGGCAGCCGAAACGTCGCCGTTGGCCACGTTATGCAGTGCGACCGGATTGGCGCCCGAGCCACCGAGCGTCACCGCATCGTGCGCCGACGAGTCGTAGATCACGGCATCGGCAAGCTTGCCGTTGATGTTGGTGATGTCACCCTGGATGGTGGTGACGTCGCCGGCGAGGTCCGAGATGTGCGAGTTCGTGTCGAAGAGCTGAGCGCCGTTGACCGCGTCGGTGCTGGCAACCGAAATGTCGCCGTTGGCCACGTTATGCAGTGCGACCGGCTTGCTGGCGTTCACGCCGCCGAGCGTCAGCGCATCGTGCGCCGACGTATCGTAGACCACCGCATCGGCGAGCTTGCCGTTGATGTTGGTAATGTCACCCTGGATGTTGGTGACGTCGCCAGCGAGGTTCGAGATGTGCGAATTCGTGTCGTAGAGCTGTGCGCCGTTGACGGCGTCGGCGCTGGCAGGCGACAGCGCGCCATTGGCCACGTTATGCAGCGCGACCGGTGCGCTGGCATTCGTGCCGCCCAGGGTGACCGAGCTCTGTGCCGGCGAGTCGTATTGCACCGCGTTGCCGATGCCAGAAGCGATGGCATAGAGCTGCGAGCCGTTGACGGCTTCCGTGCTGTCCGCCGAAATCTTGCCCGGCGCGAGTTGCACGATCTTCTGGTTGCTCATCGTGACGACGCTGTCGAACGTCGTCGGGCCATAGACCATGACGCTCGCGCCACGGATATTGAGCGTGCCGTTCGTGTAGCCGGCCACCTGCGCCGTCGACGCGCCGAACCCATAGCCGCCCTTCGTATCCGCAGCGTTGTTCAGCGAGAAGGCGAGGCCGTCGCTTGTGCCCTTGCCGTCGGTCGAGCAGTCGAGCGACTCGCTGCCGCCGCTGTAGCCCCACGCATACCCCTTTGCGCCCGAGCAAATCTCGAGACCGCCCTGGCCCAGCGTTCCCGCTGTCGCGGCAAAGGTAGCACCCGATGTGAGGCTTGTTGCGAGTCCAACAGCCCCGGTGGCGAGGACGGCGAGCCGGCGCGAAGATTTGCGGTGTGCCGTGGCGGTTTCGGGCGCAGCTACCCAAGTTTGGTCTGTTTCGCTCCAGACTGAGCGATAGGTCTTATTCATTCAGGCAACCATATTAGAGTTGATTTTTAGTCCGCGCATGCGCCTCTGACATCCTCGCGAATGTCTGGATCTCGAAAAAAAAGCCACGTTTTGGCGATGCGTGGCGCAACTCTATGGGTGGAGCATGGGTGTCAGGAATACGAATATTCTTAATTCGGGTTGGAAACTGTTATCAGCTTCGGATGACGAATTTTTTTGTGCGTAGCCCATACAGATTATTTTTACGGCTTGACGTCAGCGATAAATCAATATTCTTATTGATTGGATAGAAAAACTAATAAAATTGAGAGTATTGTGGATTTTTGTAAATTAATATGAAAATATGTCAACAATGGATTGGATTTAATTCCGCCTGTTAAGATAGCCGCGCCACCAAAACGGGGTGGTTTTCACCTACACACTGGAGAACCAGAAATGGAAAAAATCGATCGCGGCCAACTCGCCAACGCCAAACTCGCAGGCGGTTGCTGCAAGTGCAAGAATCAGCCGCAGCCGGATCCGACGCCGGTTCCGCGCTAATCGTCTGAGCTGAACGAAAGGGGGGACGCCCCCTTTCTTCTTTTCGGGCTTGGGTTCGTTCCGCTTCGTTGGGCCATGGACATGACCGCCGGCGCACTTTCGCAATCACTCAAACGTCTTTACGCACGACTCGCGAGTCGGCGGCTGGCGCTGCGCCGAAGGTTGCTCGCATGCCTGCCTTTCGTGGCGGTCGAGCGAATCGCACTCGCCAGCTGGATGATCCGGGCGGCCTATGACGGCCGGCTTCGTGCGACTGGCGTGTCGCGCTACGAGACCGGGCGCATCGACATCGGCCTCGCGCGCGCGCAGGCGTTGCGCACGATGAGCGCGAACGTGCGCGAAGCGTGGCTCGATGAACGTATTTACGCCGGGCGCGCGCTGCGCCGGGACGCGTGGCCCGATCTGCGAGCTGCCGCGCATCAACTGGCCTCGCGGATCAAGCAGATCAAGGCCAGCGAACCCGGTCGAGTCGTGGTGCTCTCGCCATTTCACTACGTATCGCAATACGCGAACATCTATGTAGTCGACGAAGTGCGCCGCGTGTTGGGTCTCGAGTCGATGGCGGTTGTGTCCGGTGTGCCGCGCGACATTTACGGCAACGACGCTGCGATGATTCCTTCGCTTCGCGTCCTCTATACCTACGATGAAAAAGGTCGCGAGAGCCGCAACAGTTTGGGCTTGAGGGTCTTACGCGCACTGCGTCGCGACGGCGTAGCGGTGGTGTTTTCCGACGTTCCGCCGTATACGCTGGCCAAATATCCGATGGAGACGGTAGGCGTGACGATCGGCGGCAGGTCGGCGCGCGTGCACAACGGCGTCTTCCGGATCGGCACGCCCGTGGATGCGCTCCTGCTGCCGTTTTATCTGAGCTTTGAGACAGGGCGCTTCGGGGTTAGGATGTTCGAGCCCATCGCGCTTGCCGATGCCGCCGCGCCGCAACGTCTCGCCGACAATATCGAGATTGCGCGCCGGGAAAATTATCCGCATTGGCTCTACGCCGGGCATCCATCGGTCTATCACTTCGCCACTAGTCGTTAGGAATCTTTAACAAATTTTAACAAATAGCCGCACGAGCAGACCAATCGGCGCGTAGCGCCGGAGAATACACGATCGGCCGGCATGACCGGCCGCGGGGACTTATAACAACGTGGAACCGATTTATCTTCCCGAGTTTCGGGATATCCGCTGGCGCTGGATTGCCTATGCGGCATCGACAATCGTCGTGTTGGGCGTTGCATTCGCCTTTACGCATGAAGTCGAACTCAAGCAGGATGTGCGCTGCGAGATCGTGTCGCCTGCGGAAATCAAGATACAAGGCGCGAGCGGGCTGATTTCGTCGATCTACGTTCGGCCACCCGAGCAGGTGAGCGCCGGTCAGCCGCTTTTTCGCGTCGAGCGCGATTTGTCGCTCGCGGGCGATGGTGTGCGCCGATCCGTATTCGATGTCCAGGTGCGCGACGAAGAGCGACGCGCCGCCGACGCGCGCTATACGCAGCGGCATATCGATCTCACGAGCCAGCTCGCCACGGCACGCACGAACGAAGCGAGCCGTCGCGCGGAGCTTGCCGAGCTGGACGTGCAGGGCGCGCAGAACAGCCTGCTCGTGAGCGAGGCGCAAAAGAAGCTCGCGCGGCTCGAATCCGTTTCGGACTATGTCGCTGCCGACCGTGTCGAGCAGGCGCGCGCGGATCTGCATCAGAGCCGTATCGCGCGCGCGGAGGCGTCCTCGCGTCGGCAGCAGACTATGGCGGCACTCGCCGACCTGCAGAACAGCCAGACCTCGCTCACCGCGCAGCTCAACGAACTCGAAGCGAGCCATGCGCGCGATCTTCAGGAAGCGGATGCCCGTTTCGAGCAGAACCGCCGCGACGCGACGATTTCCGCGCCGAAAGCCGGCACGGTGACGTTCTCGCGTCTCGTGCAGGGGAGCACGCTCCAGCCCGGCGATGTCGCCATGGTAATCGTCACGGACCCGACGCAGCCCCTGCGCGCCGAATTGCGCATTCCGTCGCGCCGTCGCGGTTTCGTGCACGAGGGGCAGACGGTGCGCCTGAAGTTCGACGCGTTTCCCTACGCGCGCTTCGGCTCGTACGAAGCGCGTATCGACTCGATTTCGCGCACGACGGTCGCTGCAGCGTCGGCGCCCACCGGGCCGGAAGCCGCTGCGGCCGCCGGCAACGGCGGCATGCCGCCAGACCAGGGCGACGAGTACGTCGCGTGGGTCACGCTGCCCGGCCACACGTTCCACTACGGCTCGCAGCGCTTTGACATTCTGCCAGGCATGCAGGCGACCGCGAGTGTCGTCGTCGAGCGGCGCACCATCGCCGAATGGGTGCTCGAGCCGCTGTTCAAGATCGTACGAGGCTGAAATGCAGGTGATCTACCAGAACGAAGTCGCCGAGTGCGGCTACGCGTGTCTTGCCATGGTGCTCACGCATTTCGGGCGCGCCACGGAGGTGCGCGAGCTATCGGCGTACCGGCCGATCTCCGCGAACGGTCTTTCGCTGATGGACCTGTACGATACGGCAACCGATTTCGGCCTCGAAGTCCAGGCGTTCCGCTTCGATGGGTCGCAGGTCGGCGAAATCAAGCGCGGCTCGATCATCCATTTCGGCGGTGCGCATTTCGTGGTGTTCGAGCGCGCGACACGTAACTACGTCACCTTGCTCGATCCAGCGGTCGGACGCCGGCGCATCGCGATGGACACCTTCCTCGCTTGCGTTTCCGGCTACCTGATCGAATGCGCGCCAACCCCGGCGCTCACGCGCATCAAGCGGCGCTCGCGAGTGCCCGCAGCGCTCGCGCGCCTGCGCGCGCTCAATCCGCAACTGCGGGGCCAGTTCGGGAAGATTCTGTTCGTTGCGCTCGGGGCGCAGTTTGCGATCCTCGCGCAGCCGTATTTCGGCTCGTTCGCGCTCGATCATGTCGTGGCCGCGGACAACCTCGAGTTGCTCAACGTGCTCGCGCTCACCTTCGGGACGATCTTCCTGGTCGGCGCGCTCAGCCAGTACGTGCAGGGCGTGCTCGTCGAGTTGCTGTACGCGCGCATCAGCGTGAATTCCACCGAGGGGCTCTTTGCGCACCTGCTGCGCGTGCCGATCGCGTACTTCGAGAAGCGCAACGTCGGTGACATCTTCACGCGCTTCAAGTCCCAGGAAGAGATCAACGTCTTCGGCTCACGTCAGGCCGTGTCGTTCTGCATCGATGTGACGGTCGGTCTGCTCGCGATGCTGTTGATGTTTGTTCAGAATGCCAAACTATCTGTCGTCGTGCTGGTGATCTTTGCGGTCTACATCATCGTTTCAGGGGCGATCTTCGCGTCGATGCGCGATGCGCACGCACGCGTTCTGCAGGAAGGGGCCCGTTGCGACGACGCGCTCTTCGAGACCGTGCGCGGCGCGTCGCTCATCAAGCTCTCGCAAGGCGAGACGCGCCGCGTGGCGCGTTATATGGAGCTCTTTCGCACCTATGCCTCGGCGCTGTTCCAGAGCAGCCGGCTTTCGGCCACGCGTGACGCGGTCCTCAAGCTGCTCATGCACGTGGAGACGCTCGCCGTCACCTGGTTCGCCGCAAAGCTGATGCTGGGCGGCGTGCTCTCCGTCGGCGCCTTCTACTCGTTCATGATCTACAAGGCGCTCTTTTCCGAGCGGATCGCCGCCACCATCAATACGGGCTTTGCGTACTACATGCTGAGCGTGCCCGTCGCACGGGTCGACGATATCGTCGCCTGCGAGCCGGAGCGCTATACGGCGCTCGCCGATATGCACAAGACCGTCGAGGTGCGTGAATTCGAGCGCATCGGCGTGCGCAACGTGACCTTCGCCTACGGCGTTTCCGACCAGCCCGTGCTCGCGGGGGCGAGCATCGATATCGCGCGCGGCGACAAAATCGTCATCACGGGGCCGTCGGGCGCGGGCAAGTCCACGCTCTTCAAATTGCTGGCCGCTTCGGAAGTGCCGCAGCAAGGCGAGATCACGCTCAACGGGATTGCATGGCCCAATCTGAGCGTCGACGAGATCCGCCGTCACGCCGTCCACATGCGGCAGGGCGACATCATCCTGCGCGGCTCGATCGCCGACAACATTTCGCTGTTCGAAGGCAATCCCGACGAAGCACGCATTCTCGCGCTGCTCGACGAGGTCGGCCTGCTCGAGGACGTGATGCGCTTGCCAATGCGCACACGCACGATCATCAGCGATTCGCTGGCGAATGTCTCCGCAGGGCAGCGGCAGCGCTTGCTGCTGGCCCGCGCGCTGTATCAGCGGCGCGAGCTGTTGCTGCTCGACGAGCCGACCTCGAATCTCGACCCCGTTGCCGTGCGGCGCATTTCGGCGTTGCTCCAGCGACTCGATCGTACGGTCGTGGTCATCACGCATGACGTTGCCATGGCCGAGGGCTTCGAGAAGCACTACCGGCTCGTCGACGGTGCGTTCGTGCGCGTCGAGCGCGAGCACGCCGGCGCCGCGATGGAGGGCATCGCATGAACGGCGCTCGTCCCCGGCGCGCCGTGCGCGCGATCGCACTTGCCTGCCTGCTGCTCGTGAGCGGGGCGCGCGCCGCGGACCTGCTTTCCGTGGTCGACGATGCGCTCGATCACGACCCGGCGCTCGCCGCCTCGCGCGCGGCTTCACGCGCCGCCGCGCAGGCCATCCCCAAAGCGCGTGCGGGACTCCTGCCTCATGTCACCGGCGGATGGGGCCGCGCCTATAACGGCATCGTGACCGAGGATTTCCCGACCCAGCACTACTGGCAGAGCGGCTGGACGATCGGGCTGACGCAGCCGCTCTTCAACTGGGCGAGCTGGACCGCGTACCGGCAGGCCGACTACGAGGTGGCGCGCGGCCGCCTGGAGGTGGCCAGCGCCACCCAGGACACCATCCTCGCGGCGGCGCAGGCGTATTTCGACGCGCTCGCCGCCGGCGACGAAGTGGCGCGGGCCACCGACTATTTGCGCGCGCTCGATGCGCATCTCGCGCTGGTCATGCGCGCGAAGGCGGCCGGAGAGGCGACGCTGATCGACGTGCAGGACGGCGAGGCGAGCCGTGCGCAGGCGCAACTGCAGTTGCTCGATGCGCAGAGCCAGGCGCGTCTTGCGCGCGCGGCGCTCGAACGCATCGCCGGCAAGAGCGTGGAGACGCTTGCGCCGCTGCCGCCCGGCGGCGCACCGAAGTTGCAGCCCCCCGACGTCGAACCGTGGGTCACCCAGGCGCAGTCGCGCGGCTATACGGTGCAGATCGGCGAGGTGGCGCTGCAGATCGCGAAATTCGAGACCGAAAAGGCGCGCGCGGGACGTTATCCGACGGTCGACTTGCAGGTTACCCACACGCCGGCCGGTGCGGCGGGCGGCTATTCGAGACCCACGACGACGACGACCGGCATGGTCTCCGTCACGATTCCCATTTTCTCGGGCGGGGAGATCACGGCGAAAGTGGCCGAGGCGACGGCGCTGGAAGACAAGGCGCGCGATGAGCTCGACGCGGCGGTGCGCGACTCGGGCGCCGGCGCGCGCGACGCGTGGCTGCGCGTGAGCTCGGGCGAGGCGCGCGTGAATGCGCTGGAGCAGGTCGTGGGGCGCGCGCAGACGGCGCTCGACGCGACCCGCATTGGCTTCGGCGTGGGGAGCCGTACGAGCCTCGATGTGCTGCGCGCGACCGATACGCTCTATGCGAGCCGGCGCGACCTGATACGCGCGCGCTACGACGCCGTGCTCGCTTTGCTCAAGCTGCTCTCGCAAACCGCTACGCTCGATCTCGACGAAGTCGGGCGCATCAATGCGCAGCTCTTTACGGAGGGCGGGGGACAAGAACGCGAGCAGGTGAGCAGGGCGGCAATGCCGGCGCTGCCAGCACAGCCGCTGCCAGCCGCAGGCGGCCAGGCTGATGCAGGCAAGGCGTCGGCGCGCCGCGACGTGAATGCCGTAGAGAAAATCGTCAGTGGTCCGCGCGCAGCCGTAACAGCGACGCCGCGCACTGACGGGCCGTTGGTGCGGGAAACCGGTCCTGTTTTGCCTGTTGTCGCGCGAGCGTCGGCGCAAAGCGAGGCTTCCGCGGAGCCGAAACGCGAGGTGACACTGCCGCCGCGTGGCGCCGTCATGGCCGCGCCAGCACCAGTACCGGCATCAGCACCGGCATCAGCACCGGCATCAGCGACTGCGCCAGTGCCACCAACATCGACTGCACCAGCACCAGCACCAGCGACATCAACAACGGCCACGCCAGCACCGCGTGCACCACGGGCGCTATCTGCATCGGACATGGCACCGGCGGCGCCAGCCCTGCGTAACGGCTACGTACCACTCGCTCCCTAAGCGTCGCACCCGTTTATTGCCTGGCCGCCCAAAGAAAAAAGCCCGAAGCGCTGAGCTTCGGGCTTTTTTCGTCCTGCCTGACTGCTTGAACCGTGACTAGACGGCGATTACTGCTTCGCGCCGCCTTCGAACCACGCGGCAATCTTTTGACGCTCGTCGTCGGTCATGTGCGTGACGTTGCCGAGCGGCATGGCCTTGAGCGTGACGGCCTGCTGATACAGCCGCTGGGCGTTCTGCGAGATTTCATCGGGCGTATCGAACATCACGCCGGCAGGTGCCGAGCCCATCATCGTCGGGTGTGCCGAGTGGCAGGTCGCGCAGCGCTGCGTCAGGATCGGCTGGATGTCCGAGATCTTGAGCGTCGGGGCGTTCGCGGCTTCGGCTTGCGGCACGACCGGGCGCGGCAGCGTCCAGACCAGTGCGACGAACATCAGCACCACGCCGCCGATCGGCAGATACCACAGCTGCTGACCACGGTGACGCATCACGAAGAACTGGCGAATCAGCGCGCCGGCCAGCATGATCACGACGAGCACGGCCCAGTTGTAGGCGTGCGAGTAGGTCATCGCGTAGTGGTTCGACAGCATCGCGAACACGACGGGCAGCGTGAAGTAGGTGTTGTGCACCGAGCGCTGCTTGCCGCGCTTGCCGTAGATCGGGTTCGGCGTTTCACCCTTGAGCATCGCTGCGACCATCTTGCGCTGACCGGGGATGATCACGAAGAACACGTTCGCCGACATGATCGTCGCCAGCATCGCGCCCATGATCAGGTACGCTGCGCGGCCCGAGAAGATGTGGCAAGCGAGGTAGGCTGCGACCACGACGTAGATGCCGACGCACACGCCGAGCAGCTTGTCGTTGGTGCCGAGCAGGCGGCACAGCGAGTCGTAGACGATCCAGCCGGCGGCGAGGAAGCCGAGCGCCGAGAAGATCGCGACCACGGGACCCATGTCGAGCACGTTCTTGTCGATCAGGTACGTGTTCGGCGCCATCAGGTACAGCACCGTGAACAGCGACGCGCCCGAGAGCCACGTCGTGTACGAGGGCCACTTCGACCAGTGCAGGTCGTCCGGCATTTCGGGCGGCGCGACGGTGTACTTCTGCATGTTGTAGAAGCCGCCGCCGTGCACGTGCCACAGCTCGCCGAACACGCCGCGACGCTTCTGGTTCGGGTCCGTAGGCGGTTTGAGGCTGTTGTCGAGCGCGACGAAGTAGAACGATTCGCCAATCCAGGCGATGGCCGCGATGACGTGGAACCAGCGCAACGCGAGGTTCAGCCAGTCGGTAATAAAGCCTTCCATGAAACTCCTCCACTCCTGATTCGTTGCGCGCGGACGGCGATGCGTCTCGCGCTGACTGGGGGGCGGCGCGCAGGACCCGGGGGAACCGGCCTCGCGCCAAACGCCATGAGAAAGTGTGGCGCCGCAAAAGCGGGGCGTCGCTCGCGCGCGCTTGCCGCCAGTCTCGTTGCTATGCTGTTATGCGTTCTTGGATCTCGCAGGGCCGCTCAGCTACCGCGATAGGTGCTGTACGCCCACGGCGAAACGAGCAGCGGCACGTGGTAGTGCGCGCCGGTGTCGGCGATGCCGAAACGCAGCACGACGCGGTCCACGAAGCGCGGTTCCGGCACTTTGGCGCCGAGCGCGGCGAAGTAGTCGCCGGCATGGAACACCAGTTCGTATTCGCCCGTGGCGAGTGCCGTGCCTTCGAGCAGCGGTTCGTCGCAGCGGCCGTCGTGGTTGGTCGTAACGGTCTTCAGCGCACGGCGTGCCTCGCCGTCGAGCGCAAAGAGTTCGACCTTGATGCCCGCGCCGGGACGGCCGTTCGCGGTGTCGAGCACGTGGGTAGTCAGCTTGCCCATTCGCAGTTTTCCTTGTCTTTTCCTGGTGTCATTGCGAGGTTTCGGCGGAAGCCCGATCCGATGAATCCGAAGATTCTTGCGGCGGATCGAGGCTCCACATCAGCTGTGGCTACATACCCGTCGGCGGATCGAAGCGAGCGCCGTGCACGCATTTTAAGAACGATTGCGGCATAAGCGCGCGAGCGATAGGAAAGATAATGCCGGCAGCATGTGCCTCGCGCTCGGAGCCTTGCTCCATGGGGCTTTCGGCCCGTTCGAAGTTCGGGTTTTCACCCATGGCAGCATCGTAAACCTGCCAAAAATCGACCTTTATATGAATCGCGTGAATTCGGGTATCTCGTCTGGGCGAATTGTCAGCGTTTTTTTGGCCGTGGAAGGTAACGCTCATGCGCGGCTCGCCGGAAGGTGGGCCGCGCGTCCCGAAGACGGCGCCAGGCGCTGGGTAACCGGGCCAGCGGCGTCTTCAGTCGGGACGCGTCGGCACCGGGTTCCCCGATGACCGGCGCGTGCGGCGAGGGCGTCTGATTCACATTCACGGTATCTCAAACGCGGCGTACGGCGTGCTAAGCAGCGCGAGGCGTGCACCGCGGCAAGACAACGGAGCGAACAGACACGATGGAACCCACCAACCGCACATCGAACGCCCAGGGCGCAGGGCAAGGTCGCGGCAAGACCCTGCTGGTGAAGAACGCCGACATGCTGGTGACGATGGACGACACGCGGCGCGAGATCCGCGGCGGCGGCATCTACGTCGAAGACAACCGCATCGTCGCGGTCGGCCCGACGGAAAGTCTGCCGGCCACGGCCGACGAGGTAATCGACGCGAGCGGCCATATCATCACGCCGGGGCTCGTCAACACGCACCATCACATGTACCAGAGCCTCACGCGCGCCGTGCCCGCCGCGCAGGACGCCGAGCTGTTCGGCTGGCTCACGAATCTCTACAAGGTCTGGGCGAACCTCACGCCCGAGATGATCGAGGTCTCGACGCTCACGGCCATGGCTGAGCTGTTGCTCTCCGGCTGCACGACCTCGAGCGACCATCTTTACATCTACCCGAACGGCAGCCGTCTCGACGACAGCATCCGCGCCGCCCAGCAGATCGGCATGCGCTTTCACGCGAGCCGCGGCAGCATGAGCGTCGGCCAGAAGGACGGCGGCCTGCCGCCCGACTCCGTGGTCGAAAACGAAGACGCGATTCTCGCCGATACCCAGCGTCTCATCGAGACGTATCACGACGAGGGCCGGTACGCGATGCTGCGCGTCGTGGTGGCGCCGTGCTCGCCGTTCTCCGTGAGCCGCGACCTCATGCGCGAGTCGGCGACGCTCGCGCGCCACTATGGCGTCTCCATGCACACGCACCTCGCGGAGAACGTCAACGACATCGCCTATAGCCGCGAAAAGTTCGGCATGACGCCGGCCGAGTACGCCGAGGATCTGGGCTGGGTGGGCCGCGACGTCTGGCACGCCCACTGCGTGCAGCTCGACGAGCACGGCATCGGCCTGTTCGGGCGCACCGGCACCGGCGTCGCGCATTGCCCGTGCTCGAACATGCGGCTGGCCTCGGGCATCGCGCCTGTCAAGAAAATGCGTCTCGCGGGCGTCCCGGTCGGCCTCGGCGTGGACGGCTCCGCCTCGAACGACGGCGCGCAGATGGTGGCCGAAGCGCGTCAGGCGATGCTGCTCGCGCGCGTGGGCTTCGGCCCCGACGCGATGACCGCGCGCGAGGCGCTCGAGATCGCCACGCTGGGCGGCGCGCAGGTGCTGGGCCGCGACGACATCGGCGCGCTCGCCCCGGGCATGGCCGCCGATTTCGTCGCTTTCGACCTGCGCCAGCCGCTCTTTGCCGGTGCGTTGCACGATCCGGTGGCGGCGCTCGTGTTCTGCGCGCCGTCGCAGGTCGCGCTCTCGGTGATCGGCGGGCGGATCGTCGTGAAGGAAGGTGTGCTGCAAACGGTCGAGCTCGGACCCGTGATCGAGCGGCATAACCGGCTCGCAGGGCAGCTCGTGCAGTCGGCGAGATAAAAGAGCGGGTAGGAATGAAGCGGGCGGCGCGCATGTGCGGGCCGCCCGTGGTGGAACTACGTTGAAAGTGCCGTGACGCAAAGGCGGGCGGTCATCTCGCCGCGGCCGCGTCACGCACCGTTCAGGGCTTGTCGATCAGCGTTTTCGTTGCTTCGGTGACGAGGCTGCGTAACCAGCGTACTTCGTCCGAGTAATGACAGCGCTCATGCCACAACTGGTAGTACTGCATCGGCGGGAAATCGAGCGGCGCGGGCACGACCGTGAGCGGCAGGAAGCGCGCGTAATGGTCGGCGAACAGGCGCGTCGTGGTGAAGACGAGATCCGACTTGATGAGCACGTAGGGCGCGAGGTTGAAGTACGGCAGCGTGACGACCACGTGGCGCTTGAGGCGCTCGCGCGCGAGGTGCACGTCAATGGCGCCGCGCTGGCCCACGGAGTAGGGCGTGGGCGCGAGGTGCGGCGCGTTCAGGTACTGGTCGAGCGTGAGCCCGCCGCGCTTGGCGAACGGGTGCGTATTGCTCATCAGGCAGACGATCTGGTCGACGAACAGGTTCGAGAGGTGCAATTGCTCGGGCGGCTCGGGCCAGTTGCCGATCACGATATCGAGCTTGCCCTCCTCGAGCGCGAGCTCGTAGTCGAACGAGGGCCCAAGCGAATGAAACTCGAGCGTGGCGTTGGGCGCGGCCTGGCGAAAACGCTCGACCACGGTGGGCACGAACAGCACGTTCAGGTAGTCCGGGCAACCGATGCGATAGCAGCGGATGGACGTGGCCGGATCGAAATTGTGTTGCTGGAAGCGAATGCGCTCGATCTCACGCAGGGCATTCTGCACGGGTTCGAGCAGGCGCAGGCCGTATTCGGTGGGCACCATGCCGGATTTGCCGCGCACGAGGAGCGGGTCGCCGGTGATGTCGCGCAGGCGCCGCAGCGCCGCGCTGATCGCAGGTTGCGATTGATTGAGCTTGACGGCGGCGCGCGTGACGCTGCGCTCCATCAAAAGGGTGTGCAAGACGCGCAAGAGGTACGTGTCGATCGCCTCGCGTTGCTGGCTCATGAACTCTCCGGATTATATGTTTAGGCTGATCGAGGGGCTTTGTGAGTATACGTTTTTTAATATGAACAGCAAAGGCAGTCAAGGGAGGCTTTCCACTAAGCCCCGCTGCCGAGCCCATTCCGCGCGGGGTACGCGGATTTTTGGCGGCTCGACGCTGGCACGGCTAACAGGGTATTGTCATTTCACACGGCGAGGCTTTACGGGGGCTCGCCGCAATATCGAGCGACATCGCACCACGTCAAAACACAGATAGCCATAACGTACTACGGCGGAACCTCCATGGGCGATTCTTCTTCACGTCTGGCCGGCAGTCCACACGCGGGGGGCGCAGACGCGCGCGTCCCACGGCTCGCGCTTGCGGGCATCACGAAGCAATATCCCGCCGTGCGCGCGAACGACAACGTCACGCTGACGGTCGCGCCCGGCGAGATTCATGCGCTGCTCGGCGAGAACGGCGCGGGCAAGAGCACGCTCATGAAGATCGTCTACGGCGCCGTGCGCCCGGACGCGGGCGAGATCCGCTGGGAAGGCGAGACGGTCGACATCCCGAACCCGGCTGCGGCGCGCAAGCTCGGCATTGGCATGGTGTTCCAGCACTTCTCGCTGTTCGAAACGCTCACCGTGGGCGAGAACATCGCGCTCTCGCTCGACGAGGCGTTCGACCTCAAGGCGCTCGGTCAGCGCATCCGCGAGGTGTCGGCGCAATACGGGCTCGACGTCGATCCGCAGCGCCACGTGCACAGCCTCACCGTGGGCGAGCGGCAGCGCGTGGAGATCGTGCGCTGCCTGCTGCAGAACCCGCGCCTGCTGATCATGGACGAGCCGACCTCGGTGCTCACGCCGCAGGCCGTGCGCAAGCTATTCGGAACCTTGCGCCGGCTTGCATCGGAAGGCTGCAGCATTCTCTACATCAGCCATAAGCTCGATGAAATCCAGGAGCTTTGCGACACGGCCACGGTGCTGCGCGGGGGCAAGGTGACCGGCAACGTGATTCCGCGTGAGGAAACGCATGCCTCGCTCGCGCGGCTGATGGTGGGGCACGAGCTGCCCGACTATACGCGCCGCGCGCATACGCCGGGTGACGTGCTGCTCGACGTGAAGCATCTGTCGATGCCCAGCGAGGACCCGTTCGGCACTTCGCTCGACGACGTCACGTTCGCCGTGCACGCGGGCGAGATCCTCGGGATTGCCGGCGTGTCCGGCAACGGCCAGGCGGAATTGCTCGCCGCGCTCTCGGGCGAGGCGCGCGACGCCTTCCAGTCCCGGGCGGGCCGCCACGGCGCGGCCGCCGATACCGTGACGATCTGCGGCAAGCCCGCCGCGCGTCTTTCCGCCGGTGCGCGGCGCAGGCTGGGCTTCGCCTTCGTGCCCGAGGAGCGGCTCGGGCGCGGCGCCGTGCCGGCGATGTCGCTCTCGGAAAACGCGCTGCTCACGGGGCATCGCCAGGGGATGGTGCGCTCGGGCTGGCTCAGGACCGGCGCGATGCGCGCGTTCGCCGAGCGCTGCATCGAGGCCTTCGACGTACGCTGCGGCGGGCCCGACGCGCTGGCCCAGAGCCTCTCGGGCGGCAATCTGCAGAAGTACATCGTCGGGCGCGAGATCCTGCAGGCGCCGAAGGTGCTGGTGGTCGCGCAGCCCACCTGGGGCGTGGACGTTGGCGCGGCGGCGTTCATCCGGCAGCAGTTGCTCGACCTCTCGGCGCGCGGCGTGGCGATCCTCGTGATTTCGGAAGAGCTCGAAGAGCTCTTCGACATCTGCGACCGCATCGCGGTGCTTGCGGGCGGGCGGCTGTCGCCCGCGCGTCTCACGGGCGAGACCAACGCCGAGGAGATCGGCCGCTGGATGGCGGGCCTGTTCGGCGATCGCGGTGGACACGCCGGGCGCCCGGACGGCGGACCGCCGCCCGCGGAGCCGGCCGCGCCTACCGCACATGCGTGACGCTACCGGTCTGCGATGCAGGCGCACTGTGCACGCGACATGAACCTCGCGAGCACGTAGCAAGCCCGTGACGCAGACCTGAGCCAAGCGCGACCCAAGGTTCTCCACCCGAGCCGAAACCACAACAACCGGACCGATTGCCGATATCGTCATCATGATCTTTCCGTACCGCCTCGAAGCCCGCACAACGCCTTCCCGCACGGTTCGCATCGCCGTGCCGCTGGTTGCCGCACTCCTCACGCTCGCGATCGGCTTTGTGATTTTCGGCCTCGTCGGGCGCGATCCCGTGCAGGCGATGCATGCGTTTTTCATCGACCCGCTTTCGAGCGTCAACGGCTGGTCCGAACTGCTGCTCAAGGCCTCGCCGCTCTGCCTGATCGCACTGGGTCTCGCCGCGGGTTACCGCGCCAACGTCTGGAACATCGGCGCGGAAGGGCAGATGGTGCTGGGCGGCATCGCGGCGAGCGGCGTGGCCATCTACTTCGATCAATCGACCGGCTGGTGGATCCTGTTCCTCATGATGCTCGCGGGCGTGCTGGGCGGCATGGCATGGGCGGCGATCCCCGCCTGGCTCAAGAGCCGCTTCAACACGAGCGAGATCCTGACGAGCCTGATGCTGACCTACGTCGCCACGCAATTGCTGATCTGGCTCGTGAGCGGTCCGTGGCGCGACCCCAACGGCATGAATTTCCCGCTTTCGGAGATGTTCAGCGGCGACGCGCTCTATCCGACCTTCGGCGGCGACTGGCGCATCCACTGGCTGCGCGGCACGCGACTGAACGCGTCGATCTTCCTCACGCTCGCGGCCATTCCGCTCGTCTGGCTCTTCATGCGCCGCAGCTTCGCGGGCTATCGCATGAGCGTGGGCGGCCTCGCGCCGCTCGCCGCGCGCTACGCGGGTTTCTCGGAGAAGAAGACGATCTGGACCTCGCTGCTGCTCTCCGGCGGCCTCGCCGGTCTTGCGGGCATGGGCGAGATCGCGGGCCCGATCGGCCAGTTGCAGGCGACCTGGTCGCCCGGGTACGGCTTCACGGCCATCATCGTCGCGTTCGTGGGACGGCTGCATCCGGTCGGGATCGTGCTCGCGAGCCTGCTGATGGCGCTGCTCTATCTGGGCGGCGAAGCGGTGCAGACCTCGCTGCAACTGCCTCAGGCGCTCTCGGGCGTGTTCCAGGGCCTGTTGCTGTTCTGCCTGCTCGGCGCGGACCTCTTCGTGAACTACCGCGTGCGCCGCCGTCATCCCGTCGCGGCTGCACATTGACTGGCTGATCCGTCGATCGCGCCATCCACAAAAAAGCAACCACGAAAAAGCATTCGAAAGAGGCTCCACCACATGGATATCCAGCAAGCCAGCTCGCTCGCCTCGAGCGCCGTCACCGCGGCCATCCCGCTGATGTTCGCGGGCGTGGGCGAACTCGTCACGGAAAAATCGGGCGTGCTCAACCTCGGCGTGGAAGGCATGATGCTGATGGGCGCCGTGACCGGCTACGCGCTTACGACGATCACCGGCAACCCCTGGCTCGGGCTGCTGGCCGGCATGGGCGCGGGCATCGTCATGGCGCTGCTGTTCGGCTTCCTCACGCTCACGATGCAGGCCAACCAGGTCGCTACGGGCCTGTCGCTCACGATCTTCGGCGTCGGTCTTTCGGCGTATGTGGGCAAGCCCTACACCTCGGCAGCCACCTCGGCGACGATCGACGCCTGGCCGATTCCGGGTCTCTCGCATCTGCCCGTGGTCGGGCCGGCGTTTTTCAGCCTCACCCCCGTCGATTACCTCGCATTCCTGATGTTCGCGGTGGTCGGCTGGTTCCTCTATCGCACGCGTGCGGGGCTCGTGCTGCGCTCGGTGGGCGAGTCGCCGCAGGTCGCGCATTCGGTGGGTTTTCCGGTGATTGGCGTACGGTATTGCGCGACGGCGTTCGGCGGCGCGATGGCGGGGCTCGCGGGCAGCTATTACTCGGTCGTCCAGCTGCATCTGTGGCAGGAGCAGATCACGGCGGGGCGCGGCTGGATCGCGCTCGCGCTCGTCGTGTTCGCGACCTGGCGGCCGGGGCGCCTCCTGATTGGCGCGCTGCTGTTCGGCGCGGTCACGGGCGCGCAGTTCTATGCACAGGCCGTCGGCGTGCCGGTGCCCACGCAGTTCCTCGCGATGCTCCCCTATGTGGCGACGATCGTCGTGCTCGTGCTCATTTCCCGTAACCCGAACACGATCCGCCTGAACGCGCCGGCCTCGCTCGGCAAGCCGTTTTATGGGGCCGCCTAGGTGGGGCCGCCCAGGTGGGGCCACGCAGGTCGGTCTGCCCAGGCAAGGCTAACTCGCGGCCGCCTGGGTTGCCCAGGCGCCCCGCAGAAGATTCGAAAGCTCGCAGTATCCCTATCCACGACAGGAGATCCACGATGAGAAAAACCATCCTGACCGCTTTCGCCGTTGCCGCAACCTGCGGTGCGGCGGCGCTCGCGCCGCAGGCTCAGGCCGCCGACGTGCCGGGCGTTGCGTTCGTCTATCTCGGCAATCCGGGCGACGCCGGCTGGACCTACGCGCACGATCAGGGCTCGAAAATGGTCGAGCAGAAGTTCGGCAACAAGATCAAGATCACGCGCGTGGAGAACGTGCCCGAATCCGCCGACTCGGAGCGCGTGTTCCGCGATCTCGCGAGCAAGGGCAACAAGATCATCTTTGGCTCGAGCTTCGGTTATCAGGACTTCGAACTGAAGGTCGCGAAGGATTTCCCCGATACCGTGTTCCTGCACGCGACCGGCTACAAGAAGGCCGCGAACTTCGGCACCTATGACGTGCGCATGTATCAGGGCGCGTATCTCGCGGGCGTCGCGGCGGGCTATGCCACCAAGACCAATACGCTCGGCTTCGTCGCCTCGGTGCCGATTCCCGAAGTGGTGCGCAACATCAACGCCTACACGCTCGGCGCGCGCTCGGTGAATCCGAAGGTGCATACCAAGGTCATCTGGATCAATAGCTGGTTCGATCCGGGCAAGGAGAAGCAGGCGGCCGAGACGCTGATCGGCCAGGGCGCCGATGTGCTGCTGCAAAACACCGACTCGAGCGCGACGCTCGCCACCGCCGAAGAGAAGCACGTGCACGCGTTCGGCTGGGATTCGAACATGAAGAAGTTCGGCCCGAACGCGCACCTGGGCTCGGTGGAGGCGAACTGGGGCGTCTACTACGTTGCCGCGATCCAGCAGGTGCTGGACGGCAAGTGGAAGAACGATCCGGTCTGGTGGGGCATCCCGCAGAAGGCCGTCGATCTCGGCGACGTGAACACGGCCGAGCTGTCGGCCGACGCGCAGAAGGCCGTCGCCGCGAAGCGCGAGGCAATCGCAAGCGGCAAGTGGGACGTCTTCACGGGCCCGATCAAGGATCAGACGGGTGCAGTCAAGATTCCGGCCGGCAAGACGCTGACCGATCCGGAATTGCAGCGCCTGAACTGGTACGTCGAGGGCGTGGACGGCTCGCTGCCGAAGTAAGCGCGCGGCGCGGGGGCGCGCTTGCGGCGTGAGGCGTGCCGCAAGCGTTCCAGGGCGATTTCAATCGTAGCGCCCGGGCCGTGCTTGTCGACGGCGCTTTGCAGCACCATGCGGCTGCGCGTAGCCTTCACGGCTCGCGCAGCCGTTCGCTTTTTGGGGCATGAATCCGGACCGCGCGGCCCGTACTTCATTCGTCGATGCGCAGCCCCACCTTGATCGTCACCTGCCAGCGTGTGATCTGGTCGTTCTCGATCATCCCGCGCGTTTCGGTGACTTCGAACCAGTGCAGATGGCGCAGCGTTTTCGAGGCGCGCGCGATGGCGCAGCGTATCGCGTCATCGCTCGAGACGGTGGAGGAGCCGGTGAGTTCGATCTGCTTGTAGACGTGGTCGTTCATGACAATGTCTCCTTTTTGCGGGCTTCGGGCGGCGCGTTCGGCTCACGCGTCAATCGAGTATAGGCAACGGTCCGGCGAGTGCCAGGCCGCCGATGCGCACGCCGGGCCGGTATCATGGCGCCTCGCCATTGCGCCGCATCGGGCGTGCCGGCCATGAACGGACGGCGCGGTGCGAACTTTTAAGTGCAATGAGCCGGAACGTAGCGAGACACGAAGCAGGAGACGAAGAAGATGCAGAAGCAGGAACTGGGATTTTGCGGACCGGGCTTGATGGGCGCGCCGATGATCCGCCACCTGTTGCGCGCGGGTAACGCGGTGCGCGTGTGGAACCGTACGCCCGAGAAGGCCGAGGCGCTGGTTCCCGACGGTGCGCAGGTTGCCGCCACACCGGCGGAGCTGGCCCAGCATGCGGACGTGGTGCTGCTGTGCGTCGCGGACGGCGCCGCGGTCGAGCAGGTGGTGTTCGGCGAACACGGCTTGCTGGCCGGCGCAGAGGGCGAGGGCGGGCGAAGCGTGCGCGTGCGCTGTATCGTCGATCACTCGAGCATTCCGCCCGAGCTGACGCGCGAGCTGGCCGCGCGCGCAGCGGCGCTTGGCGTGGGCTGGGTGGATGCGCCGGTCTCGGGCGGCGTGGCGGGCGCTCAGGCGGGCTCGCTCGCGGTCATGGCGGGTGGGGCGGCGCAAGACGTTGACGCCGTTGCGCCGATCCTTGCCGCCTATGCGGCGCGGGTGACGCACATGGGCGGCCCCGGCGCGGGCCAGACCACGAAGCTGTGCAACCAGGCGATCGTCACGGCGACGGTTGCGGCGATCGCCGAGGCGGTGGGCCTCGCGCGCCGCAGCGGCATCGACGCCGCCAAGCTGCCCGAGGCGCTCGCGGGCGGCTGGGCCGACTCCACGCTGCTGCGCACGTTCGTGCCGCGCATGACCCAGGAGGGCCTCGCGCCGATCGGCGCGCTGAAAACGTTCCAGAAGGACGTGGACACGGTCGCGGACGCCGCGCGCCAGACTGGCACGCCGATGCCGGTCGCGGGCGCCGTGCAGCAAATCCTGCGCCTTGGCGCGGCGATGGGGCTGGCCGAGGCGGACCTCTCGGGCTTCGTCGACGTCCTGCAGATCCCGCGGCGCGGCTGAGGGTCCCGGCCCGGGGAGCCAGGCGGCAGGCGGCTCCGCTGGTTTCCAGGCTCCCCGGCCCCCCACAGGGCCCCCAGGCCTGGATCAGGGAGCCTGCGCATCGCACGAATCTGCCACGAATTTCCGGTAATTTTCCCGGGCGCGCTCGCGAGGCCAGAGCGCTGGCAGCCGCGCGCGAACTGGCATAACCTGCTAAAATTACAGGTTTTTCGTCGATCTACTTTCCGGGACGCGCTGTGCTCTCTACCGCCAACATCACCATGCAATTCGGGCCGAAGCCCTTGTTCGAGAACATCTCGGTCAAATTCGGCGAAGGCAACCGCTATGGCCTGATCGGCGCGAACGGTTGCGGCAAGTCCACGTTCATGAAGATCCTCGGTGGCGACCTCGAGCAGAGCTCGGGCACCGTGATCCTCGAGCCGAACGTGCGTCTGGGCAAGCTGCGCCAGGACCAGTTCGCGTACGAAGACGTGCGCGTGCTCGACGTCGTCATGATGGGCCACACGGAAATGTGGGCCGCGATGACCGAGCGCGACGCGATCTACGCGAACCCCGAGGCGACCGACGACGACTACATGCACGCCGCCGAACTCGAAGCGAAGTTCGCCGAGTACGACGGCTACACGGCCGAAGCGCGCGCGGGCGAGCTGCTGCTCGGCATCGGTATCGGCACGGAGTTCCACAACGGCCCGATGAGCGGCGTGGCGCCGGGCTGGAAGCTGCGCGTGCTGCTCGCGCAGGCGCTGTTCTCGAAGCCGGACGTGTTGCTGCTCGACGAACCGACCAACAACCTCGACATCAACTCGATCCGCTGGCTGGAAGATGTTCTGAACGAGTACAACTCGACGATGATCATCATCTCCCACGATCGACACTTCCTGAACCAGGTCTGCACGCACATGGCGGACATGGACTACGGCACGCTGAAGGTCTGGCCGGGCAACTACGACGACTACATGCTCGCTTCCGCGCAGGCGCGCGAGCGTCAGCAGGCCGCGAACCAGAAGGCGAAGGAGCGCGTGGCCGACCTGCAGGACTTCGTGCGCCGCTTCTCGGCCAACAAGTCCAAGGCGCGTCAGGCTACCAGCCGCCTGAAGATGATCGACAAGATCAAGATCGAGGAATTCAAGCCGTCTTCGCGTCAGAACCCGTTTATCCGCTTCGAATTCGAGAAGAAGCTGCACAACATCGTCGTGGTCGCGGAAGAGATCACGAAGACGTACGAACGTCGCATCTTCAACAAGTTCAGCATCAGCGTGCAGCCGGGCGAGCGCATCGCGATCATCGGCGAGAACGGCGCGGGCAAGACCACGCTGCTGCGCTCGCTGCTCGGCAATCTGGCCGTCGATAACGGCTCGGTGAAGTGGGCCGAGAACGCGAACATCGGCTACATGCCGCAGGACACGTACGAAGAGTTTCCGGCCGATGTCACGCTGATGGACTGGATCGACCAGTACCGTCAGGAAGGCGACGACGAGCAATCCGTGCGCGGCACGCTGGGCCGTCTGCTTTTCAACGCCGACGACATCCGGAAGTCGGTCAAGGTGCTCTCGGGCGGGGAGAAGGGCCGCATGATCTGGGGCAAGCTGATGCTCGGCCGCCACAACGTGCTGCTCATGGACGAGCCCACCAACCACATGGACATGGAATCGATCGAGTCGCTGCAGATCGCGCTCGAAAAGTTCGAAGGCACGCTGATCTTCGTCTCGCACGACCGCGAGTTCGTGAACGGTCTCGCCAACCGCATCATCGAAGTGAAGACCGACGGCAAGATCAACGACTACAGCGGCAACTACGAGGACTTCCTCGCGAGCCAGGGGCTGCATTGAGGCTTGGGTGTCAGGCTGAGCAATGACTGAAAACGGGCGGCGCGAATGCGTCGCCCGTTTTGCTTTTGCGGTCTGCACGCGCGCGCTCCGTTATTGGCTACCGGTTCGTCGCGCGTAACGAATGGGCTGTCACTGGAGCGGCGTGAGTTCTCGAACGACATCGTCCAGCATCCTCGTGGGACGCGCTTGCCCTCGAGCCGCAGGGTGCCGGGCACGCCAGAGCTGCTCGCGTACGGGCGCTGGCAGGTGATCTTCCAAAGCGCGTTCGGCTTTTCTCCCTAACGCGACGAAGTGCACGGGTTGGGAGAACAGGCTGATGAAGTCGGCCAGGATGTGCTTCGTCGCCAGCAATTCCTGACTCGAGGGACTTCTGTTGCTCTGGGTGTTCCCCGCGATAAACGGGTGGAACGGGAGCGCATTCCACAGCGCGAAGTCCATCGGCGCGAACCCGTTGTCAAGCATCGTTCGCCAGACGATCGAGGCCGTTCGTTCATAGACACCGTCCTTGCGGTCGGTGTCTCTGGCAAGCGTACCGGGGTTGCTGGTGCGCATGGCCAGGCCGGGACGCAAGTCGCATAAGGGATTGAGATTCAAGCGCGTGGCGCGCTCATTGAGCACGGGGTCTTTGCCCAGCAGAATCCGCTCGGAAGTCATGGCGATGCCCGTAAAGCGACCGCCGCGGTAGCTCAGCGCCTCCGCGATCAGTATGATCTTGGCGCTTGCCCGGCGGCATTCGAGATACACGGCCAGTTGTTGCTGGCGAATCGCTGGCGCGTCCACTGCCGGCGCGTCGCGCTCATCCGCTTCGGACCAGGGGTTGAATACATTGGCCATACGAGGCCACTGTGCGAGGCGCTGAACGAAGTCTTGAGCGGCGGTCATGGAAGCGACGTCCGGCGAGGCGTTTTCACGACTCTATCAGCTCGTCAATTTACGTATCGCATGGCGCCCGGCATTCGATGCGCGCCACGCGCGCGCAACACCTTACGTAACCGTCAAGCACGCTAGAATAGAAAGTTGCCGCCGCGCAGACTGGAGATTGCGCGGCAAATGCGAACGAACACGGAGACACCATGAACCACTACGAGCAGCTCTACATCAACGGCCAATGGGTCGCCCCGCACGGCAAGGGCACGATCGACGTGATCGATTCGGGCACCGAAGCCGTCATGGGCCGCATCCCCGAAGGCAACGAAGCCGATGCCGAAGCGGCCATCGCCGCCGCGCGCGCCGCTTTCGACACATGGGCGGCAACGAGTCCGCAGCAACGCGGCGCGTATCTCCAGAAAATCGCCGATAACCTCAAGGCCCGCACCGACGAGCTCGCCCAGTTGATCGCGGGCGAAGTGGGCATGCCGCTCAAGCTCGCTCGCGCGATCCAGGTGGGCGGTCCCGTCTACAACTGGGGCGCCTATGCGAAGCTCGCGAACGAGTTCCAATACGAGGAACGCGTGGGTAACTCGCTGGTCGTGCGCGAGCCGGTGGGCGTGGTCGCGGCCATCACGCCGTGGAACTATCCGCTCAATCAGATCACGCTCAAGGTGGCCGCCGCGCTCGCCGCGGGCTGCACCGTCGTGCTCAAGCCGTCCGAGGTGGCGCCGCTCAACGCGTTCGTGCTCGCCGAGGCCATTCACGAGGCGGGCCTGCCCGCGGGCGTCTTCAATCTCGTGACCGGCTACGGGCCGGTGGTCGGCGAATTGCTCGCGCGTCATCGCGACGTCGACATGGTCTCGTTCACGGGCTCGACGCGCGCGGGCAAGCGCGTCTCGGAGGTGGCCTCGGCCACCGTCAAGCGCGTGGCGCTCGAGTTGGGCGGCAAGTCGGCCTCGGTCGTGCTCGACGACGCGGATTTCGCGGCGGCCGTGAAGGGCACTGTGGGCGCCTGCTTCCTGAACTCCGGGCAGACCTGCTCGGCGCACACCCGCATGATCGTGCCGGAAGCGCGCTACGAAGAAGCGCGCGCACTCGCGAAGGAGGCCGTGGAAGCCTACACGGTCGGCGATCCGCGCGACGAGAAGGCGAAGCTCGGGCCGCTCGCCTCGAAGGTGCAGCAAGAGCGCGTGCAGCAGTACATCGAGCGCGGTATTGCCGATGGCGCCGAACTGGTGACGGGTGGCACGGGCTTGCCAGCGGGCGTGACGAAGGGCTTCTTCGTGAAGCCGACCGTGTTCGGTCGCGTGCCGCGCGACGCCGCCATTGCGCAGGAAGAGATCTTCGGACCGGTGCTGACGATCCTCACGGCCAAAGACGAGGACGACGCCGTGGCGATCGCCAACGACTCGCTCTACGGCTTGGGCGGCGCCGTCTGGGCCGGCAGCGACGAGCGCGCGGCACGCGTGGCGCGCCGCATCCGCACGGGCCAGATCGACATTAACGGCGGCACCTGGAACATGGCCGCGCCGTTCGGCGGCTTCAAGCAGTCGGGCCATGGCCGCGAGAACGGCGTATACGGTCTCGAAGAGTACCTGGAGTACAAGTCGATGCAGTTCAAGGCGCCGAAACCTTGATCTGACGCCGATTCGCGCCTTGCAAATGTTTCGGTGCGACGTTTTGATATGTGTCATTAATGCGGAGATCTTTGCGGTTCTCCGCATTTTTTATTGATATTTATCAATATCATTCGTGGGCGGCGCGCGACCATTGACGCTTTGTCATCGACAACGCAAAGCGGGTCTCCATGTTTCCTACACATTCTTTCGCGCCGCTCGACATCCGCGGCCGCCAACTGCTGCCCATCGTGCAAGGCGGCATGGGCGTCGGCATTTCGGCGCACCGGCTCGCGGGCAGCGTCGCGCGCGAAGGCGCGCTTGGCACCATCGCGAGCATCGACCTGCGTCATCATCACCCCGACCTCATCGCGCTGTGCCGCGCCGACCCGCGGCATGAGACGCTCGCGCGCGCGAATCTCGTCGCGCTCGGCCGCGAGATCGAGGCCGCGCGCAAGCTCGCGCAGGGCAACGGCATGATTGCCGTGAACGTCATGAAGGCGGTCAATGCCCATGCCGACTACGTGCGCGCGGCCTGCG
This sequence comes from Paraburkholderia oxyphila NBRC 105797, assembly GCF_000685075.1. GTDB lineage: Bacteria > Pseudomonadota > Gammaproteobacteria > Burkholderiales > Burkholderiaceae > Paraburkholderia > Paraburkholderia oxyphila. Next base: position 24,746 of record NZ_BAYD01000004.1, read on the forward strand.
AGCATGGCGCCGATGCGATCGTCATGGGCGCGGGCCTGCCGCTCGATCTGCCCGATCTCACCCAGGGCGTGGACATCGCGCTCGTGCCGATCCTTTCCGATGCGCGCGGCGTTTCGCTCGTGCTCAAGAAGTGGATGAAGAAAGGGCGTCTGCCCGACGCCGTCGTGCTCGAGCATCCCGCGCACGCGGGCGGGCATCTCGGCGTGACCGATATCGCCGACATGGGCAACGAGCGCTTCGCATTCGATCGCATCTTCGAGGAGCTCGACGGCGTTTATGCGTCGCTCGGCATCACGCGCCGCGAGGTGCCGCTCATCGTGGCGGGCGGCATCAACAGCCACGAGGCCGTGCGCAAGTGGCTCGACGCGGGCGCCAACGGCGTGCAGGTGGGCACGCCGTTCGCCGTGACGGAGGAGGGCGATGCGCATCCGAACTTCAAGCGCGTGCTCGTCGACGCCAAACCGGAGGATATCGTCGAGTTCGTGAGCGTGACCGGGCTGCCCGCGCGTGCGGTGAAGACGCCTTGGCTCGACCGTTATCTGCGCAACGAATCGCGCATCCGCAACAAGATCGGCCTCGTCAAGAACGCGTGCCCGACCGGGCTCGAATGTCTGTCGATCTGCGGTCTGCGCGACGGCATCGAAAAATTCGGCCATTTCTGCATCGATACCCGTCTTGCGGCGGCGTTGCGCGGCGACGTGGCGAATGGCCTGTTCTTCCGTGGCCGCGAAGCGTTGCCATTTGGCAACGCCATCCGCAGCGTAAGGGACCTTCTGGAGCTGCTTTTGACCGGAGTTTCGCGGCCTGCTGTCGCACATCGGGCGGCATTTGCGCTGACCTGACGGACATCAAATTCGCGATGGAGCCCCCCGTTGAAAATTCCTACGGACTTGCGAATCAGCGCAGGGATAACGGGGATAACCATCATGAAGAGGCAATTCAAAACCATCGCGGCGGCCGCCGCACTCGCGTTCGGTGCGGCTTTCGCCGCATCGGCCGCTCACGCTGCCAGCACACCCGACACGGGCATTTACGCGGGCGACTGGCTCGTGCGCCTGCGTGCGATCGCCATCACGCCGCAGGTGGGCTCGAACGGCACCCTCAATGCGATCAAGGCGGACGTCAACAACGCGATCGTTCCCGAGCTCGACTTCACCTACATGGTGACGAACAACATCGGCGCCGAGCTCATTCTCGGCACCTCGCGCAACCAGATCACGTCGAGTCTCGGCGCGCTGGGCGGCGTTGGCGTGCTGCCGCCCACGCTGCTGCTGCAGTATCACTTCAACAACGCGGGTGTGTTCCGGCCGTACGTCGGCGCCGGCATCAACTACACGCTGTTCTACAACAACGGTCTGCACGTCGGCGATCAGTCCGTGTCGATCGACAACCATAGCTTCGGCCCGGCGCTGCAGTTCGGCGTCGATTATCAGGTCGCGAAGAACGTTTTCGTGAACGCGGACATCAAGAAGATCTGGATGCGCACGGGCGCGTCGCTCAATGGCTCGTCGCTCGGCACGCTCTATATCGATCCGCTCGTGGTGGGCGTGGGTGTCGGCATGAAGTTCTGATGGCCGGCGCGCGAGGTGAGCCCTGCGCAACGTCGACACGAAAGCAACGCCGGCTCGTCCGGCGTTTTTTTTTCACCTGGTTCGACTGGCCTGCCACGGCCGGCCAGGCGCGGCCGGCTAGGCGCGGTTCTTCTGAAAGCGCATGGCGGTGCCCTCGCGCTCGATGCGCATCCAGACGGCGCGCTTTTCCTCGTCGGTCAGGAAGACCCAGTTCGAGACTTCCGTCGCGGTGCGGCCGCAGCCTTTGCAGATTTCGTCGAAGAGTGTCGAGCACACGCCGATGCACGGGCTGTCGGGGAGGTCGTGGAGATTGGAGGCCATCGATATGTCTTGGGGCGGGATGGCCGGCGCGCAAGCATGCGCACCGGCCGTGCGGAAAACCCCGCTATGTTAACCGATTCGCCGGCGCCGTCTTCTTTGTCCGGTTGGCTGAGGGGGCAACGGCAGGGCCGAATGCGTAGTGCATGCCTTACGAATTCATTCAGCCGGACGGGCGCACGGCCGGGCGGGCAACGGCGTTGCACGACAGTTGTGCAGGCCGTTTTTTTGGTGGACAGGACCGGATAAACGGCTAAAATTGCGCGCGATTTACCGTCCCCTATAGCCATCTACGGTGACCGTCCTCACTGCGCGGCAGATCCTGTTCCGTTTGCGCGACACGCCGGCGCGCTTTTTTTGTCGCATGGCATGTTTGATGGTAGGTTCGGTAAGTGCAGGGGAGCCGCGCCGGACGCGGCAGACAGGCAAGGTGGACGGCCAGCGCGAGGGGGCTCGCGGCCAGGCCGGATCCAGGCTAAAGGCAGGCTAACAAGCGGAGAACGGGATGAAAAAACGGGTTTTGGCGAAGCTGGCTGTGCTCGCGCTGTGCGCGGCGCCGTGGCTGACGTCGGTGGCGAAGGATACGCAACTGAATGTGTACAACTGGTCCGACTACATCGCCAAGGACACGATTCCGAACTTCACGAAGCAGACCGGCATCCAGGTCAAGTACGACAACTACGACAGCGACGACACGCTCCAGGCCAAGCTGCTCGCGGGCAATTCGGGCTACGACATCGTCGTGCCGACCAGCAACTACGCGGGCAAGCAGATCGCCGCCGGCATCTTCGCGCCGCTCGACAAGTCGAAGATCCCCAACCTCAAGTATCTCGATCCGCAATTGATGGCGCTGGTTGCCGGCGCGGATCCGGGCAACAAGTTCGCCGTGCCCTGGGCCTACGGCACGACCGGTCTCGCCTATAACGTCACGAAGGCGCAGCAGATCCTCGGCAAGAATGTGCCGCTCGACAACTGGGACATCCTCTTCAAGCCCGAGTACATCTCGAAGCTGAAGGCCTGCGGCGTGTCCGTGCTCGACGCGCCGGACCAGATGTTTGCAGCCGCGCTGCACTACATCGGCAAGGACCCGCTCTCGACGAACCCGGACGACTATCGCGCGGCGCTCGCGATGATGAAGAAGATCCGTCCGTACATCACGCAGTTCAACTCGTCGGGCTACATCAACGACCTCGTCGGCGGCGACATCTGCTTCGCCTACGGCTGGTCGGGCGACGTCGTGATCGCCAAGCATCGCGCCATCGACGCGAAGAAGCCGTACAAGATCGAGTACTACATTCCGAAGGGCGGCGCGCCGATCTGGTTTGACGTGATGACCATCCCGAAGGATGCGCAGCACAAGGAAGCCGCGACCGAGTGGATCAACTACATCGAGACGCCGCAGGTTCACGCGGCCATCACGAATGCGGTCTACTACCCGAGTGCGAACATGGAAGCGCGCAAGTACGTGGACAAGGACATCGCCAACGACCCGGCCGTGTACCCGCCGCCGGCAGTCCTGAAGACGCTGTTCCTGCTCAAGCCGCTGCCGCCTGAGATCCAGCGCCTGCAGACGCGTCTGTGGACCGAATTCAAGTCGGGCCGCTGACGCGCCGGCGCGTGAGTTCCCGGCCGCCTTCAGCGCGCGCTTGGCGCCCGGTTAGCGCACAGTGACCGTTTTACCCGAGCCCTCGGCACGATGCCGGGGGCTTTGTTCGTCAACCCCGTCCAGCATCAAGGCAGAACCAGGCAGGGCAGAGAGAATCATGAGTGACCAGACGAGCGTGCCGGTAGCCTCCGGCGCGCTGCCTTCGGGCTTCACCGCGGCAGATTCGGCCGCGGACAACTTCGTGCAGGTCGTCGACGTCGTCAAGAAGTTCGGCGAAACGACGGCCGTCAAGGGCGTCAACCTGTCCGTCAAGAAGGGCGAACTGTTCGCGCTGCTCGGCAGCTCGGGCTGCGGCAAATCCACCTTGCTGCGCATGCTCGCGGGTCTGGAGACGATCACCTCGGGCAAGATCCTGATCGACGGCGAAGATCTCGCGGTGCTGCCGCCGTACCGCCGCCCGGTCAACATGATGTTCCAGTCGTATGCGCTCTTTCCGCATATGACGGTGGAGTCCAATGTCGGCTTCGGGCTGCGCCAGGAAGGCGTGAAGAAGGGCGAGCTCAAGGATCGCGTGGCCGCCGCGCTCGAGCTCGTGCAGATGTCGCGCTTCGCGAAGCGCAAGCCGCATCAGCTCTCGGGCGGCCAGCAGCAACGCGTGGCGCTCGCGCGCTCGCTCGTGAAGCGCCCCAAATTGCTGCTGCTCGACGAGCCAATGTCGGCGCTCGACAAGCAGATTCGCCAGCGCACGCAGATCGAGCTCGTCAATATTCTCGAGAAGGTGGGCGTCACCTGCATCATGGTCACGCACGACCAGGAAGAGGCGATGACGATGGCCAACCGCCTCGCCGTCATGAGCGAAGGCCAAATCGTGCAGCTCGGCGCGCCCAACGAAGTCTATGAATTTCCGAATAGCCGCTTCTCGGCGGAGTTCATCGGCTCGACGAACCTGTTCGAGGGCAACGTGGTGGAAGACGAGCCCGATCACGTGTTCATCGAATCGCCGGACCTGCCCGTGCGCCTCTACGTGAGCCACGGCATTACCGGCCCGCTCGGCATGCCCGTGACGATCTCGGTGCGCCCCGAGCGCATCGCGCTCACGCGCAAGCCGCCCGAGGGAACCTTCAACTGGGGCAAGGGCGTCGTCAAGAACATCGCGTACATGGGCGGCTACTCGCTCTATCACGTCAAGCTCGATTCGGGCAAGACGGTGATCGCGAACATGTCGAGCCTCGCGCTCTCCGAGATCGATTCGCCCACCTGGGAAGACGAGGTCTACGTGCGCTGGAGCGCATCGGCTGGCGTGGTGCTGACCTCATGACCACGCTGACCTTCAAGCGCATCCTGAACTGGCCGGCGCAGCGCTTCAACCTGACCGGCCGCACGGCCGTGGTGGCCGGCCCGTTCTTCTGGCTGCTGCTGTTCTTCCTCGTGCCGTTCATCCTGGTCGTGAAGATCAGCTTCGCCGACCAGCAGCTCGGGATTCCGCCGTACACGGAGCTCACGACGTACACGGACGGCGTCTGGCACATCGCGCTCGATCTCTCGCACTACGCGTTCCTGTTCCAGGACAGCCTGTATTTCGCGACCTACGTGAATTCGGTGGTGGTGGCGGCCATTTCGACGCTGCTGTGTCTCTTGATCGGCTATCCGATGGCGTACTACATTGCGCGATCGAACCCGGCCACGCGCAACATCCTCATGATGGCGGTGATGCTGCCGTTCTGGACGTCGTTCCTGATCCGCGTCTACGCGTGGATCGGCATCCTGAAGAACAACGGACTGCTGAATAACTTCCTGATGTCGACGGGCCTCATCCATACGCCGATCGAGCTCTATCACACGAACACCGCGGTCTATATCGGCATGGTGTATTCGTATCTGCCGTTTCTTGTGATGCCGCTCTACGCGCACCTCGTGAAAATGGACCTCACGCTGCTCGAAGCCGCCTACGACCTGGGCGCGAAGCCGTGGCGCGCGTTCCTGGAGATCACGCTGCCGCTCTCGAAGAACGGCATCATCGCGGGTTGCCTGCTGGTGTTCATTCCGGCGGTGGGCGAGTACGTGATCCCCGAGTTGCTCGGCGGCGCGAACACGCTGATGATCGGCCGCGTCATGTGGAACGAGTTCTTCGACAACGCCGACTGGCCGATGGCCTCCGCCGTCACCTGCGCGATGGTGCTGCTGCTGCTCGTGCCGATGGCGCTGTTCCAGCACTTCCAGGCCAAAGAGCTGGAGGGCCGCGGCAAATGAAGCCGAATCGCGTCTTGATGTTCATCGCGCTCGGCCTCGGCTTCGCGTTCCTCTATATTCCGATCCTCAGCCTGATCGTCTACTCGTTCAACGATTCGCAGCTCGTGACCGTGTGGACGCGTTTCTCGACGCGCTGGTACCAGGCGCTCGCGACCGACGACGAGCTCATCACGGCCGCGTGGCTTTCGCTGCGCGTCGCGCTGATGACGGCGTTCGCCTCGGTGATCATCGGCACCTGGGCGGGCTTCGTGCTCGCCCGCATGGGGCGCTTTCGCGGCTTCACGCTCTATACCGGCATGATCAATGCGCCGCTCGTGATTCCCGAAGTGATCCAGGGCATCTCGCTCCTGCTGCTGTTCGTGGAAATGGGCAAGCTGTTCGGCTGGCCGGCGGGGCGCGGGGTGTTCACGATCTGGATCGGCCACGTGATGCTGTGCATCTCCTATGTGGCCATCATCGTGCAGTCGCGCGTGCGCGAGCTCAATCCCTCGCTGGAGGAGGCCGCGCTCGACCTGGGGGCCACGCCGTTCAAGGTGTTCTTCCAGATCACGCTGCCGCTGATCTCGCAGGCGCTCGCGGCGGGCTGGCTGCTCTCGTTCACGCTCTCGATCGACGACCTCGTGCTCTCGGCCTTCCTCTCGGGCCCCGGCTCGACGACGCTGCCGCTCGTGGTGTTCTCGCGCGTGCGCCTTGGCCTGAATCCGGAGATGAATGCGCTCGCAACGCTCTTCATCCTCGTGGTGACGGCGGGTGTGATCGTCGGCAACTACTTCATGCAGCGCGCCGAGCGCAAGCGCATGGCGATGGCGGTCTGACGCGCTCGCAAGCGGGCGATTCCGTGGAAAGCGGCGCGTGGGCTTCGGCTCACGCGCCGTTTTGCGTTATCGGCCAGATTTCACGCAAAGCTCAGAGCCGGTATCCCATGCGCAAGCCGCCCCAATGCCGCCCGTTCACGACGATGGGCGCGGAGGCGTCCTTCATCATCGCGAACTGGCCGCCGCCCATGTCGCGCCGGTAAGTCTGCAGCAGGAACGGTTTCGTATGCGAGCCCGCCGCCACGCCGGTGCGGTCGTTGAAGATGCGCCGATTGCGGCAGTGCGCGGCGTTCCAGACCGGATCGCTGCCCTGCGGATGCGAGAACTTGCGGTTGTGCGTGGGAATGTAGCCGCGCGGATCGATCGCCACGCAGAACGCCACGCGCTCGTCGAGGGCCAGCAGCGGCTCGATGATGGCGGGCAGCACGCGGTCGGTGAACGCGGCGAAGCGCGTGACGTGCTGCTGCGGATTCGTGTCGGGCACCGGCACGTAGGTCTGGTCGAACAAGTCCGTCGTGGCGATCTCGCCGCGCGCGAGCGCCGCCTCGAACAGCTTGCCGACCTGCGCCGCCGCGCGCTGCACGGCCTCGATGAAGCGTGTGTCGTCGGTCTGAACGCCGGTGGCGGCCGAGAGCTCGATCAGCGTTTCGGAGACCGAGAGCAGCTTGCCGAGCTGGTCCTTGGCCTGCGCGAAATTGCGGCTCGAATCTTCCACGCCGTTCGCCATCTGGCTCACCTGCGTTTCCAGGCCGTCGCATTTCGCCTCGATCTCGCCCGTGAGCTGCGCGATCTGTCCGGCGTGCGCATCGAGCTGCGTGATGGCGTCGCCGGTGCTGTGCACCGCTTCGCCGATGGTGTGCGTGCCCTCGCGCACGCGATGCGCGCGCTCGGTGTTGGCGGCGCCTTCCGCGCAGAGCCGTTCGGTCTGCTGCGTGAGCTGGGCGAGGGTCTGCTCGATCTGCCCGGTCGCCTGCGCAGTCTTGGCCGAGAGGTTCTTGACCTCGGCCGCGACGACGGCAAAGCTCTTGCCCATCTCGCCCGCGCGCGCCGCTTCGATGGCGGCGTTCAGTGCCAGCAGCTGGGTCTGCCGGGCGATCAGCGATATTTCTTCGGAGACCTTCGAGACGTGCGCGAGCGCGCTCTTCAGCGCGCCAATCTGGCTCTCGATGACGGTCACGCCTTCGACGAGGCCATGGATATCGTCGAGCGACGCCTCGATGGTTTGCTGCGAGGCTTGCACGGTGGCGGCGGTGCCCGCGCTCAGTTCGCGCATGGCGCGCGCCGCGGTGGCGATTTGATGATTGCCCGCGAGGGTGTGCGCGGCCGACTCGCGCAGCGCGTGGCACACGCCGGCCTGGTGCTGGACGCGCTCGGCAACGGCGTCGACATGGCCGGACACGTCGCAGATTTCGATGCTTAGCCGGCCCGCGTGCGCGGCGATATCGCCGACGATCGAAGCCGATTTCCCGGTGCGGCGGTGGCCGCGCCAGCCCATGCGCAAAACTGTCATCAGGTGTCTCCTTATCCGGACCCCATGCATAGCTGTCCGTGTGTTTTTCTTGTGTGACGTGTCGCGCCCGGTCGTCGCGCAGCAAGCGCGCGAGCGTCGGGATTTCAACGCGTTTACGGCAGGCCGCGCGGGGACTTTAGCGCGCGAGCGGTGCAAGGGGCTATGATCGGGGAATACGGGCCGGCAGCGGGCCCCCTGTGGCATGCCGTCGGGCGTGCAGCGCGGCCCGCGGCGGGAACACGATGATCGAAGCATTAATGAAGGAGGGCGCGATCGCAGCGCTCTGGCAACAGCTGATTCAGCTCTGGGAGCTGATTGTGATGGTCTGCCGCTTCCTCTGGGCGTTGCTCAAGCTCTTGAGCGGCGCCTGAGTGGGGGGCCGCGCGGTGCGCAGCCGGGCAGCGGCGGACGGGCGCGGCGCGCTCAACGGAGCGCGTTGCATAGGGTTTGACGTGCTGCGCAGGGGCACGCGGTCCATGCGCAGGCAACGACACAAGGGCAGACGATGATCGACGATTCCACCCGGCGCTTCACTGACCGGGTCGCAGACTACGTGAAGTACCGGCCGACCTATCCGCGCGAAGTGGCAACCTTCGCGCACGTCGAATGCGGCGTCGCGCCGGGTGCCACCGTGGCCGACATTGGCGCGGGCACCGGCATCTCCAGCAAGTTGTTTCTCGATGCGGGGCACCCGGTCGTAGCTGTCGAGCCGAACGCCGCGATGCGCGAGGCCGCAGACCGTTACCTCGCGGACTATGCCGGCTATCGCAGCGTGGCCGGCACTGCGGAGGCCACGACGCTCGAAGCCGCGAGCGTCGACCTCGTGACGGCGGCGCAGGCGTTCCACTGGTTCGAGAAGGCAGGTGCGCGGCGCGAATTCGCGCGCATCCTCAAACCGCGCGGCAAGATCGTGTTGTTCTGGAACAGCCGGCTCGTGAAGGGCTCGGCGTTTCTCGAGGGCTATGAAGCCCTGTTGCGCGAATTCAGCACCGACTATGCGAGCGTGGCCGAGACTTATCCCGACGACGACGCCATGGCCGACTGGTTCGGCGACGGCTTCGAACAGAAGACCGTGTTTCCGAACGCACAGCTGCTCGACTACGACGGGCTGCGCGGGCGCCTCGCTTCGTCGTCGTACGCCCCGAAGCCCGGCGACGCGCGTCATGAGCCGATGCTCGCGGCGCTGCGCAAGCTCTTCGACGCCTCACAGCGGGACGGACGCGTGAACTTTGCCTACGAGACGCGCGTGTATGCCGGCAAGCCGGAGCATCGCTAAGGTCCGGGCGGGTGCAAGCGATTAGCGCCCGAACTCGTAGTCGCGCTCGCGCACGCGGCGCGTGCGTCGCCGAAACGCGAACGTGAAACCCGGCCACAGCGACGTGACCTTGCCGCTGCGGGTCTGGTAATAGCTGTGGCAGCCCGAGGTCCATACGGTGCGCGCGAGCTGCGCCTGCAGCTTCGTGTTGAAGGCCTGCTGCGCCTCGGGCCGCACGCTCATCGTGCGCGCGCGCCGGCGCTGCAGCGCACGGATGCAGTCGGCGATATAGCGGATGTGCGACTCGATCATGTAGATCATCGAGTTGTGCCCGAGGCCCGTGTTCGGCCCGATGATGATGAAGAAGTTCGGAAAGCCCGCCACGCTTGCGCCGAGATAGGCCTCGGGGCCGTCGCGCCGCCATGCCTCGCCGAGATCGGCGCCGTTGATGCCCGTCACGCGAAACGGCGCATCCACGTCGTTCACCTGGAAGCCGGTGCCGCAAACGATCGCATCGAACGGGCGATGCACGCCGTCCGCGGTGACGATGCCGTCGGCGACCACCTCGCGGATCGGCTCGGTCACCAGAGCCACATTCGGCTGCGCCAGCGCCGGAAAATAGTCGCTCGACAGCAGCACGCGTTTGCAGCCCAGCACGTAGTCGGGCGCGAGCTTCGCGCGCAGCGCGGAATCCTTCACCTTGTGCGCGAGATAGTTGCGCGCGAACTTCATCGGCGCATTGAGCAGGCGCCGGTCGACGATGAATCCCAACACCTGCGATTCGAGCTTCCAGTAAATCGCCGCGCGTGCGAGGCGCTGCGCGAGCGGCACATGGCGATACACCCAGCGCCGGCGCGCGCCGATGGCGCGGTCGCGGCGCGGCATGATCCACGGCGCCGTGCGCTGGAACACCGTGAGTTGCGCGACACGTGGCTGGATTTGCGGCACGAACTGGATGGCGCTTGCGCCGGTTCCGATCACGGCGACGCGCTTGCCGTCGAGCGCATAGTCGTGGTCCCAGCGCGCCGAATGAAAGAGCTTGCCCTCGAAGCGCTCGAGCCCGGCGACCGCGGGCAGAGCAGGGCGCGAGAGCGGGCCGTTCGCGGCGATCAGCAAATCGGCCTCGACCGTGTGCATGACGCCGTCGCGCTCGATCTCGATGAGCCAGACGCTGCGCGCCGCGTCGAAGCGCGCGGCGCTCACGCGCGAGCGATAGCGGATGTAGCGCTCGACATCGTACTTGTGCGCACAGTGGCGCAGGTAGTCGAGAATCTCGCGCTGCGGCGCATAGGTGCGCGTCCAGCCGGGATTCAGCTCGAACGAAAATGAATAGAGGTGCGAAGGAATATCGCAGGCGGCGCCGGGGTAGGCATTGTCGCGCCAGGTGCCGCCGAGGCCTTCGGCCGCTTCGTAGATCGTGAACGTCTCGATGCCCATGCGCCGCAGACGGATCGCCATGCCGATGCCGGCAAACCCGCTGCCGACGATGGCGATACGCGGCGTGGCGTGCGCTGCGTTAGGCATCTCTTGCTGCGAGGGGGGCGCGTGTGAGGTCATGTCTGAATGGATGCAATCGCAGCGTGACAGATGATGCGAAAGATGCAAAACGGGCTCCGCGAGGGAGCCCGTCGTTGCCTGGCTGTGGCTAGTGACTGGCCTCGGCGGACGCGCTCAGGTATTCCAGTCGTCCGAGCTGTCGTTGCTGCCCAGATCGACGCCGCCGCCCGAGCCATCGTCCCAGTCGTTCGAGCCCTGGCCAAAGTCTACGCCGCCGCCGTTGCCGCCGTCAGGTGGATTGCGCCGGCCTTCGTCGTCGATGATCACGTCGCGCTCGCGGCCACGGTTGAGCGCTTCGCCGAGCAACACGCCGGTGAGCAGCCCACCCATGCCGCCCATGCCACCGCCGCCTTGCTGCACGATGACCTGCGGCTGCTGTTGCGGCGGGTACTGCGGCGGATATTGCGGGTTATGCCCGAACGCGGCATCCGCCTCGCGCGCGTACGCCGAGCCGCTGCCGTCATACGACGGCGCGGCGGCAGCCTGCGCGTTCGGATCGGGCCGGCCCTCGGCGCGCGCCTTGAGGCTCGCGAACTGGCGCTCGAGATCCTCGATCTGGTATGGGGCCACCGGGTTCGTGCTGCCCGAGAGCGCTTCGACCACGCCGCGCAATTGCGTCTCGAAGCCTTCCACTTCCTTTTCGAGCGCTTCGTGGCCGGGCGCCGTCGAGAGCCTCAGGTCGAGCTTGAGCGAGCGCACCCCGTTGAGCAGGTCGGTGGCGCGCTTGAGCTGGTCGCGGCGGTCGTCTCCCGCCTTCGCGTCTTCCGTGGACTTCGCACGGCGCAGCGTCCAGCGCAGCACGAGCGCGACGCCCACCAGCACGACGGCGATGCCGATCCACATGCCGATGCCGGGACCGTGCTTTTGCGGCACCGTGGCAGCGGCGAGCGCTGCCGGCGCCACGGATTGCGACTGCTGTGCGAACGGGTTGTTCGTGCGGTTCGTCGTGACGGCGCCTGCGCGCGTCGCGTCGGAGCGGATCTTCGCTTCGACTTGCGCAAAGCGCTGCGGCTGCGTGAAGCGGATTTGCGGATCGAGCGACTTCGCCTGCTCGACCTGCGTGAGCGCGTCGGCGTAGCGGCCTTCGCGATTGAGCACCTGCGCATAGAGGTAATGCGCGCGGGCATTGTCCGGGTGGGCCTGCAGAACCTGGGTGAGTCCCGCGTCCGCGCGCTGCCAGTCGCCTTGCGACATCGCGGATTCGATTTGCTGGACGCTCGGCACGGCAAACGCCAGGCCGCTCACGAGCGTGAGCGCTGCGAACAGTGCGACTAGAAACTTTTTCATGTTGCCGGCCGGGCGGCTTGTCGCCCGTCTCCATGACATACGAAACGTGGATGCGGCGCGGTGCGTGCCAGAAGCCCGCTGGCCGCGCCGCATCCGTTACGCCCTGAGCACTTACTGTGCCGGCGTATTGAGCTGCTTTTTCAGGGCTTCGAGGCGGTCGTCCACCGACGGGCCCTTGTTCAGTGCGGCGAGCTTGTCGTCGAGCGCCTTGCCGCTTGAAGTATCCGCCGAATTCAGGCGGGCGTCCGAGCGCGCGTTCGACAGGTTCACCTTGTCTTCGAGCTTCTGGAAGTCCTCGGAAAGATTCTTGCCGCCGATGCCGCCGAGCGCCGTGGCCGCCACGTCCTTCGCCTGGGCGATCTGCTGCTTCGCCTGCAGGATGTTCGAGCGCGCGTTGAGGTCGTTGCGGCGTGAGCGCATGTCGTCGATCTGCTGCTTCAGTTGATCGACCGACGGTTCGAGCTTGCCGAGCTCGGCCGCGAGCGCGTCGCGTTCGGCTTCGGCCGTGGCCTGGGCGCCGAGCGCTTCGCGTGCGAGCGCTTCGTCGCCCGATTGCAGCGCGCGCTTCGCGCCGTCTTCATACTTCTTCGCCTTGTCCGCGGCCACGTCGCGCTTGCTTTGCTGCATCGCGACCTGCGCCTGGATCTCGACGAGCGAATTCTCGGCACGCCCGATGCTGTCGTCGAGTTCGCGCACGATCTGGCGCGCGTCGCGCGACGGGTCTTGCACGGAGTCGGCGGCGTCGTTCAAGAGACCCTTGACCGTGCGAGAGATGGAGTCGAAAAGCGACATGAATTCCTCCGGTGAAATAAGATCGGCCCCGCCGTTGTGCAGCGGGCCGCGATGCGCGTGTGCGGCGTTCGCGTGGCGTCGCAAAGCGTTGCGGCGGACACGATCGGCAATCTCGCGTTTAGCTTACGCCGCTTTGTGCGAGCCGCGCATGCAGCGCGCAATTCGGGGCGCTTTTGCCAATTGCAACAGGCCTACGCCGCTAAATTAACCGTTGCGCCACACATTGGGCCGATTCGCTGGCCCTGGCGCATCGCTCGCGGATATTACACCACGGGGTCTCTTAAAAGGGACTTAAAGGGCATGCGGCCGGGGCACGGCTGGCGCGGGTCCGGGCATCAGGCGAATTTGCCTGCATCGGGCGCCGGATCGTTGCGGGGCGCGTCTTCTTCCTCGTCACGTGCGGCGTGCGCGAACGGTGTGCCGCCACGCGGCTGCAGCGGTTCCGCGTCCTCGCGATGCACGTCCTCGGGGAGCACGGCGTCTTCTTGCGCTTCGGTATCCTCGGCCGCTTGGGCGGCTTCGCCGGACAGGCGGGCTACGGCTTGGGCCAATTCGTGTACGGGGCTGCGTGTGTCCGGCCCGGTGCCGCTCGCGGGCAGCGCGGCCGCGTTTTCGCCGCTTTCGGCAGGCACCGGCGAGATGGTCCCGGAGGCAAGCGGCACAGCCGCCTCACCATCCACTTGCACGTCTGCCGCCGCAGGCTGCGCAACCGCTGGTCGCAGCCCCGCCGCGCGCCCGGCCCGCAGCGGCTTTGCCGCCTTGCGCAGCACTTGCGCGAGCACGTCGGGCTCGCGTGGCGCATTGAGCCGGTCGACGATGCTCGCCGCCTTCACCTGGTCGCTCGTCGCGCTAAAGGCGAGCACGGCGCGGCGCATCAGCTCGCTGATGCTGATGCCGAGTTCATCGGCCGAGGCGGAGATCGCACGCTTTTGGGCGGGCGTGACGAAGACGACGATGCGTTCGCTGGGCTTGTTCATGGTCGGCTGGCCGTTGGATCGGCTTCGAGTGAACTCGGATCCCGCATGCGTGCGGCGGCAAATGGAGTCGTTCGTATTGGCCGGCGAGCAAGGCGAGCAGGGCGTGCAGTAACTTTTCCATCATATGACGAGACGCGCGATGCGCAACGCAAAGATGCGTGCGTAACGTTCGCCCGTGGCGCAACAATGTTTCACACGCAATCCCGAACGCCGTCCATTGCAGATCCGCGTGCCGATTTGCTTCGCAACTTTCTCCAGGGAACGCGCAGGTTGGCGCAAGGTGCCGTCACCCAGGGAGAAAAAAGAGGGTCGCAGACGCGTTCTCAAGAAACTCTTACAAAAAAAGCCCGACCGCCCGCGCACGAATTATTTAGAATGCGCTGTTACATTTCGCACGGGTGCTTCCCGCAGAGGCGCCCATGCGAAAGGGTATTGAAAGAGTAACCTTGCGACGGCGCGCCGAACATGCGCGCCGCGTGGCCGGACGGGGGCGTTGCCGGTCACGCCAGGGCGCCGCGTTCAAGAATGCGGCGCCGTCACACGCCGCATTGGCGCCATGACGCCAGGATCGAGATCTATGCGCGCGAGCCGCGCGCAGCCGGGGGCGCAGCACGCACGCGCCAATCATTCCAGTCATGCCTATCATCAAACGACCGCCTTCCTCGCCGCACTACCCGAACGACGATCGGGAACCCTCCTTCAACAATGGACGCCAGCCGCAGCGCCGCCCGGACTCGCGCGACGAGCAGCCGCGCCGCCGCTCGTTTTTCGCGTCGCTCATGCTCTGGTTCGCTGGCCTGATTGCCACGCTCTGCGTGGTGGGCGCGCTGATCGTCGGCTACGCGCTCGTCGTGATGGGGCCGCAGTTGCCCTCGCTCGATGCGCTCACCAACTATCAGCCCAAGGTGCCGCTGCGCATCTATACCGCCGATCACGTGCTGATCGGCGAGTTCGGCGAAGAGCGGCGCCAGCTCGTGCGCTTCCAGGATATCCCCGACGTGCAGAAGAAAGCGGTGCTCGCCATCGAGGACTACCGCTTCTACGAGCACGGCGGCGTGGACTTCGTCGGCATCCTGCGCGCGGGCGTCGCCGACCTGATGCACGGCGGCGCGTCGCAGGGCGCGAGCACGATCACGATGCAGGTCGCGCGCAACTTCTTTCTCTCGAGCGAGAAGACCTATACGCGCAAGATCTACGAGATGCTGCTCGCCTACAAGATCGAGCGCGCGCTGACGAAGGACCAGATCCTCGAGCTGTACATGAACCAGATCTATCTGGGGCAGCGTGCCTATGGCTTCTCGGCGGCGGCGCGCGTGTACTTCGGCAAGGACCTGAAGGACATCACGCTCGCCGAGGCGGCGATGCTCGCGGGCCTGCCGAAGGCGCCATCCGCCTATAACCCGATCGTCAATCCGAAGCGCGCGAAGATCCGTCAGGAGTACATCCTCAAGCGCATGCTGGATCTGAACTACATCACCCAGGCGCAGTACGACGAGGCAATCAAGGAGCCGCTGCATACGCGTACCGCGGGCACCGAGTACAGCGTGCACGCGGAGTACATCGCGGAAATGGTCCGCCAGATGATGTATTCGCAGTACAAGGACGAGACCTACACGCGCGGCCTCACGGTCACGACGACGATCGATTCCGCCGATCAGAACGCGGCCTACGCGGCGGTGCGCAAGGGCGTGATGGACTACGAGCGCCGCCACGGCTACCGCGGCCCCGAAGGCTTCGTGCAGTTGCCCCCCGCGGGCGACGACCGCGACCAGGCCATCGACGACGCGCTCACCGATCACCCCGACAACGGCGACATCGTCTCGGCCGTGGTCATCGACGCAAGTCCGAAATCGGTCACCGCGCAGTTGCTCGACGGCACCCAGATCACCGTCACAGGCGATGGCCTGCGTTTCGTCGCAGGCGGTCTTTCGGCGCGCGCGTCGAACGCGTTGCGCATCCGTCAGGGCTCGATCGTGCGCCTGATGACGGACGCGAAGGGTGACTGGCAGATCACGCAGTTGCCGCAGGTCGAAGGCGCGCTCGTCTCGCTCACGCCGCAGGACGGCGCGATCCGCGCGCTCATCGGCGGCTTCGACTTCAACAAGAACAAGTTCAACCACGTCACGCAGGCGTGGCGCCAGCCGGGCTCGAGCTTCAAGCCGTTCATCTATTCGGCCTCGCTCGAGAAGGGTCTCGGGCCGGCCACCATGATCAACGACGCGCCGCTGTATTTCCCCCCCAGCACGCCGGGCGGCGACGCGTGGGAGCCGAAGGACGACGATTTCCCCGAAGGCCCGATGACGATGCGCCTCGCGCTGGAGAAGTCGAAGAACCTCGTGTCGATCCGCATCCTCTCGTATATCGGCACGAAGTACGCGCAGGACTATGTCACGCAACGTTTCGGCTTCGACGCGGACAAGACGCCGCCGTATCTGCCGATGGCGCTGGGCGCGGGCCTCGTCACGCCGCTGCAGTCGGCGGGCGCGTACTCGGTGTTCGCGAACGGCGGCTATCGGATCAACCCGTACCTGATCGCCGAAGTCGACGACGCGCACGGCCAGCCGATCCTGCGCGCCCAGCCGCTCGTAGCGGGCCAGAATGCGCCGCAGACGCTCTCGCCGCGAAACGCGTACGTGATGAACAGCCTGTTGCATTCGGTGGCGACGGCCGGCACGGGCGCGGGCACGAACGTCCTGCACCGCGACGACCTGCAGGGCAAGACTGGTACGACCAACGACGCGCACGACGGCTGGTTCGCCGGCTATCAGCGCAGCCTGGTCGCCGTGGCGTGGATGGGCTACGACCAGCCGAAGAGTCTCGGCAGCCGCGAGTTCGGCGCGCAGCTCGCGTTGCCGATCTGGGTGGATTACATGAGCCGCGCGCTGCGCGGCGTCCCGCAAGAAGAGCCGCAGATGCCGGAGGGACTCACGACGATCGGCGGCGAGCTGTACTACTCCGATGCGACGCCGGGCGCCGGCTTCGTCTCGGCGATCGGCATGGAGTCGGGCAACCTGGCGGGGGCGGCCAGCGACGCGAGCGGCGCGACCGGCAGCATGGGCACGAGCGGCCTGACGCCGAGCGTCTCCTCGAGCGAGCGCAAGCAGATCATGGATCTGTTCGAAACGAACAAGCCTTGATGGACGCTCGTTGAACGATTCGGGTTGCCGGGCAGGTTAGGGCTGCTTGCGCAGACCCGCTCGTATCGAAGACTTGAACGCGGCACACCGGCAACGGTGTGCCGCGTTTTGTTTGGGCGCGCCGTTTTCCTTGTGCGTCAAGGACTTGGGTCAGTTGCCCAGGGCTTTTCCACAGGGCCTTCAACAGAAATTGGGGATAAGCCTGGCGCGGGCGCAATGCTCCGTTGTCCACAGTTTTTGTTGAAGGCCCTGTTGATAACGTCGGGAGAGCGAAGCTAACTCACTGATCCGAAAGGGCTTGCAAGTACCGAAGCACCCCGAAGCACTTTGGAGCACTTCGGATCACTTCAGAACGCATCGTCGTACTGCAAACCGATTGTTCGGCTGCGCGGCTCGCGCGAGTAGATGAGGGCCCAGTGCGCGAGCCAGGCTCCCGTGAGCGCACCGAGCGCATCGGCGAAGAGATCCTTGTACGAGAAGCCATCCGTGCGGCAGGTGCCGTCGAGCGTCTCCTTCGCGAGGCCGGGCACCGTGCCGATCAGCGTGCCGTAGATCACGGGATGATCGGTGTCGCGCATGAGCCAACCGCCGAGCGCGCCAAACGGCGCGGACACACCGAAGTGCTCCAGTTTGTCGGTGCCCACCCAACTATCCGAAGTCATGAACCGGAAGCCGCCGTGCGAGCTGGAACAGTCGATGCCCGCGTGCGCGGCGGCGCTGGCCATGAAAAACACTGCGGCACACAGGCCGCGATTCGAAACAAGTGCCATGATCAGTGTCGTCGAAGTTGTCATGCGCCATTGCATGTTCGGACTGCGCGGGCAGCCTGAACATGCAACGGTCCGTCTCCAGATGAAGTGTTCGTGATTTATGTAGTAATCCGAATCAATTGATTTGCGTTATCTCGATTTGCGACGCAGTGTAACAGCTATATCTTGAAATTAGGGCTCAGATCTTTCCGACGGATATGCGCGATCTTAGCCAGAGAAGGGGCAGCGGGATGAGGCTGGGATGGCGTGCGCGCGGCGCAGGCGTGGTTCTATTTCTCGCTCGCGCGCATCGGGTCTGAATGCGTGTTTCAGTCTCGCGCCGGTGCCGGTGCAGTCGTGGCGTTCTCGCCATTCGCAGCACGCGTTTGCGCGTTCGCAGCCGGGGCATCCGCGCCCGTCGGCGGCTGTCCCATCGCCTGAAACAACGCCGCCGTATCCGAGAGCCGTGCGCCGCGGTAGCGGACTTCATCGAGCCGCGCATTGCGCCATTGCTGCTCGCTCTGGCGAACGGCGTAGTAGGGCACCGCGCCTAGCTGGTAGCGCGCATTCGTCTCCTCGTAGACGCCTTGCGCGGTTTGCGCCGACGTGCTGGCCGAATCGAGCGCCTGCGCGTCGTGCTCGAGCGCGGCGAGCCGGTCGGCGACGTCCTGGAACGCCGCGAGCACGGTCTGCTGGTACGACGCGTTCGCCGCGTCATACGACTGCAGCGCCGCGCGGCGCTGGGCGAGGAGTGCGCCGCCGTGGAAGATCGGCTGCGTGAGCGTGGCGCCGATCGCCCATAGCGCGCCCACGCCGGAGGTCACGACGGGCCAGCTGAAGCCGGCCTGGCCGAGGCCCGCCGAGAGCGAGATGCTCGGGAACATCTGCGCCGTGGCGGCGCCCACGTCGGCGGAGGCGGCGATCAGCGCCGCGCCGGCGGCCTCGATGTCGGGCCGCGACTTGAGCAGCTCCGACGGCACGACGACGGGCACCTGCGCGGGCAAGGTGAGGCTCGCGAGGTCGAGATCGGGCGGTGCGGCGTCGGGCGTGCGGCCGAGCAGCACGGCGAGCGCGTGGCGCTGCGCCGCGAGTTGCTGGCGCAGCCCGGGCAGGTTGAGCGCAAGCGAAGCCGCGCTTTGCTGCGCATTGAGCAGGTCGGTATGCGAGACCGCGCCGAGCGCGTAGCGCTTTTGCATGTCGTCGGCCTGCGCGTTAGCAAGCGCGACGAGCCGCTCGGTCGTGTCGATCTGCGCGTGCAGCGTGGCCGCGCCGAGCGCGCTCGCGACGATGTTTGCCGCGAGCGCGCGGCGCGCCGCCTCGTACTGGAACGCCTGGATGTTCACGCGCGCGGCGAGCGCGGCGTTGTTCAGGCGCGACGCACCGAAAATGTCGAACGAGTAGCGCACCTCGACGAGGCCCGCGAACACGTCGTACTGCAGCTTGTCGATGCCGAGCTGCGGGATGCCCGGCGCGCGCTGGCGCTGCGCCGTGCCGAGCGCGTCGACGGTCGGCAGCAGCGAGCTGCCGACCTGGCCGCGCAACTGCTCGCGCGCGGCCTGCAGGCTGTGATCGGCGGAGGCGAGATTCGGGCTCTTCGCGAGGCCCTCGTCGACGAGCGCATCGAGCTCGGGCGAGCCGTACATCGTCCACCATTGCGGCACCGGCTGCGCGCCCGTCACGAACTGCTGCGCGACGCCTTGCGCGGCGACGGTCTGCGCCGGCTGCGCCTCTACGCCATAGTGCGCGGGCTCGGGCATCGCGGGCGGTGCGCCGCCCGGTCCCCATGCACAGGCGCTCACGAGCAGCGCGCAAAGCGCGGCCGCCCAGGTGCGCGGTCTCGCTGGAGTCGAGGTGTGTGGACGGCGTGTCTTCTTCATCGGCGCGGAATCGATCATGATGCGTTCTCCGCGTTCGGGCGGGGCGCGTCGGTTTCGTTGCTGCGCACGTGGAACGCGGCGGCATAGAGCGCGGGCAGGAAGAACAGCGTGAGCACGGTCGCGCTCGTGATGCCGCCCATCAGCGCGGTCGCCATCGGCCCGAAGAAGTTCGAGCGCACCAGCGGAATCAGCGCGAGCACGGCGGCAGCAGCCGTCAGCATGATCGGGCGGAAGCGCCGCACCGTTGCGCCGACCACGGCGTCGAAGCGCTTGTGCCCGGCGCGGATGTCGCTCTCGATCTGGTCCACGAGAATCACCGAATTGCGCATGATGATGCCGAACATGGCGATCACGCCGAGCATCGCGACGAAGCCGAATGGCTCGCCGAAGATGAGCAGCGCGATGGCCACGCCAATCAGGCCGAGCGGCGCGGTGAGCACGACCATCATGACGCGCGAGAGGCTTTGCAACTGGATCATGAGCAGCGTGAGCACGGCGATCACGAGCACCGGCAGCTGCGCAAAAATGGACGCCTGGCCTTTCGCGCTTTCTTCGACCGAGCCGCCCACCGCGATGCGATAGCCCGTGGGCAGCGTCGCGCTGATCGGCTCGAGCTGCTTTTGCAGCGCATGCGTGACGTCGATGCCTTGTGCGCCCCCGCGCACGTCGGCCTGCACGGTGATGGTCGGCTGCCGGTCGCGCGACCAGATCACGCCGTATTCGAGCGTGTTTTCGAGGTGCCCGATCGTGCCGAGCGGCACCGGTCCGTTTGGCGTGGGCATCGCGAGCGAGAGCATGCGGGCCGGGTCCACGCGTTCGCTCGCGGGCGAGCGCAGGTCCACGCTGATGAGCTTGTCGCGCTCGCGGTACTGCGTGACGGTGTAGCCGGAGTAGGTCATCTGCAGGAAGTTTGCGACGTCCTGCGACGAGATGTTGAGCGCGCGCGCCTTTTGCTGATCGATCTCGAAGTGCAGCGAGCGTTCGGCGGGCTCGTCCCAGTCGAAGTTGACGTTCTCGGTGCGCGGGTCGGCGCGCATGGCGGCGGCCACGCGATCGGCGATGCCGCGCACGGTCGCGATGTCGTCGCCGCTCACGCGGAACTGCACGGGATAGCCCACCGGCGGCCCGTTTTCGAGGCGCGAAAGGCGCGTGCGCACCGCCGGGAAGTCGTTGCGCAACTTCGTTTCGAGCCAGCTCGCGAGCTTCTCGCGATCCTTCACGGACTTTGTGGTGATGACGAACTGCGCGAAATTCGGCTGCTGCAATTGCTGATCGAGCGGCAGATAGAAGCGCGGCGCGCCCGTGCCGACGAAGTCGATCGAATGGTCGATCTCGGGCCGGCCCTTCAGCGCTTGTTCGAGGCGCTGCGTTTCGCGCAGCGTGGCGTCGAACGAGCCGCCCTCGGGCAGGCGCACGTCCACGAGCAGCTCGGGGCGGTCCGAGCTCGGGAAGAACTGCTGCGGAATCAGCGTGAAGCTCGCGAGCGCGACAACGAACAGCGCGACGGTGAGGCCGAGCACGACGAGATGGCGCTCGATGCACCAGCCGACCCAGCGGCGCAGGCGGTGGTAGAAGCGCGTGTCGTAGATGTCATCTTCGTGATGTTCGCCGTGTTGCGCGGCGGCATCCGGTTTGCGCTCGGGCAGCAGCCGGTAGCCGAGCAGCGGAATCAGCACGACGGCGGCGAACCACGAGGCGATCAGCGCAATCGCCGAGACCTGGAAGATCGAACGCGTGTATTCGCCGGTACTCGACTTCGCGAGCACGATGGGCAGGAAGCCCGAGACCGTGACGAGCGTGCCGGTGAGCATCGGGAACGCCGTGCTCGTGTAGGCGAACGCGGCGGCGCGCGTGCGGTTCCAGCCCTGGGCGAGCTTCACGGCCATCATTTCCACGGAGATGATGGCGTCGTCCACGAGCAGACCCAACGCGAGCACGAGCGTGCCGAGCGAGACCTTGTGCAGGCCGATGTCGAACAGATACATCACGAGCGAGGTGACAGCGAGCACGATCGGAATCGTGATCACGACCACCATGCCGGTGCGCACGCCGAGCGAGACGAGGCTCACGACGAGCACGATGCCCACGGCTTCGGCCACCGCCTCGACGAAGTCGTCGACGGAACGGGAGACCGCGTCGGGCATGCTCGACACCTCCACGAGCTTCAGGCCCGCGGGCAGCTCGCGGCGCAATTCGTCGGTGCGTTGGTCGAGCGCTTTACCGAGGCGGATCACGTCGCCGCCGGACTGCATCGTGATGCCGATACCGAGCACGGCCTTGCCCTGGAAGCGCATTTGCGTGGCCGGTGGATCGTCGTAGCCGCGCCGGATCGTGGCGATGTCGCCGAGGCGAAAGCTGCGTCCGTTCACGTTGATGAGCGTGTCCGCAAGCGCCTTGAGGTCGGTGAACTGGCCGCTCGGGCGCACGAATACGCGGTCGTCGGTGGTGGTGAGCGTGCCGGCCGCGGCCACGCTATTCTGCGCGCCGATGATCTGGCCGATCTGCGTGGGCGAAATGCCGAGGCGCGTAAGCTGCGCATTCGGAATCTCCACGTAGATGCGCTGGTTCGGATCGCCGAAATAATCGACCTTGCCGACGTCCTTCACGCGCAACAGCTCTTCGCGCAGGTTGTCGGCGTAGTCGTGCAGCTGCGCGGGCGAGAAGCCATCGCCTTCGAGCGTGTAGATGTTGGTGTAGACGTCGCCGAATTCGTCGTTGAAGAACGGGCCCTGCACGCCGGGCGGCAGGGTGGGCGCGATGTCGCCCACTTTTTTGCGCACCTGGTACCACGTTTCGCGCACCTCGTCCGCGGGGGCGGAATCCTTCATCGTGAAGAACACGAGCGATTCACCGGGGCGCGAGTAGCTGCGCAGGAAGTCGATATACGGCGTTTCCTGGAGCTTGCGGCCGATGCGGGTGGTGACTTCGTCCTCGACCTGGCGCGCGGTGGCGCCGGGCCAGAAGGTCTGGATCACCATCACGCGGAACGTGAACGGCGGATCTTCGGACTGCGAAAGGCGAGTATACGAAAGCGCGCCGAAGATCGTGGCGAGGGCGATCACGAAGGTCACCAGCGCTTGATGGCGCAGCGCCCACGCCGAAAGATTGAAGCGCCCCTCATCGTGATCGGAGCCCGGCTCATGGCCGCCGAGCTGACTCATGACGCGAAATCCTCCGGATGCAGCGGGGCGATCGGGTGCACTTTCTCGCCCGCGGTGACCGTGTGCACGCCTTGCAACACGATGCGCTCGCCGTCCTTCAGGCCCTGCGTGATCGTGATCGTGCGCGCGTCGTAGCGCGAGACGCTCACGCGGCGCAGTTGCAGCACGTTGTCCGCGCCTTGCACGATCCACAGCGCGGGTGCGTTGCCATCGTGAAAGAGCGCGGTGGCGGGGATCGTGAAGGTCCCGCTGTCCGCCTGCGCGCCATTGGCGGCATTGGCCGCGAGCGCGACGTTCGCGGTCATGCCGAGGCGCACGTCGGCGCCCGGCTGCTCGAGCGTGAGCTTCACGCGCCAGGTGCGGCTTTGCGGGTCGGCGGCCGCGGCCAGCTCGCGCACGCTTGCCGCATAGTGGCGGCCCGGCAGCGCGGGCAGGGTGACCTGCGCCGCGTCGCCGGTGTGCAGGGCGCCGATGGCGTTCTCGGGCAGGTCGCTCACGACATCGACATCGCCACTCCACGCGAGCTGGTAGACGGGCTGGCCGGACTGCACGTTCTGGCCGGTGTCGGCGTTCTCGGCGGTGATGACGCCGGCGTGATCGGCCACGAGCTGGGTGTAGCGGCGCTGATCCTGGGCGAGCGCGAGTTGCTGCTTCGCCTGGTCGCGCTGCGCCACGGCCGAAGCGTAGGCGTCCTGCGTTTGCTCGAGCTGCGCGCGGGCGATGAGGTTGGCCTGGGCCTGGGCGGTATCGCGATCGAGCTGCTGCTTCGCGAATGCAAAGCGATGCTGTGCCGCATCGTATTGCGCCTGCGCGCTCGCGGCATTCTTGTCGTAGTCGGCCGGGTCGAGGCGCGCGAGCACCTGGCCGGGCTTGACGGTGTCGCCAAGGCGCACGCTGCGCTCGACGATCTTGCCGTTCACGCGAAACGAGAGCGGGGTGGCATAGCGTGCCTGCACGGTGCCGGGCCAGATGGCTGACACACCGTGGCCATCGGGATGGACGATCATCGAGACGACGGGGCGCGGCGAGAGCGCCGCTTCCGGCTTCTTCCCGCAGGCGCCGAGGCCGGCGAGCGCGCAGAGCGCGATCAACGAGACAATCGGCCCCATGAGGCGCGCCACGCCGCGCTGCGGCACTTGCCGGACGGACGGGATGGACTGGACGGGTTCGACGAACCCACTGCACTGACTGCGCATCCTGCTCGATGCGCCGCGACCGCAACGATTCACATGGACCTCGACATGCCTGGAATGCATGCGCACAGGCGCCGTGCGCCGTGCTGGCTGATGCTTGCCGGCTCGACCGGGATGGCCGGGTTGACTTGTTATGCGCCTTTGCTGAGTCCGCCCGCGCGCGGCGCGCTTCGATGTCGCTTGCCCCGCACTGCGGCCAGTCTCAGATGATTCGATGAATTCTAATGCAATGCTGTATCTGAAAACACATTTGAATCTGAGGAAACATTCGGTGCGGGATTCACGCTACTATCGCGCTATCCCAATGCCCGCCCGTTGCCCTGATCCCATGACGCGCCAGCCCGCCAAGCGCACCCGACTCACCCGCGAGCAAAGCCGCGGCCAGACGCGCGAGCGTCTGCTCGACGCTGCGCAGGCCATGTTCATGAGGAAGGGTTTCGTCGGCGCGAGCGTGGAGGACATCGCTCTGGCGGCGGGCTATACGCGAGGGGCGTTCTATTCGAACTTCGGCGGCAAGTCGGAGCTGCTGGTGGAATTGCTGCGGCGCGATCACGAAGCGGTGCAAGCCGACCTGCGCGCGATCTTCGCGGCCAATACGTCGCGCGAAGACATGGAAGCGCGCGTGCTCACCTACTACAGCCGTATGCCGCAGGACAACAAGGCGTTCTTGCTGTGGGTCGAGGCCAAGCTGCTCGCAGCGCGCGACGCGCGCTTTCGCACGCGCTTTAACGCGTTCATGAAGGACAAGCGCGATCAACTGGCCGCCTATATCGAGGAATTTTCGGCGCGTGTGGGCACGCCGCTCACGCTCGCGCCCGAGCTCCTCGTGATCGGGCTGATCGGCTTGTGCGATGGTGTGCAGTTTCTCGCCGCAGCCGATCCGCAGCACGTCACGCCGCCGGTGGTCGAAGAAGTGCTTGGCCGCTTCTTTGCGCGCGTCGTGTTCGGGCGCGACGCCTGACCCGTGCGCACAACGGGCCTCAGATACCGAGGCCAGGGCTGTAATTGCTGCCGATCAGGCGCGTGACCGAGGCCACGTCGCGATAGTCCTGCTCGGGCAGGCCGTCGAGGATCGCCAGCACCTCGTTGCTCGCACCGGCGGCGCGCGCGGCCTCCACCAGCTCGTCCTTGTTCGCGGGCCAGCGCACTTCGCGCAGCACATCGGAGAACTGGAGATCGATCGGCTCGTCGGGGATGGGTGTGGCGGACATGCGCAAGATCCTTTGCACGGTGGGGGCGGACGAACGGGAACGCTGGATGGAGGGCTCGTCAGCCGGAACGGCGTCGCGGATCAAGCATACACAATCCTTGCCGCGCGCCGCCGCTGGGTGTGCGCGGCCCGGGTGCGCTCACGCCGGCCTGAAGCGGCCAATGGCGCACGCGAAGGGCGCAGCCAGCAACGCCGCGCTGCATATGCACGCGTGCGCACCACGGCGCGCTATCGCGCAGGCACGGACCGTGTGCGGGACTGCGCAGCGGCGTCTAGGTTTGCTGATGCAGCTCGGGTACCAGTGTCTGGTCCAGGCGGCGCGATTTCGGCAGGGCCAGATATTCCCAATGCTGGTTGCCCGTTGCGGTAGCGGCGACATCGGGCGCGGGCGGTGCCACGGGGGCGTCATCCATCGGCGAGTGCACGGACGGCGCGTAGACGGGGGCACTCGCGCGGTCAAGCTGGGCGTCCTGGGTACGCACGGGTGCGGCGAAGCACGAGGCAGACAACAGCACGGTGGTCATCAGTGTCGAGGTTTTCATCGCTCGACCTCCTTTCCTCATGCGGCCCGAGGGTCGCAGCAAGTGCCGTGCCATGACGGTCAGGCTGACCGGCGCGGTACGGCGGCCGCGGTTCGGGGCAGAGCCTCACGGCTGGCCCGGGAGCAGCGCGGCACGCCGCGGCGTGTGCGGTCTGGACGGCGCCCCGACGAGACAGGAGACGCAGTCCGCCGGTGCGTACACGCAAGCGGTGGTTCCATAATGGCAGCAAATGCGTCGATTAGTCTCGAACGCGCGTGCTTTTTTGATCTTGCTCCTTAAGTAGCGCTGGTTGCAGAAGAAATAACGCATATTTGTATTGCAATGTACCTGTAATCGATGGAGGCAAGGTTATGAGTACATTGATTGTCACAGGGCGGGGCCAGGTAACGTTTCGGAAAGACGTCTTGCAGC
This sequence comes from Paraburkholderia oxyphila NBRC 105797, assembly GCF_000685075.1. Lineage (GTDB taxonomy): Bacteria > Pseudomonadota > Gammaproteobacteria > Burkholderiales > Burkholderiaceae > Paraburkholderia > Paraburkholderia oxyphila. The sequence continues at coordinate 50,964 of NZ_BAYD01000004.1, forward strand.
ACCTCGGCATCAAGCCCGGCGAGAAAATCGAGCTGAATTTTACTGCCTGATGGCCGGGCCGAGTTGAGGGCAGCGCAACCGAAAGGCTCGTTCCAGGATCTTCGGGGCATTCTCAAAGGCAAGACGAACGGTGCCCGACTGAGCATCGAGGAAATCAATGATGCAATAGCGGAAGCGGGTGCAGCGGCCGGCGCGGGTAACCGATGAAAGTAGCCGCCGATGCGAATGTCCTGCTGCGCGCCATTGTTGACGATGACGAAGTACAAACAACACGCGCCATCGAGCTGCTGGAAACGGCCGATATGGTCGCGGTGAGCCTGCAAACGCTTTGCGAGCTGGTGTGGGTACTGCGCAGTCGATACGATGCCGGTCGTGCAGACGTCGCGGACGCGCTTCGCTCGCTATTGAACACACGCAATGTTGTGGTCAATCGGCCGGCCGCCGAGGCCGGCCTGGCCCTGCTCGATGCAGGTGGGGATTTTGCTGACGGCGTCATTGCCTACGACGGCACCTGGCTCGGTGCGGAAACCTTCGTTTCCTTCGACAAGAAGGCGGTGTCTCTGCTAACGAAGCAGGGGCACGCCGCACGCTTGCTTTAACTCGAGCGCCGAGCCTCAAAGCGCGTCCACGGCCACGACGGGCGGTCGCGCATATAGCCGTTCAGCCAGTTCCACTGCGCATGACGCGCCATGAACGCCTGGGCGTCGAACGGCCGCCCGCAGGGGTGTCCCCAGCGCGCCCAGAACGCGAGATCGCGCGCCATCTCGCTGTCCGCGACTTTTCCGTCATTCGCGCCCCACGGATTGAACGGCCCATGATCGGGGCCGGCAAAGCGCGCGTCGTCGAGTTCCAGATGGCCGCAGATGGTGCGCGAGCACGGGTTGTCGTCGCGTTCGAGATAGACGTCGTGATGGTCGGCGATGATGGCTTTCGCGAGCTCGACATCGATTTTGCCGTGATGCAGTTCGGCGAGCTGCATGAAGCGCAGACGGCGCGCGCCGTTGCGGCGCACGTCGGTGTAGTCGTCGCCTTCGCCCACGCATTCCTGGTTGCGGATCTTCAGGTCGGTCGCCGCGTTGAAGCCGCTCAGGAAGCCGTCCCGCGTGCTCTCGAAGCCCGCGTGCTGCAGGCCCAGTTCGTAGCGCGCAATCTCGCCGGTCTTCACGTCGCCGAGCAGCCAGCTGTTCGCGTAGCCGCCGTTGTTGTCGAGCGCGAACATCTCGCACCATTCGCCGATGCTCGACGCGTATTGCGTCGCACGCCGCGAGCGGTAGAACTCAGGGGCGCCGCCTGCGCGATAGCCGACGAAGTTCGAAATCGTCGTTTCGGTGACCATCAGGCCGGCCGCGGTGATCCAGAAGTCGGTGAGGCTCGAGATGCAGCCCGGCAGCCCTTGCATGAGGATGCGGTGCCCGGATGCGGGCACGATATCGAAGACCACGTTGAAGGCGTCGCCGGCCGCGTAGCGGTCCCACGAGTTGTGCGCCATGACGATGCGGCCGTCGCGGGTGGCGCCGCCCGTCGCGATGAAGGCGCTGCAATGATGGCCGCGCCGCCCGCGCCACAGGCGCAGGGCCTCGCGCGGCAACTGCGTTGCAGCGTGGGTCGGCCACCAGCCTTGCAGCAGATCCATGTAGCCGTTCCACGCGAGCAGCTCGGCGAACGGCAGCTTCGCGCCGTCGGCAATGCCCTGGATCTCGCTGGCGAATTCGGAGTCGAGGCGCGGCATGAATTGCGCGATCGCCGCATGGACGAAGGTGTCGAATTCCTCGCCCGTGTCCCATTTCGCGAGGTAGCGCGCCGTGTGGATGGCGCTGCGGATCTCGCTGGCGAGCAGCCTGCCGTGCTGCTCGCCGCGCTCGTACGGCTCGCCTTCGAGGTGCACGAAGATCCACCCCGCGTGGTCGCGGCGCACAGCGTCGAGAGAGGGCTCGCTCATCGTCGCTCCGGTGGCTCGGTGCCGGTTTTCATTGTAGAAAATCCGCCGCGCTTTGCCACGGTGCGGCGCGCGCTTTTCGACGAAGACGCGCGTATCAGCGCTCCGGTGTCATGCGCTGATACGCGTCGAGCAGCGACGTCTTGTAGACGACGCCCGCGAGCGTCGGATGCTGTGCGCTCTCGATCACGGGCAGGCGCTCGCCCTGGAACGACATGAAGTGCTGCAACGCCACCGCGAGCGGCATGTCGGGCGTGAGCACGTCGAACGAGGGCTTCAGGTAGTCGCAGGCGTGCTTGTTCGAGGTGTCGCGCTTTTGCAGCAGGTCGTCCGTGATGTCGGCGAGCGCGACTGCGCCGAGAAACCGGACGTTATCGTCGGTCACATAGAGATACTTCACCGGATATTCGAGGAACACGCGCGTCATCTCCTGCACGCTCGCGTCGGCGCGCACCACGGTGTCTGCGGGGCGGATCAGCTCGCGCATCTGCGTGGCGCGCAGGCGCAGCCGCTCGGCTTCCTCGCGGTTGCGGTGCAGCGTGATCTCGTACATCGACTTCTTGCCCGTCGCGCGCGCGACGAAATAGGCGACGACGCATGAGAGCATCAGCGGCAGCACCACCTGATAGCTGAGCGTCATCTCGAAGATCATCAGGATCGCCATGAGCGGCGCCTGAGTCGCGCCGGCAAGGAACGCGCCCATGCCGACCATCGCATACGCGAACGGCGCGGAGGTGCCGTGCGGCCACAGCGCGTGCATGCCCTGGCCGAACAGGCAGCCGACCACGGCGCCCATGAAGAGCGTCGGCGTGAAGACGCCGCCCACGGCGCCCGAGCCCACCGTCGCGGCGGTCGCCACGAGCTTGAGCACGAGCACGATGGCGAGGGCGGTCCAGGTCCACGGCGAATGCAGCAGCGAGTTCACGACGCTATAGCCGTTGCCCCAGACCTCGGGCACCCAGATCGAGATCACGCCGCAGACGAAGCCGCCCAGCGCGAGCTTCGCGGGCAGCGGCAGATTCAGGCGCCCGAAGCCGGCCTTCGCCACGTCGAGCAGCGAGAGAAAGCGCGGCGCGAGTGCGCCGCACAAGAGACCCAGCGCGACGAACAGCAGGACCTCGACGCCCGTGACAGGCGGAAACACCGGCATCTCGTACGGCGGCTTGTAGCCCGCGAATTCGCGCATCGTGATGTTCGCTACCACCGAGGACACGACGATGGGCCCGAAGCTCTCCATCACGATCGCGCCGAGCACGATCTCGGTCACGAAAAAGGCGCCCGCGATCGGCGCGTTATAGGCCGAGGTGATACCGGCCGCCGCGCCGCAGGCCACGAGCAGGCGCAGGCGCTGCGGATCGAAGTGGACCCAGCGGCCGATCAGCGAGGCGGCGAGTGCGGCGAGCTGCACCATCGAGCCTTCGCGGCCGATCGAGCCACCGCTCGCAATGGTGAACAGCGACGAGACGCTGCGCCAGATGCTCTTGCCGACGGGCATCACGCCGTCGCCGATCGCCACGGCCTCCACGTAGTCGGTGTGCATCGGCTTGCCGCCGTTGCCGGGCGCGCTGCTGCGCCTGGCGATCAGCAGGCAGCAGCCCGCCACGAAGCCGCCCGCGGCCGGCAGCCAGATGCGCGTGTGCCAGGGGAGGCCGCGCGCCATCGCGACGAAGCTGCCCTCGCGACCCACGAAGAGGATCTGCAGATGCGCGATGCCCTCGCGAAACAGCACGGTCGCGAATGCGCCGGCTATCCCCACGATGACCGACCAGATCAGCATCGTATGGGCATCGGAGAGGCGAAAGAGATCGCGGGCGCGGGTGCGCAGTTTCAGCAGGAATGACAGCACGGCGAGTGGGCAGTTTTTATGGTTAGGGGATGCCGAGCGCTCAGCGCGCGGCGCGGTCGAGTTCCGGATAGTGGCGGAAGATGCCGGTCTCGTTGAACGGCAGCCGCCGCTCCGAGGCGAGATACGCCGCGATGTTCGGGCGCGCGGCCACGGCGTCGTGCAGCGCGATCACATGCGGGTAGTGCTCTGCCAGATGCTTTGTCGCCTTCGGGAATGCATAGCGCAGCCCCTCGACGATCTGAAACATCGACAGGTCCACATACGTAAGCGTCTTGCCGGCCATGTGCCGCGGCCCATCGGGATTCTGCGCGAGCACGCGCTCGAAGTAGCCCATGAATTTCGGCAAGCGATGCGCGAGGAAGTCCTTCGCGCGCGCCTTCGCTTCTTCCTTCTGGTCCTCGTAATAGAGGGCGCTCGCGATCGGGTGATGCGTGTCGTGCACCTCGGTCACGAAGTCGGCGATCGTCAGTTGCAAGCCGTTCGCGACGATGCGCAACGCCTCGTCGTGCGGCGCGAGCTTCAGCTTCGGGCCGAGATAGGACAGGATGTTCGCGACATGCGGCACGATCAGGTCGCCGTCCTTCAGAAACGGCGGCGCAAAGGGCGGATACGGGCCGTCGCTGTCGAGCTCGGCCATCATCGCGCTCATGCCGTGGCCTTCCTCTTTCGCGCCGCGTGCGATGTCCACATAGGGCGCCCGCGCTTCCTCCAGCGCGAGCCGCACGAATTCGCCGCGGCCCTGCAGGCCGTCCCAGTAATACAGTTCGTATGCCATCGGTCGTCCCTCCGTCGATCCCGGGTGGGCGCGTGAACGCCGCACACCGGTCCCGTGCAAAGCCCTCGAGATTGCCACGACAGCCGCCCGCGAGACGGACGGCATGGGACGACAGTATGGCGCGCAATTGCACGTAGCGGCGTAGCGGTTGTGCTCGTGGTGCGTCGTGGATTTCCCGCGCGCCGTTGCTCGTGCGCAAAACGCAAAAAGCCCCGCCGAGGGCGGGGCAAGCGACCGGCGGGGCCGGTGCGCGGTCTCTCAAGGGGGGCGAAGCCGTGCGGCGCCGGATCATCCGAAGAGCCGCTCCACGGCCCAGGTGATCGCGAGGCCGCCGCCGATCAGCCAGAGGTAGACGATGAAGCCCGTGGTGAGGGCACGCGGACCCGCCTGGCGGATCTGCGAGACGCGCGTCTCGATGCCGAGCGCCGTCATGGCCATGGTGAGCGCGAAGGTGTCGAGCATGTTCAGCGTCTGGGTGGCCGAATCCGGCAGCACGTGCAGCGAGTTCACCACGACGAGCGCGAGAAAGCCGAGTGCGAACCAGGGCACGGCGAGCTTGCGTGCGCCCTGCTGGCCTTGGGCCGCGCCGCGCGCCGAGCGATTGAGCCAGACGCCGAGCCCGAGCAGCACCGGCACGAGCAGCATCACGCGGGTCATCTTCACGATGGTGGCGATGTGCGTGGCCTCGGGGCTCACGTTGCTCGCCGCGCCCACGACCTGGGCGACCTCGTGGATCGTGCCGCCGAAGAAGAGCCCGGCGCCCATCGTATCGAGATGCAGCCAGCCGGCGCGATAGAGCAGCGGGTAAAGGAACATCGAGAGCGTGCCGAACAGCACCACGCTGCCTACAGCCATGGCGCTCTTGTGCGGCTTCGATTGCAGCGTGGACTCGAAGGCGAGCACCGCGGCGGCGCCGCAGATCGCGCTGCCGGCCGCGGTGAGGATGGCCGTGTCGCGGTCGAGCTTCATGAGCTTCATGCCGGCCCAGGTGCCGATCGCGAGCGTGCTCACGACGATCACCACCGATTCGACGAGGCCCGGCAGGCCCACCTGGGCGATTTCCTGCAAGCTCACGCGCAGCCCGAAGAACGCCACGGCGATGCGCAGCAGCTTGCGCGCCGAGAAGTTGATGCCGGCGGCCCAGCTTTCGGGCATGCCGTCGCGCAGGGCGTTGCCGTAGAACGCCCCCGCCACGATGCCGACGATCAGCGGGCTCAAGCCGAGGCCGGCGATGGCGGGCAGGGCGGCGATGCGCGTGACGGCGGCGGCGAACAGCGCGACGAACAGCACGCCATTGAGCTGGCCGCGCGTGGCGGATGTGGCGGACGACGAAGCAAGAGAAGTCGACGGTGTGGACATGGTGATCGGCAAGCAATTTGTCTGACTGACGAATGTTCCAATCCTAAATTAGATATAAGGATATGAAAAATCGTCATTTGCGACGTAAAATATAGGTCAACACGATAGTTGGATGCGATGACCCCGGAACAACTGATAACTTTCGCGGCTGTTGCCGAGCACCTGAACATCAGCCGGGCAGCGCTCGCGCTGCATTTGTCGCAGCCCGCGGTGTCGGGGCAGTTGCGGCTGTTGCAGGAGGAGTTCGGTGAGCCGCTCTATCTGCGCGACGGGCGCGGCGTGCGTCTCACGCCCACCGGCGAGCAGCTCGCGGCCTACGCGGCGCGCCTGCGCGACACCTGGCGCGACGCGCTGACGTTTCGCGACGCACTGCGCGGGCTCGAGCGCGGCACGCTGCGCATCGGGGCGAGCACGACGCCCGCGAGCTACCGGCTGCCGTACCTGGTGGCGGCGTTTCATCGGCGCTATCCGGAGGTGAAGCTCGAAACGGCGAGCGGCAACACGACCGACGTGGTCGCCATGCTCGGCGACCTCGATATCGCGCTGATCGAAGGGCCGGTGGGCGAGCAGTTGCCCGCCGATTGCGCCGTGCACCCGTGGCATGAGGACGAGATCGTGGCGATCGCGCCGCGCGGCCACGCGCTTGCCGAGCAGGCAGCCGACGACGGCGAGGAAGCAGGGGCCGCGCGCGAACGCGCCGCTGCGGCGCCGTTGCGGCGCGAGCTGAGCGCGTTCGCGGATCTGCCGCTCGTGCTGCGCGAGGACGGCTCGGGCGTGCGCCAGGTGGTGGAGCGCGCGTTTGCGCGCGCCGGCGTGCCGATGCGTGTCGCGCTGGAAATCGCCGGCGTGGAGGGCGTCAAGGAGGCGGTGCGGGCCGGCATGGGCATCGGCTTCGTCTCGGCCATGTCGATGCGCCATGAGGACAACGCGCTCCAGCAGATCCGCATCCGCCCGGAGCCGCTGGCGCGGCGTTTTTCGATCATCGTGCCGCACGCGGGCGCGGCTTCGCGCGTCGCCCAGCGCTTTCTCGAACTGTGCCTGCTCGACGCGCCGGAAGAAGGGCCGAACGGGCGGCTCAATGGCGGCGCAGTCGGCACGAGGTTCCCGCCCTGATCCCAACGCGGGTTAGGGGATTTCCATAATGGCGCCATGCGGCGCCTCAGCGCACTATCCGCCCATTAACCGGGCGCGCAGGCGCTTTTTTTAGGCGCCGGTTTGGAACCGGTTCCAACTGCGCCGACTCATAGACGCGGCGGCGCAGAAACAGGACGGCGAAAACCTGCATGGGACCGGAGTAAGGGCTGAAGCCCCAACTCCGGTCGACAGCAACAGGAAAGAAGACGATGGCGGAAGTAGCAATAGTGGCAAGCGCATTCGGCGCCGCAGCGATCCGGCGTGACGGACATGCGGCATGGTTCGGCGCGACGAAAGCGGCGGGCGCCTGCGCGTTCGAGGTGCGGCGAGAGCTGATGGACGACGCCGATACGCAGCCCGAGGCGCTGCGCGCGCTCGGCACCGTGCTGGCACGCGAAGGCCTGTGGCCCGTGTGGTCGACGCCCGACTCGCTGTACGGCGAAGACGGCGCGCTCGACGAGGCCGCGCTGCGCGTCGCCATCGCCTGCGGCCGTGCGCTCGGCGCGCGCTTCGTGAAGCTGCAACTGGGCGGCTTCGCTGGCGACGCGCAGGTCGAGCGCCTCGCGGCGGTGCTCGACGAAGAGGGCGTGGCGGACGCACAAGCCCATGAGACGCCGCGCGTGGTCGTCGAAAACGGCCAGCTCGAGCAGGGCGGCAAGCTTGCGCAGTTCATCGGCCTGTTTCGCGCGCTGCGCGCCGCCGGGCAGGACAAGCTGATCGGCATGACCTTCGATATCGGCAACTGGCACTGGACCGGCGAAGCGCCGCTGATGGCCGCCGCCGCGCTCGCGCCGTATGTCGAGTACATCCATTGCAAGGCCGTGGATGGCGTGGGTGCGCGCCGCTTTGCCTGCGCGCCCGCGGCCGACGATGCGCTGTGCCGCGCCGCGCTCGCGCGCCTGCCGGCCGGCGTGCCGCGCGGGATTGAATTTCCGTTCGACGAGGCGTGCGTGACCGAGGACGCCGCGCGCTACGTGGCGTGGCTCGGCAACGCCTGACGCGCTCGAGGTACGCAACGGCCGCGCTCGCCGTGACAGCGCGCTAACGGCTCGAGCGCACAGTGGGCCCGTCTCGCGTAGACGCCGGCGCTCGCACCACCCGAATACGATTTTTCAGGAATGCACTCCATGACGCACTCACTCGATGTCATCACCTACGGCGAAGCGATGGCGATGTTCGTGGCCATCGACACCGGCCCGCTCTCCGAGGTCGCGCACTTCACGAAGCGCGCGGCCGGCGCCGAGCTCAACGTGGCGACCGGCCTCGCACGCCTCGGCTTCAAGGTGGGCTGGATGAGCCGTGTGGGCGCCGATTCGTTCGGCCAGTTCGTGCGCGGCGTGCTCGCGCAAGAAGGCATCGACGCGCACGGCGTGCAAACCGATGCGCGCTATCCCACGGGCTTCCAGCTCAAGTCGAAGAACGACGACGGCAGCGACCCCACCGTCGAATATTTCCGGCGCGGCTCGGCGGCGAGCCACCTGTCGGCCGACGACTTCAAGCGTGACTATGTGCTGGGCGCACGCCACCTGCACCTGAGCGGCGTGGCGCCAGCGATCTCGGCCACTTCGCGCGAGCTCGCTTTCATGCTCGCCCGCGCGATGCGCGAGGCCGGGCGCACGATCACCTTCGATCCGAATCTGCGCCCGACGCTGTGGGGCTCCGAAGCCGAGATGGTGCACACGCTCAACGAGCTCGCAGGTTTTGCCGACTGGGTCCTGCCCGGCGTGAACGAGGGCCGCATTCTCACGGGCTCCGATGACCCCGCCACGATCGCGCGCTTCTATCTCGAGCGCGGCGCGCGCGGCGTGATCGTCAAGCTCGGCGCACAGGGCGCGTATTTTGCGACGCAAGCCGGCGAGTGCGGCCATGTGAAGGCGCAGCCAGTGGAGAACTTCGTCGATACGGTGGGCGCCGGCGACGGCTTCGCCGTCGGCGTGGTGAGCGCGCTGCTCGAAGGGCGCACGCTGCACGACGCCGTGGCGCGCGGCAACCGTATCGGCGCGCTCGCCGTGCAGGTGATCGGCGATTCGGAAGGGCTGCCCACGCGCGCGCAACTCGATGCGCTCGAAGCCCAGGACGCCACACAAGCACGCGCCACCGTCTAAGCGGGGCACGAGGAGCCGCTCGCTCCGCGATTTCCTCAGCCTTGCTTGAACCGAAGCAAGGCGCCACGAGAACAGCTTTGCATCGGATCGCAGCTGGCGCTAAAACGCACACTGCAATCGACACTGGAGACACCGATGACCTCAACCTCGCTCGCACCGCGCCGCTGGTGGGCAATCATGCCGATCGTGTTCATCACGTACAGCCTGGCCTATCTCGATCGCGCCAATTACGGCTTCGCCTCGGCCGCCGGCATCAATCGCGATCTGGGCATCAGCCCCGGGCTTTCGTCGCTGATCGGTGCGCTGTTCTTCCTCGGCTATTTCTTCTTCCAGCTGCCGGGCGCGGTCTATGCCGAACGCCGCAGCGTGCGCAAGCTCGTGTTCGTGAGCCTCGTGCTGTGGGGCGGATGCGCCGCGCTTACGGGCGTCGTCACGAACATTCCCTCGCTGATGGCGATCCGCTTCGTGCTCGGCGTAGTCGAGGCGGCGGTGATGCCGGCGATGCTCATCTACATCAGCAACTGGTTCACCAAGAGCGAGCGCTCGCGCGCCAACACCTTCCTGATCCTCGGCAATCCGGTCACGGTGCTGTGGATGTCGGTGGTGTCGGGCTATCTCGTACACTCGTTCGGCTGGCGCCACATGTTTGTCGCCGAGGGTGTGCCCGCCGTGGTGTGGGCCGTGTGCTGGTGGCTGCTCGTGCGCGACAAGCCAGCCCAGGTGAGCTGGCTCTCGAACGACGAAAAGCGCGCGCTCGATGCCGCGATGCGCGCCGAGCAGGCCGCCATCAAGCCGGTGAAGAACTATGCCGAAGCGTTCCGCACGCCCGCCGTGATGCTGCTCTCGGCGCAGTACTTCTGCTGGAGCATCGGCGTGTACGGCTTCGTGCTGTGGCTGCCGTCGATCGTGAAGAACGGCTCGGCGCTCGGCATGGTCGAGACGGGCTGGCTCTCGGCGCTGCCGTATCTCGCTGCTACCATTGCGATGCTCGCCGCCTCGTGGGCCTCGGACAAGCTCAACAACCGCCGCGCGTTCGTGTGGCCGTTCCTGCTGATTGGCGCGCTCGCGTTTGCCGGATCGTATGCGCTCGGCTCGACGCACTTCTGGACCTCGTACGTGCTGCTGGTCGTGGCCGGCGCCGCGATGTACGCGCCGTACGGCCCGTTCTTCGCGATCGTGCCGGAGCTGCTGCCGAAGAACGTGGCCGGCGGGGCGATGGCGCTGATCAACAGCATGGGGGCGCTCGGCTCGTTCGTCGGCTCCTGGGTGGTCGGCTACCTGAACGGCGCGACCGGCTCGCCCGCGGCGTCCTACGCGTTCATGAGCGCGGCGCTGGTGGCCTCGGTGATCCTCACGCTCGCGGTGAAGCCGCGCCGCGACGACGCCCATGCCTACGCGACGCCTGTTCATGGCAAGTGATACGCGCGAAACCAATGTGCGGAAAATCACGTGCTGGGAACGCATCACTCGAGATTCACCGAACGTAACTGACTGAAACAGACGGACATAGCGCACTCATGAAGCAGAAAATCGTTGCCTACAAGACCTTGCCCGCGGACGTGACCGAGTACTTGCGCGAGCATCTCGATGTGACGTTCGTCGACGCGAGCGACACCGAAGCGTTCGCCGCAGCGCTCAAGGATGCCGACGGCGCGATCGGCGCGAGCGTCAAGGTCACGCCAGCGATGCTCGAAGGCTCGCGCATCAAGGCGCTCTCGACCATCTCGGTGGGCTACGACCAGTTCGACGTGCCCGATCTCACGCAGCGCGGCATCGTGCTCGCGCACACGCCCGACGTGCTGACCGAGTCCACCGCCGACACGGTCTTTTCGCTGATCCTCGCGAGCGCGCGCCGCGTGGTCGAGCTGGCCGACTGGGTCAAGGCGGGCCACTGGAAGGCGAGCATCGGTCCGGCGCAATTCGGTGTGGACGTGCAGGGCAAGACGCTCGGCATCGTCGGGCTCGGACGCATCGGCGGCGCGGTCGCGCGGCGCGCCGCGCTCGGTTTCAACATGAAGGTGCTCTACACGAACCGCAGCGCGAACGAGGTGGCCGAGCGCGAGTACGGCGCGCGCCGCGTCGAGCTCGACGCACTACTCGCCAGCGCCGATTTCGTGTGCCTGCAGGTGCCGCTCAGCGACGCCACGCGCCACATGATCGGCGCCGCGGAGCTGCAAAAGATGAAGAAGAGCGCGATCCTCATCAACGCCTCGCGTGGCGCGATCGTCGACGAAAAGGCGCTGATCGCCGCGCTCGAAGCGGGCACGATCCACGGCGCGGGCCTCGACGTGTTCGAGAAGGAGCCCGTCGATCCGTCCTCGCCGCTGTTGCGCATGCCGAACGTCGTCGCGCTGCCGCACATCGGCTCGGCCACGCACGAGACGCGTCACGCCATGGCGCGCTGTGCCGCCGAGAACCTCGTGGCGGCGCTGTCCGGCACGCTCGAGAACAACATCGTCAATCGCGAGGTGCTCGCGCGATGAGCACGGGCGGCGCCTCCAGGACCCCGCAAGCGGGCGGGAAAGGTGGAGCAGGCGGCGAGGGTGCCGCCACGGGCGCGCCGCCGCGCCGCGCGACCATCAGCGACGTCGCCCGCGAGGCGGGCACCGGCAAGACCAGCATCTCGCGCTATCTGAACGGCGAGCTTTCGGTCCTCTCGCCGGACCTGCGTGCGCGCATCGAGGCCGCCATCGAACGGCTCGACTATCGGCCCAACCAGATGGCGCGCGGCCTCAAGCGCGGGCGCAACCGGCTGCTCGGCCTGTTGCTCGCCGATCTCGCGAATCCGTATTCCGTCGAAGTCCTGCAAGGCGTGGAGGCTGCGTGCCACGCGCTCGGCTATATGCCGCTCATTTGCCACGCGGCGAACGAAATCGACATGGAGCGGCGCTATCTGCAACTGCTCACCACGTATCGCGTGGAAGGCGTGATCGTCAACGCGCTCGGCGTGCCCGAGTCGATGCTCAAGCCGATGGGCGGCGGCGGCATTCCCGCCGTGCTGGTCGACCGCACCGTGGACGGCCTCGACGCCGACATGGTCGGGCTCGACAACGCGGCCGCCGTGCGTCTCGGCGTGCAGCATCTGCTGGAACGCGGCTACAACGACCTCGTGTTCGTCGTGCAGCCTTTTGAGCATGTGAGCTCGCGGCGCGAGCGCGAAGCGGCTTTTCGCGCGTCCATCGACGGGGCGGCGAGTGCCGCGGCGCAGCGGACCACGAAGGGCGCGCGGGAGGTTCGCGCGGCCACGCACGTACTCGATCTGCATGACGATGCGAGTGTCGACGCGGCGCTCGCCGTGCTCGATGCGCATATCGCCGACGCCGCGCGCCGCGGCGCACGCTGCGCGCTCTTCGCGGCGAATGCGCCAGTCGCCCTGCGGCTCGCGCTGCATCTGAAGGCGAAGTTCGGCGCGCCATGGCAGCAGCAGGCGGCGCTGATCGCCATCGACGATCCCGAGTGGGCCGAGCTCGCCGGCATCACCACCATCCGCCAGCCGACGCGCGAGATCGGCTACCGGGCGGTGGAATTCCTTCACGAGCGCATCGAGGGCGTGGCACTGGCCGCGCGCGCAGCGGCCTTTCCGGGCGAGCTGGTCGTGCGGGCCTCGACGCTCGGCTAGCGCCGCCTGGCGTGCACTTTCCGGGTGGGCCGCTCGCAGGTGACCGGCGAGGCCCGGCGCCGCGCCGGTCCCGCCAGCGTGGGCCGGGCAGCGCCGCGCCGCCGGGGCTGCGCGAGCGCCCCGATATCTGCGATGATTCGGGCTGCGGCGCGCGTCTCGCGCGTTGGACGTCTCAAGGAACCCCATGCACGTCGATCCGGTCACGCTGGTCTGCCTGTCGCTCGCGACGCTCTTCGTTGCCGTCTTGCCCGTTTCGCTCTATCGCCGGCTGCGCGCGCCGTTCGCATTCGACTGGCGCGCCACCGTCACGGGCGTGGCCGTCTTCGCCCTGTTCGCGGCGATCATCGAGCGCGCGCTCAATGGCTACGTCCTGCATGACAATCCAGTCACGGCGCAACTGCTCGCCAGTCCGCTCACGTTCGTGCTGTACGGCGCGCTCGCGGCGGGCGTGTGCGAAGAAGTGGGGCGCTACATCGCAATGCGCCTGCTCGCGCGGCGCGCGGCGCAGTTGGCCGCCCAGCCCCATGCGCCGGCCGACAGCACCGGGCTCGCGTACGGCATCGGCCATGGCGGCGCGCAGGCGTGGCTCGTCGGCGTGCTCGTGCAGTTGCAGTGGATCGTCTTCGCGGTGCTCGCGAACCGCGGCGAGCTCGACGACCATCTGAGCAATCTCACGATGGACGCCGTGCTGCGCGTGCATCTGATGCTCGCCACGCTTTCGCCGCTGTTGGCAGGCGTGTTCGCACTCGAGCGCATTGCCGCGTTCGTGTTCCAGATCGGTCTTTCGGTGCTGATGTGGCGCGGTGTGCGGGCCGGTCGCAAGTCGATCCTGCCGATCGCGATCGTGTTGCACGCGTTGATCGACGTGCCCGCCGCCATGTTCCAGGCGCGGCTTGTGCCGCTTGTCGTCGTGGATGCGCTCTATGCGGTCGTGGCGCTCGCGGTGGCCGTCGTGCTCTTCAGAACGTGTGCGCCGGGCAAACGCGTGGCGCGTACCGCCTGACGCGGCGCGCCACGCTCTCCCTTTCCGTTGTTACGTTGCACCTGCAACGTTTTCTCAATTCCTCCTGGCCAGCAATGGAAGATTATTTGTTTGAATGCGCGAGCCGCGATATCGACGAGCTTGCGCGTGTCATCGCCGATCTGTTCCCCGAGCAGACGCGCTTTAGCGAGCGGCCCGCCGAAAACGGCGCACCGCTGCTCGTCGTGCAGTGGGTGGCGATGCGCATGGGCAGTGCCGCGCGCCGCATGACGCTCACGGTCGCCATCGCGCCGGCGGCGCTGGCGCGCTATCGCGCGCTGCCGCCGCGCATGCGTGGACGCAGCTTCGCGGTGCTGCACGCCTATGTGGAAGCCACGATTGGTTCGCTCGAGGAACAGCATGCGAAGGGCGAGGAGACCCCGCGCGATGTCACGCTCGATCTCGACGAGGAATTCGCCTGAAGTTCACCTGAAGCGCGCGACACGGCGCGCGCAGGCGCACAGTTCAATCGGCGCGCCGATACACCTTTGCAAAGCGCTCGGCCTTCACCACGCCGTAGTCGCCGGGCGCATATTGCATGACCCAGTCGCCGGCCGCGCCGGTCAGGCGGTCGCCGCCTGCCGAGCGGACGATCGAGAACGGTTCGTCGATGCGCCTGGCCAGCACCACCGTCGGCAGGTTGCGATAGGTGCCGGGCGCGCCGTGTGCGAGCGCGGCGTCGGCCGGCCGATACTTCGGGTCGAAGCGCTCGCGCGAGACGACCCAGCGCTCGCCGGTCGCGCCGGTGATGATCGCGTCGCCTGGTGCATAGCGGTTCGGGCCTTCGAGGCTCATCAGCTCGCCGCTCGCCGCGGCGAATTCGACGGTGACGGTTTCGTCCTTGACCACGCGTTGCGCGGCGGGATCGGCGGCGAGGTCGAGTTGGGTCAGTTCGATCATGGTGGCGGCAGCGGACCTGTTCCGTTGGGATGTCGCCGGTGAAGCGCGGGCCTTGCCCGCTTCACCTGGCGTCGATACGGGGAATAGCCAGAAATATAGGTCAGATAAAGCACGACGGCCGGGCATGCTTGCCCGGCCGTCGAGAGGTCCGCGAGCGTACCACGAATCGGGGTGGTCGGGCCCGGGAAAAGCGCCAGCCGGATCCCAAAACGGCGCGGCGCGCAAGCGGCCCGACTGCATGGCCCGCTCGCGCGCCGCATCAACGCTGAGTGCGCTGTCTATGCGCTGTTGTCTAAGCGCTGACTGAGTGCACCGGCCTACTGGGCAGCCGGCGCGCTTGCAGCGTCGGCACCGCTTGCCGCATCTGCGGCCGGCGCCTTCGCATGCGGCTTGCCCTTGTGCTTCGGATGGCCAGCGGCCTTGCCGCCCGCGGGCTGGCCATGGCGGAAGGTGGTGTCGGCAAGCTTCTTCTGTTCGGGCGAGAAGCTGGTGTAGAGCGGCTCGAAGGCCGTGACGAGCTTCTGCATGTCGTCGGCGTGCGTCTGGGCGATTTGTGCGTACTGCTTCATGTCGTCGAGCGCGTTACGCTGCGCTTCGCCTTCCATGCGCTGCTTGTACAGACCCGCCATGGTCTCGCCGTTGCTGCGCATGACGTCGGCAAACGCCTTCCATTGCGGTTCCTGGTCGGCCGTGATCTTCAGCGCCGAGTGCAGGTAGGTGATGCGCTCTTCCACGCGCTGCTGATGTTGCGCGGCGCGCGCTTCGACCTTCGATGCCGCTGCGGCAGCCGCGGGCGCGGCCGTCGCCGACGATGCGGCAGTCTGCGCGAAAGCGCCGCTCATCGAGAGTGTCGCGGCAAGGATGACGAAAGCTTTCTTCATTATTGCTCCTTGAATCTTCAATTCGTAGAGGTTACGTAGCGAGTAGGCGCGGAACCCATCGGTTGCAGGCGATATGTGTACCACGTTATCGCCCCAATGCGGCTGCTGCGCGACAACTGCTTACAAACGAAACGCACGGAAATAAGCTGAAAGACGCAGCATGCAGGGCGCGTATGCGTTCGCTCGCGGGGTCGTCTGCGCGCCGCCGCGCGCGATAATGACGCGATATTCAGCCATTGCCTTCACCCATTCGACATGGAGCCTGTCCCACGATGAGACCGCCGCGCCTCGACCAACTCGATGACCTCGACCGCAGCCTCGTTGCGCTGCTGCAGGAGAACGCCCGCGAGAGCGTGGCAAATCTCGCGCGCCAGCTTGGCGTTGCGCGTACCACGGTGCTCGCGCGCATCGCGCGGCTCGAGCGCTCCCAGGTCATCGCGGGCTACGGCGTGCGCCTCGGCCAGGACGTGCTCGACGCGAGCCTGCAGGCGTGGGTCGGACTCATCATCGCGCCGCGCAATGGCCCCGAAGTGCAACGGCGCCTGTCCAAAATGCCCGAAGTGCAACTGCTCTGCGCGGTGAGCGGCGAGTACGACTATGTGGCCTGGCTGCGCGCCGATTCCCCCGATCGCCTCAACGATCTGCTCGACCAGATTGGCGGCATGCAGGGCGTCGAGCGCACGACCACGTCGATCGTCCTCGCACGCAAGATCGACCGCGGCACGGTGATGGGCTGAAGAGCCCGACGCACCGGCTATGGCGCTGTCGTTGATACCATTTTTACGACTTTTCGTCGTTATGACGAAAATCGTCGTCGAAATGACGAAACTCTCCGACAAAGCGCATCATTTTGCGTCTAGGATCTGATTTCACCCCTCCTTAGACTGTGTGCACCGGGCAACAGCATGGCCCAGAACCACAGAAAACCCCTAAGGAGATACAGAATGAAAGTCGCGATTGCAGGCGCCGGCCTGATTGGCCACACCATTGCACACATGCTGCGCGAAACCGGGGACTACGAGGTCACGGCGCTCGACCGCGATACCCACGCGCTCGAAAAACTCGCGGCGCAGGGCATTCCCACCATGCGTGTCGATTCCGGCGACGCGGCCGCACTGCGCGGCGCGCTCGAAGGCTTTGACGTGCTGATCAACGCGCTGCCTTACTACCTCGCGGTGAACGTCGCGTCGGCGGCGAAGGGCGCGGGCGTTCACTACTTCGACCTGACCGAGGACGTGCGCGCGACGCACGCGATCCGCGCGCTCGCCGAAGGCGCCGATCACGCGTTCATGCCGCAATGCGGGCTGGCGCCGGGCTTCATCGGCCTGGCTGCCCATGCGCTCGCGAGCCGCTTCACCGAAATCCGCGAAGTCAAGATGCGCGTGGGCGCGCTGCCGCAATTCCCCACCAACGCGCTCAAGTACAACCTCACGTGGAGCGTGGACGGCCTCATCAACGAGTACTGCCAGCCGTGCGAGGCGATCCACGAAGGCCGCACGCAGATGGTGCAGCCGCTCGAAGGCCACGAGCACTTCTCGCTCGACGGCGTGGAGTACGAGGCGTTCAATACCTCGGGCGGTCTCGGCACGTTGTGCGAGACGCTCTCGGGACGCGTCGAATCGCTCGACTACAAGTCGGTGCGCTATCCGGGCCACCGCTCGCTCATGCAGTTCCTGCTCGAAGACCTGCGCCTCTCGGGCGACCGCGACACGCTGAAGTCGATCATGCGCCGTGCGATTCCGTCCACGGAGCAGGACGTCGTGCTGATCTTCATTACCGTGACGGGCACGCGCAATGGCCAGCTCGTGCAGGAAGTCTTCACGCGCAAGATCTTCGCGAAGACGGTCTGCGGCGTGCCGATGAGCGCCATCGAGATCACGACGGCGGGCGCCATGTGCGCGGTGCTCGATCTGTTCCGCGAGAAGAAGCTGCCGCAAAAGGGCTTCGTGCGTCAGGAGCAGGTGTCGCTCGAGCAGTTCCTCGCGAACCGCTTCGGTCAGGTGTACGAAGGCGCGCAGCTCGAGGCGCTGGCGACGGCACACGTCGCTTAAAGCACGCGGCGCACGAGACGCACGCGACGCAAAAGGCGCGCCGCGGCCGCGAGCGAAACTCGCTCAGGCCGCGGACGCCTGCACGATGCGCTGCAGCAAGGCGTCGTAATCGGCAGGCGTCGGCGCGCTCGTGTCGAACACGATGAGGTCGTCGAGTTGCGGGCCCTGCGGCTCGAAGCGCCGTTTGCGATAGCTGTTCCAGTGCGCAAGCTTGTAGGCATCGTCGGGGTGGGCGCGCGCGACGATGCGCTGGCGTGCCGTTGCCTCGTCGGTGCGCACCCAGACGGCGGCGAGCCCCACGTCCGCCGCCACGCCCAGCCACGCGCGATCGAGCAGGCGCCGCTCGCGCACCTCCCCCGAAAGCGGCCCGACCGCAATCACGCTCACGCCCAGCGCGAGATTCTCACGCGCGGTGTCGAGCATGCCCTGATATTCGGGGTCCCGCAGATGCTGGAGAAATAGCGGACTGTCGCGGTCGTGCGGATCCTGGCCGAGCGCGGCGAGCGTCGCGGCGCCGGTGCGTCCGTACAGCGTGTCCTTGTCGAGCAGGCAGAACGGCTCGCCCGTTGCGCGGGCGAGCGGGCCGATCAGGCGTTTGGCGAGCGAGGTCTTGCCGGTGCCGGCGTGGCCGCAAAAGAACACCAGCCGTGTCACGAACGGCGTTCCTGGACCTGGTCCGCCTGGGCGCCGCCGGCTTGATCGGCCTGATTGGCCAGAGCGGCTTGATCGTCAACGGGAGACGCCGCTGCGCCCTGACCATCGAGGAGCTTGCCATTGGCGTCGAGCCACAACACATTGATGATGCCGAAGCCGAGCGCCACGCCGATGCCGAGTATCCACGTGAAGTACCACATCGCCTGCATTCTCCTCGCGTGACGCAATGACCGCGGGATTGAGCCCGCTTTCGAAGCTTATACCATCGGTGCGCGGCGTGGCCCGGCTCCAGCACACGCGCGCCGGCCCGTGACGGCGTGCGGCACGCAATGTGCGGCGCCCCGCGCGAGCAGGGCGTTGCGTGCGTATATCATGGGCGCAGACGGAACGGGACGCCGCCGGCGGCGAGGATCGACGCGCGGGGCGCGCCACGAAAGCATCAAAAAACCGACGAGGGGATCGCGCCCATGCCATCGCGCGTGTTCAAAGCGAGCTTTGATTCGGCCGCGCTGGTCGCCGCTCTCGTGGCGGCCGCCGCGCTGGCGCTGCCGCTGGCTTTGGGCGGCTGCGCCGAGGAGCGCGCGCCGCCCATGCCCTTCAAGCCAGTGCCGGCCGAGCGCATCGTCAAGCCGGGCTATACGCAGCCGGGAGAGGGCCTCGTTGCCGTCGACGTGCGGCGCGAGCGCACGCGCAATCTCATCGTCAAGTTCCGCGACGCGCCGGTCTATATCGACGGCGAGCAGGTCACCGACCTCATGGACGGCGAGCACGTCACGTTCTACCTGCTGCCCGGCGTCCACCGCATCGGCGTGACGACGCAGTTCGATCCGGTCGTCGAGCTGCACTTTCTCGTCGATCCGCGCTACACGAACCGCGCGAGCGTAACCTTCGACAAGGATCATCGCATCACCCTCCATCGGGTCGCGCAGTAAGCGGGCCGCCGGCCGACCCTCGTGCAAGCCGCGTGTGGGCGCGCGCAACGCGCGCTCCAGGCCGGCAAGCGCCGCCCGCGTGCCGCCTCGCAGATCGATGCAACGCTAAACTTGGCGGATCGATCAACTTGAGGACAGGCGGCGCGCCCACTTTCCCCAGCCGCGCCGCCGGGACGAACACGACACATGCTCATCAATTGCGCCGCCTACCAGGGCGGCAAGAAACTGGCCGACATCGGCATCGAGGCCATCAGCGACTACCTCCAGAAACCCGAATGCTTCGTCTGGGTTGCGCTCAAGGACCCCGACGCGGCCGAGATGGCCGCGATGCAAGAGGAATTCGACCTGCATGCGCTCGCCATCGAAGACGTGATGAACGGCAAGCAGCGCCCCAAAATCGAGGAATACGGCGACACGCTCTTCACGGTGTTCCATACGATCGAGCTCGACGAGGAGGGCGAGATCGTCACCGGCCAGGTGAACGTGTTCGCGGGCCCGAATTTCGTGCTCTCGGTGCGCCACCGCGCGCAACAGGGCTTCCAGGAGGTGCGTACGCGCTGCGAGCGCGAACCGGAGCTGCTCAAGGAGGGCGCCGGCTTCGTGCTCTACGCGCTCATGGACAGCGTGGTCGACCGTTACGCGCCGGTGCTCGAGAAGCTCTCCGGCGAGATCGAGGACCTGGAGGACCGCATCTTCGAGAAGCACACACTCGCGCAGTCGCGCGCCATCATCGAGGATCTCTATTCGCTCAAACGCCGCCTCGTGATCCTCGAGCATCACATCACGCCGCTCGTCGACGCCGTGGGCAAGCTCGTGGGCGGGCGCATTCCGCAGATCTGCATTGGCATGCAGGCGTACTATCGCGATGTCTACGACCATCTCGTGCGCGTGTCCAACCTCGTCGATGCGCGCCGCGAAATGATCGTGACGGCGATCCAGGTGAATCTCGGCATGATCTCGCTCGCCGAAAACGAAGTGACCAAGCGGCTCGGCTCGTTCGCCGCGCTGTTCGCCGTGCCGACCATGATTGCGGGTATCTACGGGATGAACTTCGCCAATATCCCCGAGCTGCATTTCAAGTATGGCTACCAGATTTGCCTCGCCGTGATGGCGATCATCGACGTCGTGCTGATCATCCTGTTCCGCCGCGGCGGGTGGCTCTGAGCGCGATGCCGATGGCGGCTGCTGCGCCGCAGCGCGGCGCACGGCGGCCTGCGCCATTGACATTGCCGATCGTGCGCCCCGAGAATGGGGCGCCTGAAAACGTTTGCGCATAACCAGAAATACGGCCCGGCCGGGCCCGACAACCGGAGACACAAACGATGAACTCCCGCATTCGCCGGCGCGTTCTTGGCGCCGCAGCCGCACTTGCCACCGTTGCCTTCGCGGCCACCATGCCGCTTGCCGCTCACGCCCAGTCGGCGGCCGGCCACAAGCCGAAAGTCGCGCTCGTCATGAAGTCGCTCGCCAACGAGTTCTTCCTCACCATGGAGACCGGTGCGAAGGACTACCAGAAGCACAACGCGTCCGAGTTCGACCTCGTGACCAACGGCATCAAGAACGAGACCGACACGGCCGCGCAAATCCAGATCGTCGAGCAGATGATCGTCTCCAAGGTCGACGCGATCGTGCTCGCGCCCGCCGACTCCAAGGCGCTCGTGCCGGTCGTGAAGAAGGCCGTGGATGCGGGCATTATCGTCGTGAACATCGACAACCGGCTCGATCCCGACGTGCTCAAGTCCAAAGACCTGAACGTGCCGTTCGTCGGCCCCGACAACGCCAAGGGCGCGCGCCTCGTCGGCGAGTATCTGGCGAAGAAGCTCAAGGCGGGCGATCAGGTCGGCATCGTGGAAGGTGTCTCGACCACCACCAACGCGCAGCAGCGCACGGCGGGCTTCAAGGACGCGATGCAGGCCGTGGGCGCGAAGATCGACTCGGTGCAGTCGGGCGAATGGGAAATCGACAAGGGCAATGCGGTCGCCTCGGCCATGCTCAATGAGTATCCGGACATGAAGGCGCTCCTGTGCGGCAACGACAACATGGCGATCGGCGCCGTGTCGGCGGTGCGGGCGGCCGGCAAGCAAGGCAAGGTCTACGTGGTGGGCTACGACAACATCGACGCGATCAAGCCGATGCTCAAGGACGGCCGCGTGCTTGCCACCGCCGACCAGTTCGCCGCGAAGCAGGCCGTATTCGGCATCGATACGGCGCTCAAGGCGCTCAAGGGGCATAAGAAGCAGTCGGAACTCTCGGGTGTGGTCGAGACGCCGGTCGTGCTCGTGACGAAGGATTCGGTGAAATAGGGCGGCAAAATATGCATGCCGAATCGTTTGGCGTGCGTTAATCGCGCGAGCGGTTTTCGTGTCGCGGCTTCGTGTCGCGTTCTGGTGTAATAAGCGCTCAAGAAAAGCGCCGCGCCGCCGTTATTCGTACGTGATGGCCGCGCCAGCCAGCGAGCCGCCGAGGTGTGCCGCTTTATCGGCGGCCGGGCGCCGCACGAGCCTGCGCTACCGCTGCGGGTTCCGGGCGGCGCGGCTCGCGAGAACAGGATCGTGATGGAAGCAATTGCCCCCGACGCCCAGCCGCCCGCATCCGCCCAAGGCGTGGTGCTGACGGTGACGGGCGCCGGCAAGACCTACGAGCAGCCGGTGCTCGCCGACGTCAGCCTCGCGCTGCACGCGGGGGAGGTGCTTGCGCTCACGGGCGAGAACGGCGCGGGCAAGAGCACGCTCTCGAAGATCGTGGGCGGGCTCACGGCGCCCAGCACCGGCAGCATGACGCTGATGGGCGAGCCCTATGCCCCGGCGAGCCGCACCCAGGCGGAAGCGCTCGGCGTGCGCATGGTGATGCAGGAGCTCAACCTGCTGCCCACGCTAACGGTCGCCGAGAACCTGTTTCTGAACCGCTTGCCGCGCCGCTTCGGGCCGCTCGGCTGGATCGATCGCACGCGTTTGCGCGAGGACGCCCGCGCCGCGATGGCGCAAGTCGGGCTCGAGGCGATCGACCCCGACACGCCGGTGGGCGAGCTCGGCATCGGTCATCGGCAACTCGTGGAGATCGCGCGTAACCTGATCGGCGACGAGACACAAGGCGCCGCGCCGCTGCGCGTGCTGATCCTCGACGAACCCACCGCGATGCTCACGGGCCGCGAGGTCGAGCTGCTGTTCGAGCAGATCGACCGGCTCAGGGCGCGCGGCGTGGCGCTCGTCTACATCTCGCACCGGCTCGAGGAGCTCGAGCGCATCGCGCAGCGCGTGGCGGTGCTGCGCGACGGCCGGCTCGTGCGCGTGGACGCCATGGGCAATCTCACGCCCGAACGTATCGTCGCGCTGATGGTGGGCCGCGAGCTGGGTGAGCGCATCGAGCTGGGCGAGCGGCGCATTGGCGCGCCGCTCCTCAAGGTGGAGGGGATCGGTCGCGCGAACGTCGTGCGCGATGTCTCGTTCGAGGTGCGCGCGGGCGAGATCTTCGGCGTGTCGGGGCTGATCGGCGCGGGGCGCACCGAGCTCATGCGCCTCATCTACGGCGCCGACGCGAAGGATCGCGGCACGGTCGCGCTCGCGAGCACGCCGGGCGCGCCGCCCGTGCCGGTGCGCATCGACTCGCCGGTGGATGCGGTGCGCCAGGGCATCGCGCTCATCACCGAGGACCGCAAGGGCGAAGGCTTGTTGCTGCCGCAACCGGTCGCCGCCAACGTCTCGCTCGGCAATGTGGGCGCCGTGGCCCGCTATGGCGTAGTGGACGCCGCGCGCGAGAACGCGCTGGCCGGTGCGCAGATCGACGCCTTGCGCATCCGCACGTCCGGCCCCGGACAGAGCGTGGGCGAGCTGTCGGGCGGCAACCAGCAGAAGGTGGTGATCGGCCGCTGGCTCGCGCGGCGCAGCACCGGCGCCCAGGCCGCCAAAGCCGCGCAAGGCGATGTGCACGGCGTGCGCGTGCTGTTGTTCGACGAACCCACGCGCGGCATCGACGTGGGCGCGAAATTCGACATCTATGCGCTGATGGGCGCGCTCGCGCGCGAGGGCTGCGCGCTCGTCGTGGTCTCGAGCGACCTGCGCGAGCTGATGCTGATTTGCGACCGCATCGGCGTGATGTCGGCGGGGAAAATGACGGCGATCTTCGCGCGCGGGGAGTGGACCCAGGACGCCTTGCTCGGCGCCGCGTTCGCGGGCTATCGCGCCGAAGACGCGATGCTCGCCGATGCCGCCGACCTGCCCGAGCTGAAAACGGCTGCGCCCGCGCAGCGGCCCGAGGGCCGCGTTCAATCGCCGCCGCCCGATGGGCGAGGAGGAAGCGCTTCATGACGAATCGACCGTTGCGCGATCAACCAGGGCGGCCCGCAGAGCCGGCACAGCCCGCGCCGCATGGCAACGCCCCGCACGCCGCCGCGCCGACGGCCGCGAGCGCGAAGCCCGTCGGCACGCGCTTTGGCTTTTCGAACTATCTGGGCCTCGCGCTCGCGCTGGTCGCGATGATCGTGCTGTTCTCGCTGCTGAGTTCGCACTTCCTGACCTACGATACGTTCAGCACGATCGCGAACCAGATTCCCGATCTCGTCGTCATGTCGGTGGGCATGACGTTCGTCCTGATCATCGCGGGCATCGATCTCTCGGTGGGCTCGGTGCTGGCGCTCGGGGCGTCGGTGGTGAGCGTGGCCGCGCTCAAGTGGGGACTCGGCGCGCTGCCCGCCGCGCTGCTCGGGCTGCTGGCCGCGGCGGCCACGGGCACGCTCACGGGTGCGGTCACGGTGGGCTGGCGCATTCCGTCGTTCATCGTCTCGCTCGGCGTGCTGGAGGCCGCGCGCGGCCTCGCGTACCAGATGACGAATTCGCGCACCGCCTATATCGGCGATGCGTTCGACTTCCTCTCGAATCCGATCGCGTTCGGCATCTCGCCCGCGTTCCTGATCGCCGTGGCGGTCATGGTGATCGCGCAACTGGTGCTCACGCGCACGGTGTTCGGCCGCTACCTGATCGGCATCGGCACCAACGAGGAGGCGGTGCGGCTCGCGGGCGTCGATCCGCGGCCGTACAAGATCGTCGTGTTCGCGTTGATGGGCGCGCTCTCGGGGCTCGCCGCGCTGTTCCAGATCTCGCGCCTCGAGGCCGCGGATCCGAACGCGGGCGTCGGCCTCGAGCTGCAGGTGATCGCCGCCGTGGTGATCGGCGGCACGAGCCTGATGGGCGGGCGCGGCTCGGTCATCAGCACGTTTTTCGGCGTGTTGATCATTTCCGTGCTCGCGGCGGGGCTCGCGCAGATCGGCGCGAACGAGCCGACCAAGCGCATCATCACCGGCGCGGTGATCGTGGTCGCGGTGGTGCTCGACACGTATCGAAGCCACCGCAGCGGCAAGCGCGGCGGCAAGTGACGTGACAACGGACGGGGCCGCTTTGGGCGGCCACGCCTGCGGTAGCGAATGCAGTTGGTGAAGCAGCAAGTGAAGTAGCAGCACGAAGGCGTTAGAAGAAAAAAACGAGAGCGCGGCCGGGTAAGCGACCGGCGCGCTCGCCGAGGGCAATCGCCGTGCAAAGCCGCCTCGAATAACAAAAAAGAGGCGCGGCCGCGCGGCGGCAGCAGTAGAAAACGCGCAGGACGAAGCAGGAGCAACAGCAAAGATGGCGACGATCAAAGATGTGGCCGCCGTGGCGGGGGTGTCTTTCACGACGGTGTCGCATGTGGTGAACAATTCGCGGCCGGTATCGGCGGACGTGCGGGCCAAGGTCGAGCAGGCGATTCGCGACCTCAACTACGTGCCGTCGGCGGTCGCGCGCTCGCTCAAGGCGCGCTCGACGGCGACGATCGGGCTCGTGGTGCCCAACGGCACGAATCCGTACTACGCGGAGCTCGCGCGCGGCGTCGAGGACGGCTGCGCGCAGAAGGGCTACTGCGTGTTCTTCTGCAATTCCGATGACGATCCGGTCAAGCAGCGCAACTATCTGCGCGTGCTGCAGGAAAAGCGCATCGACGGGCTGATCGTGGCGTCGACGGGCGACGACGCCGTGCTCGCGGCCACGCTCGGCGAGACACGCGAGCCGATCGTCGTGGTGGACCGCAACATCGAGGGGCTGAACGCCGATCTCGTGCAGATCGACCACGAACGCGGCGCATGGCTCGCGACGCGTCATTTGCTCGAGCTCGGGCACTCGAGGATCGGTTGCATCACGGGGCCGGTCAGCACGGCGGTGGCCGCGATGCGCATGCATGGCTTCTTGCGCGCGATGGCCGAGCGCGGCATCGAGATCGCACCGGGTGCGATCGTCGAGGCCGACTTCTCGGGCACGGGCGGCTACCGCGCCGCGGCGCAACTGCTCGACACCGTGCGCCCCAGCGCGATCTTCGCCGGCAACGACATGATGGGCATCGGCGCGCTGCGGGCGGCTGCCGAACGCGGCCTGCGCGTGCCCACCGACTGCTCGATCATCGGCTTCGATGACATCGAGCTCGGCCAGTTCACGTGGCCCGCGCTCTCGACGGTCGGCCAGCCGGTGCGCGCGCTCGGCGAGATGGCGGCGCTCACGCTGATCGAGCGGATTGGCGCAGCCGGGCAGGAGCGCACTGACTCGACGGTGCTGCGGCGCGTGATGGCGCCGCAGCTCTTGCCGCGCGAATCCACCGCGCCGTGGTGCGGCACCCGCGAGCAGGCGACGCTCGCGGCGTGAAGCGCATGCACGAGCGCGTGCATAATCGGCCGACTGGATCTTGCACAGGAGGCAAACGAAGTGGCGATTGACGAAACCCCGCGCCCGGTGACGCAAACGGCGGCGCAAGCCGGCACGCAAGATCGCGCCCGGCACGGCGCCAACGCGGCGCGCGGCGGCGTTGCGGTGGTCGGCAGCCTGAACATGGATCTCGTCGTGCGAGCGCCGCGCCTGCCGCGCCCCGGCGAGACGCTCGCGGGCAGCGCCTTCGCGCAGGTGGCGGGCGGCAAGGGCGGCAACCAGGCGGTCGCGGCGGCGCGTCTTGGCGCGCGGGTGGCCATGATCGGCTGCGTGGGCGCCGACGCCAATGGCGAGTTGCTGCGCGCCGGGCTGCTGGCCGAAGGCATCGACTGCGGGGCGCTCGATACCGCGCCGCAGGCGCCGACCGGCGTGGCGCTGATCGTCGTCGACGACGCGAGCCAGAACGCCATCGTGATCGTGGCGGGCAGCAACGGCGAAGTGACGCCGGCCACGCTCGCGCACCACGAGGCGGCGCTCGCGGCGGCCGACGTCGTCGTCTGCCAGCTGGAGACGCCGCCCGACGCGGTGCATGCGGCGCTCGCCGCCGCGCGCCGGCTCGGCAAGACCACCATCCTCAATCCGGCGCCCGCCACCGGCCCGCTGCCGGCCGAGTGGCTGCCGCTCATCGATTACCTCGTTCCCAACGAACTCGAAGCCGCGACGCTCACGGGCCTGCCGCTCGACACGCCCGAGGACGCCGCGCGCGCCGCGCTGGCGCTGCATCGCGCGGGGGCGCGCAACGTGCTGGTGACGCTCGGCGCGCAGGGGGTCTGCGCGCTGCTCGGCGAGGGGGCCGCGCAGGCATCGGACGCAGCGGGCGCGCCGTCGCCGGCGCACTGGCCCGCGCCCAAGGTGGCCGCGGTCGACACGACGGCGGCCGGCGACACCTTCATCGGCGCCCTGGCCGCGCGGCTGGCCGCCGGCGAGGCGCCCGCGCCGGCGATTCAGTTCGCGCTGCGCGCGGCGTCGATCTCCGTGACGCGCGCGGGCGCGCAACCGTCGATTCCTCGGCTGGAGGACATGGGGCGCTGAACTTGGGCCTCTGGACGCGGCGCGTCTTCGCGTCAGGCAAAACGCCTGTGCGTGGTCCACGCGTTGTAATTTATTCGTCAGGAAACTCCCTGATTCTTCACACCTTATAATAATTTCAAGCCTCCCAAACGTTTGCCGTAAACCCATTCAGGGCAGCAGCCCGCAATTTGAGGCGTAGCAAGCCGCCTCACGGCAAGCACGGGAGAGTCATGAACAAGGGCATCAGCATCAAGGCGCGCATCGGCCTCACGATGGGTTTTCTGGCGGCGCTCATCGTCGCCATCAGCGGGGTGGGGCTGTTCGGCCTGACGCGCTCGAACGACGCATATCGCGAGACCTACACCGATCAGATGCCGAGCAGCCATGCCGTGAACATGGCCGAGATCTATGCGGCGCGCGAGCGGCTCGCACTCGACCGCGCTGCGTTCCAGATCGGCACGCCCGATGTGGCCGCCACGCTTGCGCGTGCGCGCATGCTGCGCGGCGTCTCGGACGATTACTGGAAGAAGTACCTGAGCTTGCCGCGCGACGAGCAGGAAGAGCGGCTCATGCAGGACGTCGCTGGGCGCCGCACGGCGTTTCAGCAGGCCGCCGACCAGTTTTCCACCGCCATCGCCGCGGGCGACCAGAGCAAGGTGATTGGCAGCGCCAACGCGCTGCAGACCGCTTACAGCGACCTCTCGCAGGCCGATCTCGCGCTCGACAAGCTGCAGGACACGCTCGCGAGAGCAGGCTTCGACGACGCGGAGGCGGCATTCGGCGAGCTGCGCATCGCGGCCATCGCAGCGCTTTTGGTCGGCATCGGCGCGGCGGTGTTTTCGTTTCTCACGCTGCGCCGCGCGATCTCGGAACCGCTTCGCGAGGCGCTCGGCGCCTTCTCCGCGATCGCTGCGGGCGATCTGCGCCGCCCTGTCGTGGTGCGCACGCACGACGAGATGGGCGAGCTGCTCGGCGGCGTCGCGCGCATGCAGCACAGCCTCGGCAACACCGTGCGCTCGGTGCGCATGGGCACCGAAGCGATCGCCACGGCCACGCGCCAGATCGCGGCCGGCAATATCGATCTCTCGTCGCGCACGGAAGAGCAGGCTTCGGCGCTGCAGGAAACCGCGTCGAGCATGGAGGAGCTGACCGGCACCGTGAAGCAGAACGCCGAAAACGCCCGCCAGGCGAGCGCGCTGGCCGCCAGCGCCTCGGACATCGCCAACAAGGGCAGCCGGGTCGTGAGCGAGGTGGTGGGCACGATGGGCGAGATCAACGAAAGCTCGGCGAAGATCGCCGACATCATCGCGATTATCGAAGGCATCGCCTTTCAGACCAACATTCTCGCGCTCAACGCGGCCGTGGAAGCGGCTCGCGCGGGCGAGGAAGGGCGCGGCTTCGCGGTCGTGGCGGGCGAGGTGCGCAGCCTCGCGCAGCGCTCGTCGGCGGCGGCCAAGGAGATCAAGGGGCTCATCGACACCTCGGTCGAGCGCGTGCACGCGGGCTCGGCGCTCGTCGACGAGGCGGGCCGCACGATGGCGGAGATCATTGGCGCGGTGCAGCGCGTGACCGACATCATGGGCGAGATCGCGGCGGCCTCGCAGGAGCAGTCGAGCGGCATCGACCAGGTGGCGCGCGCCGTCACGCAGATGGACGAAGTCACGCAGCAAAACGCGGCGCTCGTGGAAGAGGCCGCCGCGGCGGCGCAGTCGCTCGAAGACCAGGCGAGCCGGCTGCGCGCCGCGGTCGCCGTTTTCAACGTCGACGATTCCCAGGCGCCGGTGGCGGTGCGAGCCGCATTGCATGCGGGTTCGCAGGCCGTCATCGAGCCCAATATGCCGCTCGCCAGCGCGAAGCCCCTCGCGCGTCCGGCCGCACAGTCCGCCGTGCGCGCCGGGACGCCTGCGTTGCGCAGACCAGCGCTCGCCACAACCCGCCCGGCCGCGCGCGCGCCCGCTCGCGCCCCCGGAAGCACCGCACCGGTGCCGGCTTCGGCGGGCACAGCGGCCACCACCGCGGTGGCCGCTTCGGCGGCGGGATCGAACGACGACTGGGAAACCTTCTGACGCAAGGCTGCGGCGTCAGCATGCACCACGCGCGAGCCGCCATGGCCGCATTCGCGCCGCGCTGGTGCAGCAGCGTTATTTCTGGCCACAAGGCCAATGCATGCGCGGTGCGATGCCGGTTACGGTACATTGTGAAACTTGTCACGCGCACAGACGGGGTCGCACGGTACACTGCGCTGCGGTGTCGAAGCCGATGCGTACCGCAACGCGCCGCAAGCGGCGCGGCAGGTCCGGCCGTAGCGGGGCGCTCGCGCGAAGCCGGCGCGGCTGGGCGAGGCGCTTCGCAGTGCAATACGCACCCGCCCAGGCATTGCCATGGCGCGACATGACACAACATGCCGGCTGAACGCGAGAGACCTGCGCTGCCGGCGCACGAACGCAAGGAAAGGACCCAGACATGACACGTGACGATCTCGCGCAGCGCCTCGTGGCGGCGCGCCGCCGCCATCAGATGATCGAGACGCTGGCGCCCGAGTGCCTGCCGCCCGACGCGGCCACGGCCTATGCCATCCAGCAGGCCGTGCTCGCCGGGCTGGGCACGCCCACGGGCGGGTGGAAGATCGGCGCGCGCGCGCCCGGCGGCCCGGTTTCCGGCGCGCCGATCGCGGCCACGCACGTACACGCCTCGCCCACGCGCGTCGAGCGCCAGTCGTTCTTCCGGGTGCTCGTCGAGCTCGAAATCGCCTTCCGCTTCGCCGAGCCGATCGCGCCGCGCGCCGACGCCTATGCGCGCGACGAGGTCCTCGCGCTCGTCGGACAAATTCTTCCCGCCATCGAAATCGTCGACAGCCGCTTCGCCGAATGGCCTAACGTCGCGCCGCTCGCGCAGCTGGCCGACGCGCAGAACAACGGCGCGCTCGTGACCGGCCATGCGCAGCCCTATGGGGCGCTCGCGCGCGCGCTCGACTTCGTCGCCCCCGAACTCGAGCTCGCCTTCGACGGCGTCTCGCTCGTGCCGGAAATGGCGGGCAATCCGGCAGGCGACCCGCGCGAGCTGCTGGTCTGGTTCGTCAACCATTGCGCCGCGATGGGGATCACCATCGAGCCCGAGTGGACCATCACCACGGGTTCCTACGTAGGGGCGCACCGCATCGAGGGCGCGGGCCTGCTGCACGGCCATATCGATGGGCTCGGCGAGGTCGAGATCGAGTTCGTCTGAACACCGTGCCCCGGCGGCCTCCATGCCGGGACCGCACCACCTTGGGGCTTCATGAGATCGACGGCCGTCACGCATTGCGCGTGACGGCCGTTTTCGTTGGCGCGAAGGCGCACCTGAGCGTATCGTCTGCGCAACCTGTCACGCGTGCCATATTCGCAGGTGCGAATTGAAACGATGAAAGGGGACGGCGATGTTTTTTGCAACGTCCGCGCACTACCTATTCGAGCCACGGGAAAGCCACTACTGACGACAGGGACAGCGTGGCCGGGCATTGGCTTATCAGCGAATGCGCGCCAACTCACCGACATGCGTGCAGAGAACGTGTAAAACGAGAGAAAGATCGTCGATGGATCCACGCGAGCGCAGCGCATGCGTTGTTACAAAGATGGCGTTACAACTGATGCGTTGCGATCTGTACACGGCTTGCGAGGCCATGCGTTCTATGATGAAACGACTAGAGTCGTTGAACAGGTAGGGCGAAGTGGGAAACAGGCTGGGTTAGCTGCGGGGTTGCTGTTCGAGCGTCGATGTGCGGCGCAAAGGCATGCACGTGCGGCGTGAAAATTGCGTGAGAGGAGCATGATTGTACGGCGTAGTCGGCCAGGCTCCAAGGGTTCGAGTTTGAACCTTCAATCAGGCGCGATTTTTGTGTGAAAAAAAATTCGAAAAGGTTTAGGATGAATTCGAGCGATGTCGTTTCCGAATAGCGCGCCGCGCACGACATCGGTCGCAGATCTCGGCGAGGAGGTAGCATGGATATCTACAGCAGCTTCGCGACCCGCTTCGAAAAAACGCGAGAAGAAGAGTTCTCGCTCGAGGAGTATCTCGCGCTCTGCAAAGAAGATCCCAGTGCGTACGCCACGGCTGGCGAACGCATGCTGACGGCAATCGGGGAACCAGAACAGATCGACACTCGCATCGATCCGCGCCTCTCGCGCATCTTTGCGAATAAGGTGATCAAGGTTTATCCCGCGTTCCGCGAGTTCTATGGCATGGAAGACGTGATCGAGCAGGTCGTCGCGTACTTCCGCCACGCGGCGCAGGGTCTCGAAGAGAAGAAGCAGATCCTCTATTTGCTGGGCCCGGTAGGCGGCGGCAAGTCTTCCATAGCGGAACGGCTCAAGCAGCTCATGGAGCGCGTGCCACTTTACTCGATCAAGGGCTCGCCCGTGAACGAGTCGCCGCTCGGTCTGTTCGACTATGACGAGGATGGTCCCATCCTCGAAGAGCAGTACGGCATTCCTCGCCGTTATCTGAAGAGCATCCTGAGCCCGTGGGCGGTCAAGCGTCTGCACGAATTCAACGGCGACATCCGCAAGTTCCGCGTGGTGCGCCGCTATCCGTCGATCCTGCGGCAGATCGGCATTGCGAAGACGGAGCCGGGCGACGAGAACAATCAGGACATCTCCTCGCTCGTCGGCAAGGTCGACATCCGCAAGCTCGAGCAGTACGCCCAGGACGACGCGGACGCGTACAGCTATTCCGGTGGCCTGTGCCTCGCGAATCAGGGCTTGCTCGAATTCGTCGAAATGTTCAAGGCGCCGATCAAGGTGCTGCACCCGCTGCTCACGGCCACCCAGGAAGGCAACTTCAAGGGCACTGAAGGATTCGGCGCGATCCCGTTCAACGGCATCATCCTCGCGCACTCGAACGAGTCGGAGTGGAAGGCGTTCCGCAATAACCGCAACAATGAGGCACTCCTCGACCGTATTTTTGTCGTGAAAGTGCCGTACTGCCTGCGCTATTCGGAAGAGATGAAGATCTACGAGAAGCTCCTGCGCAACTCGTCCCTCGCCGATTCGGTGTGCGCACCGGGCACGCTCAAGATGATGTCGCAGTTCTCGGTGCTCACGCGCTTGCAGGAGCCGGAGAACTCGAGCCTGTTCTCGAAGATGCAGGTGTACGACGGCGAGAATCTCAAGGACACCGATCCGAAGGCCAAGTCGTATCAGGAATACCGCGACTTCGCCGGTGTGGACGAGGGCATGGCCGGGGTCTCCACGCGCTTCGCGTTCAAGATCCTCTCGCGCGTGTTCAACTTCGATTCGACTGAAGTGGCCGCCAATCCTGTGCACCTGATGTACGTGCTCGAACAGCAGATCGAACGCGAGCAGTTCCCGCCCGAGACCGAGCAGAAGTATCTGTCGTTCGTGAAGGACGTGTTGGCGTCGCGTTATGCCGAGTTCATCGGCAAGGAGATCCAGACCGCTTACCTCGAATCGTATTCCGAATACGGGCAGAACATCTTCGATCGCTATGTCACGTACGCCGACTTCTGGATCCAGGACCAGGAGTTCCGCGACCACGACACGGGTGAGAGCTTCGACCGCGCGGCGCTGAACGCGGAGCTCGAGAAGATCGAGAAGCCCGCGGGCATCAGCAACCCGAAGGACTTCCGCAACGAGATCGTGAACTTCGTGCTGCGCGCGCGTGCGGCCAATGCCGGCAAGAACCCGGCTTGGATCAGCTACGAGAAGCTGCGCGTGGTGATCGAGAAGAAAATGTTCTCGAATACGGAAGAACTTTTGCCGGTCATCTCGTTCAATGCAAAGGGATCGGCGGAAGAACAGCGCAAGCATGAAGACTTCGTCAATCGCATGGTCGCGAAGGGCTACACGCCCAAGCAGGTCCGGTTGCTCTGCGACTGGTATCTGCGGGTGCGCAAGTCGTCATGAGCGCAGAAGCAATACCTTCCTGCTGCGCCGCCGCAGGTTTCATGCGGCGGCGCAAAAGGGAAATCCGGCGGGGCGCAGGCCACGTAGCCGTGAGTCAGTGAACGTGGCATTCCAGACTGCGCACCTCGTCCATTCGAAACGTGAGCGGGAGACTGGATGTGCTTCATCAAATCATCGACCGCAGGCTGGCCGGCAAGAACAAGAGCATTGCCAATCGCGAGCGCTTTTTGCGCCGTGTGAAGAACTATATTCGTCACGCCGTCTCGGAAGCGGTGCGTGACCGCAGCATCAAGGACATCCAAAGCAACCAGAGCATCACCATCCCGCGCAAGGACATTGCCGAGCCGTCGTTCCGGCACGGCCCCGGCGGCCGGCGCGAAATGGTGCACCCCGGCAACGAGGACTACATTCGCGGCGACCGCATTCCGCGTCCGCAAGGCGGCGGGGGCGGCGGCGGCAGCCAGGCGAGCAACGAGGGCGAAGGTCAGGACGACTTCGTGTTCGAGCTCTCCCGCGAAGAGTTCATGCAGTACTTCTTCGACGACCTCGAGCTGCCGCGCCTGATCAAGACCCATCTGATGGCCGTGCCCACGTGGAAGAGCATCCGCGCGGGCTGGGCCGCCGAGGGCACGCCCAACAACATCGACGTGGTGCGCTCGCTCAGGAGCGCACTGGGCCGGCGCATCGCGCTGGGCGCGCCGCTCGTCAACGAACTGCACGACCTCGAAGAGCAGCTCGAGGCGCTGATGGCCGATCCGTCCGACCGGCGCGAAGACATCAAGCAGCTCGAGGAGCAGATCCACCATCTGCGCGGGCGCATCTGGCGCATCCCGTTCATCGACCCATTCGACCTGCGGTACGTAAATCGCGTAAAGCAGCCGCAGCCGTCGAGCCAGGCCGTGATGTTTTGTCTGATGGATGTGTCCGGGTCCATGGACGAGCAGCGCAAGGATCTCTCCAAGCGCTTCTTCATCCTGCTGTACCTGTTCCTCAAGCGCAATTACGAGAAGATCGAGGTGGTCTTCATCCGCCACCACACGCGCGCCGAGGAAGTGGACGAGGACACCTTCTTTCATTCGACGGAAAGCGGCGGCACGGTCGTGTCGAGCGCGCTGGAGCTGATGAAGAAGGTGATCGAGGACCGCTACTCGCCGAGCGACTGGAACATCTACGGGGCGCAGGCCTCGGACGGCGACAACTGGACCGACGATTCGCCGAAGTGCCGCAAGCTTCTCGCGGATGACATCCTGCCTCAGGTGCGTTATTTTGCCTATATTCAAGTGACGCCGGAGGAGCAGAACCTCTGGCTCGAATATGCGCAACTGGCGCTCAGCGAGCCGCATCTGGCCATGAAGAAGGTGGACAACGCGGCGGACATCTACCCGGTCTTCCGGGAGCTTTTCGAGAAGCAGGTGGAGACTTCATGACGACACGCCACTTGCACAATGAGGCGCGCGGCTATCAGCCGGAGCGCCGCAAGACCGGCGGCCACGGGAAAGGACAGCACGGCGATCACGAGGCCGCCGCAAAACGGGGGGGACACCCGGACGAGCCTGCGCGCCCAGACGCGCACGGGCTGCCCGACCATGACCTCCCTGAACCCCGGCTTCCGGAAACCAGGGAATTGCATATGAACGTAGCCGACAGACGGCCGTTGCCGTGCCCATCCGACTGGACCTTCGAGCTGATCGAAGAATACGACACGCATATTTCGCATGTTGCAGAGCAATACGAACTGGACGTCTATCCGATCCAGCTCGAGTTGATCAGCGCCGAGCAGATGATGGACGCCTATGCGTCGGTCGGCATGCCGGTCAATTATCGCCACTGGTCGTTCGGCAAGCACTTTCTCTCCACCGAGAAGAGCTATCGGCGGGGCCAGATGGGTCTCGCTTATGAGATCGTCATCAATTCGAATCCGTGCATTGCGTATCTGATGGAAGAGAACACGATGACGATGCAGGCGCTCGTCATCGCGCACGCGGCGTACGGGCACAACTCGTTCTTCAAGGGCAACTACCTGTTCAAGCTCTGGACGGACGCGCACGCGATCATCGACTACCTCGTCTACGCGAAGAATTACATCGCCGAATGCGAGGAGCGCTTTGGGCTCGACCGTGTGGAGGAGTTGCTCGACTCGTGCCACGCGCTCATGAATTACGGCGTGGACCGCTACAAGCGCCCGCAGAAACTCTCGCTCGAGCGCGAGGCCGCGATGCGCCGCGAGCGCGAAGCGTATTTGCAGTCGCAGGTCAACGAACTGTGGCGCACGCTGCCGAAGACGCAGCAGCCGATCGCCGAAGAATTCGACGAGCGCTTCCCGCCCGAGCCACAGGAAAACCTGCTGTATTTCGCGGAAAAGAACTCGCCGCTGCTCGAACCGTGGGAGCGCGAAGTCATTCGCATCGTGCGCAAGGTCGGTCAGTACTTCTATCCACAGCGGCAAACGCAGGTGATGAACGAGGGGTGGGCCACCTTCTGGCATTACACGCTGCTCAACACGCTGTATGCGCAGGGCAAGCTCGAAGACGGCTTCATGATGGAGTTCCTGCACTCGCACAGCAACGTGGTCTATCAGCCGCCCGTCACCAAGCACTACTACAGCGGGATCAATCCGTACGCGCTGGGCTTTTCGATGATGAGCGACATTCGCCGCATCTGCGAAAACCCCACGGAGGAAGACCGCAAGTGGTTCCCCGAGCTGGCCGGCAGCCCGTGGCTCAAGGCGCTGCACTACGCGATGCGCAACTTCAAGGACGAGAGCTTCGTGGCGCAGTATTTGTCGCCGCATCTGATCCGCGAAATGCGCCTCTTCTCGGTGCTCGACGACGACATGCGCGACGCGCTCGAAGTCTCGGCCATCCATGACGAAAGCGGCTACCAGTATGTGCGCCAGGCGCTCTCGCGGCAGTACGACATGCATCACCGCGAACCGAACATTCAGGTGTGGTCGGTGAACACGCGCGGCGACCGCAGTCTCACGCTGCGCCACTTCATGAGCGACAACCGTCACCTGTCGGGCGACACCGACGAAGTGCTGCGGCACATGGCGCGGCTCTGGCAGTTCGACGTGTATCTGGAAAGCGTCGACGAGAACGGCACGGTCAGAAAGCGCTACGAATGCCGCTACGTGCCGCCGCCCGTGCGGGTCTGACGCCCACGCTTTCGCCTGTCGGCAGTGCAACGAAAGGCCAGCCTGCGTGCTGGCCTTTTTCTTGTCGTCGCGCAGCATGCCTTTCGCTTGGGTTTCAGCATTGCAAGCGGCCCTGAACGAACGCGCCATGCCGCGCTAAGATACGGCGCTGTCCCGCCACGTATAACGTATCGATCACTCAGGAGCCTATGCGGATGCAACTATCGAAAGGACGCCGTCATGGCGTTTGACCTGTTCAGCGGCGTGCGGCCGCTCAACCGCGCCGGGGCCTTGCGCGACGCGAAAGCCGGTGTGCTGCTCGCGTCGATGAACATCCCGCAGCTGCTCGGCTATGCGCGCATTGCGGGCATGCCGGCCGTCACCGGCATCTATACCGGCTTCCTGCCACTGATTGCGTTCGCACTCTTTGGCGCTTCGCGCCACCTCGTGGTGGCCGCGGATTCGGCCACGGCCACCATCTTCGCGAGCAAGCTCTCGTCCATGGCGGCGCCTTCGAGCGCCGAATACGTCGCGCTGGCCGGCATGACCGCGCTGCTCACGGCGGTCTTTCTGCTGATCGCCCGCATCTTCAAGCTCGGCTTTCTGGCCGACTTTCTCTCGCGCACGGTGCTGGTGGGTTTTCTCACCGGTGTGGGCGTGCAGGTGGGAGTGGCCATGCTCGGCGATATGCTCGGCATCCCGTACACCTCGCGGCGCACCGTCCTGCAGATCAAGCAGATCGTCGTGCAGTTCTCCGCCATTCACTGGCAGACGCTTGCCATTGCCGCATTCGTGGTCGTGGCGATTCTCGTCTTCAAGCGCTTGAGGCCGGGCTGGCCGGTGCCGCTCCTCGCGGTGGTCGGCGGCATCGCGGCGAGCGCCATGTTCGATTTCGCGGGCCACGGCATCGCGGTGACCGGGCCGGTGCAGGGCGGCCTGCCGCATATCGCGTTTCCGGCCGTCGGCTGGTTTCAGATGATCGATCTGCTGCAGGTGGCGGCGTCGTGCGTCGTCATCATCGTCGCGCAGAGCGCCGCGACGAGCCGCGCGTTCGCCGAGCGCTACGGCGAGCGCGTGGACGAGGACCAGAATCTGCTGGGCCTCGCCGCGGCGAACGCGGCGGCGGCGCTGAGCGGCGCCTTCGTCGTGAACGGCAGCCCCACACAGACCGCCATGGGCGATCAGGCCGGCGCGCGCAGCCAGTTCGCCCAGCTCGTGTTCGCGGGTGTCGTCGTGGTCGTGCTGCTGTTCTTGAGCCGCTGGCTGCAATATCTGCCGCGCTGCGTGCTCGCTGCCATCGTGTTCACGATTGCCGTCGGGCTCGTACACATCGGCCAGTTGATCGACATTCGCCGCGAGAGCCGCGGCGAGTTCCGCCTCGCCGTGGTCACGGCGATCTCCGTGGTCGTGATCGGCGTGGAGAACGGCATCCTCATTGCGATCGGGCTTTCGTTGCTGCGCCACGTGCGCCACAGCTACCGGCCGCACACGATGGTGCTCGCGCCCAATGCGGAGGGCCGCTGGATGCCCGTGCCCGCGCACGCGGGGCTCGTGACCGTGCCCGGGCTGATCGTTTACCGCTTCGGCGCAGACCTTTTCTACGCCAACGATCATCTTTTCGTCGATGAGGTGCGAGCCCTGATCGACGGTGCGCCGGCACCCGTTCACTCGCTCGTGATCGATGCAGGCGCGATCACCGATGTCGATTATTCGGCAGGCCGTTCGGCTAACGAACTATGCGAGTCGCTGCGCAAGCGCGGCATCAAAGTGATTTTCGGACGCGTCAACCCATACCTGCGCGCGGACATGAATCGGCATGGCATTACGCCCGTGGTGGGCGCGGAGAACGTCTACACGACGCTGCACGAGGCCCTTGCGGCCGTGCACCCCGATCTCGACGTGCACACGGATCAGTGACGAGGCCTGACCCGGCGCGCGGCGGGGCGCAGCCCCGCTGCGGCCGCCTCGCGCGCTGCGCCTTACGAATCGCCTGATGGCTGCCCTGCGGCAGTCCTTCGCCAGTTCGCGCGCTGCGCAGAACCGACTTCAAAGCCTCCAGAAAAACCCGGATTGCCTGCGAGAATTCGCGGCTGATATCGTGCGCCTCAAGCGCTGTGGAAGCGCTTCCACTCCACCGCCGGCGGGTTGCAGCAACACCCGGCTCGCGGTCCTTGCGCAGGAGCTTTCGTGACACACGATATAGCCGCTTCGCCATACGCCGCCCCGACTGCCACGCTCGAAGACGACGCCTTCACGCCGTCGCCCGATTCCGCGCTGTGGCGGCGCGATTTCCTTCTGGGCGCGGCCACCGCGTCGTACCAGATCGAGGGCGCCGTGGCCGAAGACGGCCGGCTGCCCTCGATCTGGGACACCTTCAGCGCCACGCCCGGCAAGGTGCTCGCAGGCGACACGGGTGCCGTGGCCTGCGATCATTACCACCGCTGGCAAGGTGACCTCGATCTACTCGACGCGCTGAATTTCGAGGCCTATCGCTTCTCGATCGCCTGGCCGCGCGTGATGGATGCGTCGGGCCGCCCCAACGCGAAGGGCATCGGTTTCTACAGGCGCCTGCTGGAGCGCCTGAAGGAGAAGGGCATCCAGACCTTTGCGACGCTCTATCACTGGGACTTGCCGCAGCATCTGGAAGACCGCGGTGGCTGGCTCAACCGCGACACCGCGTATCGTTTCGCCGACTACGCCGATCTCATGAGCCGCGAATTCTCTGGCCTCGTCGACGCGTGGATGACGCTCAACGAGCCGTGGTGCTCGGCGTATCTCGGCTACGGCAACGGCCACCATGCGCCGGGCCTCGCGAATGCGCGCTATGCGACCCAGGCGATGCATCATCTGCTGCTGGGCCACGGGCTTGCCTTGGCGGCGCTGCGCGCGAACGATCCGGACTCGGCCAAGGGCCTTGTCGCGAACGTCGGCCGCGGCACGCCGGATTCGGACTCGGCCGCCGACCGCACCGCCGCGCGCCGCTTCGAAGTCCAGCACAACGCCTGGATTCTCGACCCGCTCTTCAAGGGCGAGTATCCGGCCGAACTGTTCGAGCTGTGGCCCGGCACGGAGCCGCTCGTGCTGGACGGCGACATGCAGACGATTGCCGCGCCGCTCGACTTCCTCGGCATCAACTACTATTTCCGTACCCAGGTGAAAAGCGATGGCGCGCACGGCTTTGTCGAGGTGCCGCTCGCCGGCGTCGAGCGCACGCAGATGGGCTGGGAGGTCTATCCGGACGGCCTGCGCGATTTGCTCGTGGGTTTTCATCGGACGTATGAAAACCTGCCGCCCGTCTACATCACCGAGAACGGCATGGCCTCGGACGACCGGGTGCGTGACGGACGGGTGGACGATGCACAGCGCATCTCGTTCCTCAAGCGCCATCTGGCCGCCGTGGATGCCGCGATCAAGGCGGGCGTGGACGTGCGCGGCTATTTCGTGTGGTCGCTGCTCGACAACTTCGAGTGGGCGTTCGGCTACGAGCGGCGTTTCGGTGTCGTGCATGTGGACTACGACACGCAAAGGCGCACGCCCAAGCGCAGCGCGGAACT
Organism: Paraburkholderia oxyphila NBRC 105797; assembly: GCF_000685075.1. GTDB lineage: Bacteria > Pseudomonadota > Gammaproteobacteria > Burkholderiales > Burkholderiaceae > Paraburkholderia > Paraburkholderia oxyphila. Next base: position 90,494 of record NZ_BAYD01000004.1, read on the forward strand.
GATTGCGCGCTTCATCGCGGAGCGGGGCGCGCGCGGCGCCGCTTGAAGCGCATGACGCGCACGAGGCGCTGTCCATACCGGTGCGCGAGTTTGGCTTCATCGATCAGCAGACAAACCGGAGACGCAATGAAGCAACACGCACTTGTTCTGCGCGGCATCGTCGCGGCGCTGGCCCTGGCCGGCGCCGTCGTGGCTCACGCAGCGGACGCGCCGCTCAAGGCCACCGTGATCCACTGGTGGACCTCGGGCGGCGAATCGGCCGCCATCAAGCAATTCGCGCAAGCCTACGACCAGGCGGGCGGCCAGTGGGTCGACAACGCGATTGCCGGCGCGGACCAGGCGCGTGCTACGGCGATCAACCGCATCGTCGGCGGCGATCCGCCCACGGCGGCGCAATTCAACACGTCCAGGCAGTTTCACGATCTCATCGACCAGGGACTCCTGAATAATGTCGATACGGTCGCGGCCAAAGAGAACTGGAGTGGCATCCTGCCCGAATCGGTGCTCAACCAGATCAAGGTGAACGGGCACTTCTACGCGGCGCCCGTGGACATCCACATGCAGGACTGGTTCTTCTATTCGAAGCCGGTGTTTGCGAAAGCCGGCATCGCGAGCGAGCCGAAGAACTTCAACGAACTCTTCGCCGATCTCGACAAGCTCAAGGCGGCGGGCGTGATTCCGCTTGCGCTCGGCGGCCAGCCGTGGCAGGAGAAGATCACCTTCGACGCGATCTTTGCCGATATGGACCGCAATCTCTACATGAAGGTGTACCGCGACCACGACGCGGCGGCCGTCAATTCACCGGCGTTCAAGAATGTGCTGACGACGTTCAAGCGTCTGCACAACTATGTCGATCCAGGCTCGCCTGGCCGCAACTGGAACGACGCGACGGCGCTGGTGATTTCGGGCAAGGCGGGCATGCAGATCATGGGCGACTGGGCGAAGGGCGAGTTCTCCAACGCGAACCAGGTGGCGGGCAAGGACTTCGGCTGCTTCCCCGGTTTTCCGAATTCGCCGTACATGGTCGCGGGCGACGCGTTCGTGTTTCCGAAGACGGACAATCCGCAGGCCGTGAAAGCGCAGCAACTGCTTGCCACGGTCATGACCTCGCCGAAAGCGCAGGCGGCCTTCAGCGAGAAGAAAGGCTCGATACCGATCCGCCAGGACGTGGACACCTCGGGCTTCGACGTTTGCGCAAAGGAGGGCATGGCGATCATGAAGGACAAGTCGCGCCAGTTGCCGAACCCGGAGATGCTGATTACGCCCGACGTGCAGGGCGCGCTTCAGGACGTCATCACGAACTTCTGGAACAAGAACCAGTCGGTCGATGATGCACAAAAGGCGTTCGCCAACGCGATCAAGAGCTAGGCGGCCCATGTACGCGCTCAAGCTGGGTCACGCGAAGCGGCAAGCCCGTCGCCAGGCGCACGCGGGTCGTTCCAGGCGGCGGTTGTCGCTCGCCGCATGGATCGCGCTGCTCCCCATGGCGGCCACGGTCGTGTTCGCGTATCTCGGCACGATGCTGTGGACCGCGCGTGTCTCGATGACCTACTCGCGCTCGCTGCCGACGAACACGTTCGCGGGCGCGACGCAGTATGTGCGGCTCTTCGAGAACGACCGCTGGATCGGCTCGCTGCAAAACCTCGCGATCTACGGCGCCTGCTTCATCGCGGCCTGCCTTGCGATCGGCCTGCTGCTCGCGATCTTCATCGACCAGCGCGTCGCGGCCGAAGGCGCGCTGCGCACGATCTTCCTCTACCCGTATGCGATGTCGTTCGTCGCCACCGGGCTCGTCTGGCAATGGATCCTCAATCCCGAGCTGGGCGTGCAGGCCGTGCTCCGGCACATGGGCTTCGCGCACGCGCGCTTCGACTGGATCGTCTCGCAGCGCTTCGCGATCTATACGCTCGTGATCGCGACGGTGTGGCAGGCTTCGGGCCTCGTGATGGCGTTGATGCTCGCGGGACTGCGCGGAATCGACGAAGAGATCTGGATGGCCGCGCGCCTCGACGGCATTCCACGCTGGCGCGTCTATGCGAGCATCGTCGTGCCGATGCTGAAGACTTCGATGTCCACGGCGTTCGTGTTGCTCTTCGTGATGGTCGTGAAGCTCTACGACGCCGTGGTCGCGATGACGCAAGGCGGTCCCGGCACCGCGAGCGAAGTGCCCGGCAAATTCATCATGGATTACCTGTTCAATCGCGCGAATATCGGGCTCGCCTCCGCTGCCTCGATCGTGCTGCTCGCCACCGTGCTGGCCATACTCGCGCCGGTGCTCTATGCGCGCAGCCGCGTTTCGGCCATGGCGGCGCGCAGGGGAGAGCGCACATGAGCGCGCCGCTTGCCGATCCGTCCAGGGGCGGCGCGCGTGCAACGAGCGGAGTGCGCCGCAAGCCAGCGCCCAGGCGGCGGCGCCACTTCACGCCGGCGCGTCTTGGTGTGTATGGATTCCTGATTATCGCGGCGCTCTTCTTCCTGCTGCCGCTCTACGTGATGCTCGTCACGTCGGTCAAGCCAATGGACGAAATCCGCATGGGCCATCTGCTCGCGCTGCCGCGTCATCTGACGCTTGCGCCGTGGCAGGACGCCTGGTCGTTGGCGTGCACGGGCCTCGAATGCGCGGGCATACGCGTGGGTTTCTGGAATTCGGTGCGCATCGTCGTGCCGAGCACGATCATCTCGATCGCAGTGGGCGCCGTGAACGGCTATGCGCTCTCGTTCTGGCGGCCGCGCGGCGCGGGCGTGTTGTTCGCGGTGCTGCTCGCGGGCGCGTTCATTCCCGTGCAGGTGATGGTCTACCCGCTCGTGCGCGTGCTGGCCACCGTGCATCTGTTCGCTTCACTGCCTGGCATCGTGGTGATCCATACGATCTTCGGCATGCCGGTCATGACACTCCTGTTTCGCAACTACTATGCGGCGCTACCGCAGGAGCTCTTCAAGGCGGCGCGCATCGACGGCGGCGGCTTCTGGCGCATCTTCGTGCAGCTCATGCTGCCGATGTCGGCGCCCATCGTCGTGGTCGCCTTGATCATGCAGGTCACGGGTATCTGGAACGACTACATTCTCGGGCTGGTTTTCGCGGGCACGAAGAATCTGCCGATGACCGTGCAGCTCAACAACATCATCAATACCACCACGGGCGAACGGCTCTACAACGTCAACATGGCCGCGACGATCCTCACTTCGCTCGTGCCGCTCGCGATCTATTTCGTGTCGGGCCGCTGGTTCGTGCGCGGCATCGCGTCGGGCGCGGTGAAGTGAGAGGAGACTGACGATGACGCATCCGGCAAACGTAGCGGTGCGCAACCTGCGCATCGAGCTTGGCGCGAACACGGTGATCGACGACCTCGACCTCGACGTGCGCGCGGGCGAATTCGTCGTGCTGCTCGGTCCTTCGGGCTGCGGCAAATCCACGTTGCTGCACAGCATCGCGGGCCTCATCGACGTGGCCGACGGCAGCATCGAGATCGCCGGCGAGGACATGACATGGGCCGACCCGAAAGACCGCGGCGTGGCGCTCGTGTTCCAGTCGTACGCGCTCTATCCGACGATGAACGTCGAGCGCAATCTCTCGTTCGCACTGCGCATCAATGGCACGCCGCGGGCCGAGATCGAGCGTCGCGTGCAGCGCGCCGCCGAGATGCTCCAGCTCGGTCCGCTGCTCTCGCGCAAGCCGGCACAGCTCTCGGGGGGCCAGCGCCAGCGCGTGGCGATCGGCCGTGCACTGGTGCGCGAGGCCGACGTATTCCTGTTCGACGAGCCGCTCTCGAATCTCGACGCCAAGCTGCGCACGGAATTGCGCCGCGAGCTCAAGCAACTGCATCAGCAGCTGGGCGCGACGATGATCTACGTGACGCACGATCAAGTTGAGGCCATGACGCTCGCCACGCGCATGGCGGTGATGAAGGGCGGCGTGATCCAGCAGTTCGGCACGCCCGCGCAAGTCTATGCGCGTCCCGAGAACCTGTTCGTCGCGACCTTCCTCGGCACGCCGCCGATGAACCTGCTGCGCGGCGTGCTCGAAGCCGACGAAGGCAAGCTGTGGTTCCGCGGCCCGCGCCTTTCGGTCGACGTCTCGCACTATGCGTTCAAGGGTGCGCCCGATCTCGCGAAGCCGTGCGTGCTCGGCGTGCGCCCCGAGGACGTGCGGGCCGCCGCTGCGGCGCAGGCAGCGGCGGGGGGCGAGGCGCTGCAGGGTCAAGTCACCCTGGTCGAGCCGATGGGCAACCACCGAGTCCTCTGGCTCGATTATCATGGCTCGCAGATCGCTTCGATCGACCAGGACAAGAGCCCGCTCGCGAACGGGGCGCTCGTGCCGTTCGAGATCGACAGCGGGCACGTTTCGCTGTTCGACGAGGCCAGCAGCCTGCGGCTCTGAGCGGTGCTGGATGCGGATTCGTCAGATGAAAACACGCTGACGGCCAGGCGTGCCCGGGTAAAAACGCAACGACAAAAACGCAGAGGGGCAAACACGAAGTGGCAACCCTGAAAGACGTGGCAACGCTGGCTGGCGTGGGTCTTTCCACGGCGTCCCGGGCGATCTCCGGCAAGGGGCCGGTGTCGGCCGAGGCCGCCGCGCGCGTGCAGGCCGCCATCGAGCAACTCCACTTCCGGCCTTCGTCCATCGGGCGGGCGATGGCGACGCAGTCGCTCGGCATCATCGGCATTTTCGTGCCGACTTTCTTCGGCTCGTATTACGGCACCATCCTCAAGGAGACCGATACCGAATTGCGCGCGGTGGGCCGTCATGTGGTGGTGGCCACGGGCTGCGGCGAGTCCTCACCGCGCGAGCAGGCCGTCGAGGCCGTGCGCTTTCTGATTGGCCGCGATTGCGACGGCGTGGTGGTCATCAGCCACGACCTGCACGACGAAGACCTCGAGATGCTGCACGCCCTGCATCCGCGCATGGCATTCCTGAACCGCGTGTTCGACGGGTTGCCCGAAGCGTCGTTCTGCGCCGACCACTTTCACGGCGGCGAACTGGCCGCGCGCACGCTCGTCGAGCACGGCCACCGCAAGATTGCCGCGATTGGCGGACCGGCGAGCTCGTCGGACAACCTCGCGCGCCTCGACGGCTTTTTCGCCGAGCTTGCGCGTCATGGCATCGCGCGCGAAGCGGTGCCGCTCATCATGTCGGACTTTTCACCCGAGGGCGGCTATGCGGCGGCAGGCGAGTTGCTCGACTCGAAGCGGCGCTTCACGGGTCTGTTCTGCGCGAACGACACGATGGCCATGTCGGCACTCGCTCGCTTCCAGCAGGCGGGCATCGCGGTGCCGCACGATGTCTCCGTGATCGGCTACGACGACGATTATTCGGCGGCCTACATGGCGCCCGCGCTCACCTCGGTCCATATTCCGACCGCCGAGCTCACGCGCAATGCCGTGCGCTGGCTCATCAACCAGTGTTACGGCACGCACTGGGACATCGAGCGCAACTTCGAAGTGAGCGTGTCGATGCGCGCGTCGGTCGCGCGGGCGAACTCCGCGCGACTCGCCTGACGCTGAACCCGCGAACCGTCCGGTGTTGGTTCTCGCCCGCGTGCGAGCTGGCTGCTCAGCAAGGCACGACCACCGGCGGCGCGCCTGCACCGGCGTCAACCATGCGTACGGGAAATCCAAAGCAACGCTCGATCAGGTCCGCACGCATCGTGTCGCGCGGTGCGCCGTGCGCGAGAATCGTGCCGTCGACGAGAAACGCGATGCGGTCGGCGTGACGCGCCGCGAGGTTAGGATCATGCACGATCGCGAGTGCGCCCATGTGCCATTCGCGTGCGAGCCGCCGAACCGTTGCGAGCAGGTGATGCTGGTGTGCGAGATCCAGCGCGGCAGTGGGTTCGTCGAGCAGCAGATAGCGGGGCGTAACCCTGCCGCCATGGCCTGGCGCTTCGTGCCCGGAGGGCCAGAGCTGGGCGAGAACGCGTGCGAACTGCACACGGGCCAACTCGCCACCCGACAGCGTGGTGACGTTACGCTGAGAAAGCGCCGATGCTCCTGCGAGATCGAGTGCTTGCCTCGCGATATCGTAGTCGGGCGCGGACAGCACACCGGCCCGGCGCGCATACGGATAGCGGCCCAGCAGCACGATTTCTTCGGTACTGAATGGAAATGCAGGATGGAAGGCTTGCGGTAGCACCGCGCGCAGGCGTGCGAGCCGCTGTGCGCCGATTGCGTCGAGCCGTTCCCCATTGAGGGTGAGCGTCCCGGACACGCGCGTGGCCCGGGCATGTGCACGCCCCTGGAATTCGCCGGCCAGCGCTTTCACCAGAGTGCTCTTGCCGGCGCCGTTACGGCCGAGCAGGGTGCATAGCGTGCCGGGCTCGACGCGCATTGACAGGTTTCGCAGGATCGGCGTCTCGCTGTGCGACACGCTAAGTCCATCGACCATCAGCATGGCGGGTTCGACTCCTCTTCGTTCATGCGACTCGTAACAGGTACGATAGTCGGTTCATAGCCCCAGTCGGCCACGGCTTTTTCCCAGCAGGACGAGGAAAAAGGGCGCGCCAAGCAGGGCGGTCAAAATGCCGAGCGGCACTTCCGCTGGCGCGGCGAGCGTGCGTGCGGCGAGGTCGGCCAGTACGGTCAGCGTGGCGCCGAGCAGCATGGCTCCCGGCATCACGATGCGTTGATCGGGACCGCAGGCGAGCCGCACGCAATGCGGTGCGACCAGGCCGATGAACCCGATCATCCCCGTGCAGGACACCAGTGCACCGACACACATTGCCGATGCGACGAGCACCCGCTGCTTGATCGCATGCACCGGCACGCCGAGATGGAGCGCTTCGGTTTCGCCGAGTTGAAGGGCATTGAGCGCATGGCGCTGACGAGCGAGCCAGCCTGCACCGAGCACGGTCAATGGAAGCACCGTGCCGACCATGCCCCAATGCGCGCCGCCCAGGCTGCCGAGGCTCCAGAACGTGAGCGAGCGCAGTTGCGCGTCGTCGGCCACATAGGTCAGGAGTCCGATGCCAGCACCCGCGAGGGCGTTGACGGCGATGCCCGCGAGCAGCAACAGCGAAAGCGCGAGCCGCCCGCGCGATGCGGCGAGCCTGTACACGAGCGCCGAGACCGCGAGCGCTCCCACGAAGGCCGCGACGGGAAGCCAACCGGGAGCGACGGCCCCGGCAACGATGAGCGGCCCGAGTACGATCAACGCCGAAGCGCCGAGCGCCGCACCGCTCGAAACGCCAATCAGGCCCGGGTCGGCAAGCGGGTTGCGCAAGAGCGCCTGCAACGCGCTGCCTGCCGCCCCGAAGCCGATACCGACGAGAACCGCGAGCATGACGCGCGGCAGCCTGATAGTAAGGATCACAGAGCGAATTGGCTCAATTGCGGCATCGTGTGCGAATGCGGCGCCGGGCCAGAGCGCCTGGAACACCTGAAGCGGCGTGACGCGGTATGCGCCGGTGCAAACGGCGGCAAGCATCGAGACCATGAGGAGGATGCCCAGTATCGCGAGTGGGATCCATGCGGCGCGGCGCCGCCGCGCCGCGCGCTCTGTCGCGCTAGCGTGTGCGAGTCGGCTCGCGGACCGGATCGTGCTCATGCGGCAGCCAGTTTCCGGTGCAGTTCCAGGACCGCCTCCGGCAGGCGCGGACCGAAGCCGAGCAACAAGAGCGCGTCGAGCGAAACGACACGTTGCGCCCGACCGGCCGGTGTATCCGCGAAGCCCGGCGCGCCGAGAAGCGCTTTCGGCGAGCCCGTTGCGGCGAGGCCCTCGTCGGTGGTCAGCACGATGTCGGGTGCCAACGCAACGAGCGCCTCCGCTGTCAACGGGCGATAGCCATTGAATCCCTGCATGACGTTGCTGGCTGTGGCATAGGTCAGCATCGCGTCGGCGGCGGTATGCTGTCCGGCCACGAGCGCCTGGTTGCCCGTGTGGTTCAGGACAAACAGCACGCGCGGCGGTTTGCCAGCGCGCGCCGTGCGCGCGAGCGGTGACGCAGCGATCGTGTCGCAGGTTGTCTGCCAGCCGCGGTCGAAATGGGCGCGCAGGGCGGCGCCCGCGCCTTGGGCGTCGAGAGCCGTCGCGATGCCGTCGATCTTCATGCGGACCGTGTCGACGTCGTGGCCCTCGGCGAACGTCCGCACGGCTACGCCGGCATCCTTGATCTGCGAGAGCACAGCGGGGGGGCCGGCTTCGGCGGATGCCAGCACGAGGTCGGGGCGCAACGAGAGCAGCCCTTCCGCGGATAGCGCGCGTTGATAGCCGACTTTCGGCAGCCGGCGCGCCGCATCCGGAAAGGTACAGGTCGTATCGGCGCCAACGAGCCGGGCGTTGGCGTTCAGCGCGTAGACGATCTCGGCGAGCGCGCCGCCGATCACGACGACGCGTCGGGCGTCGCTACGTCGGGCGTCGCTACGTCGGGCATCGCTACGCAGCGCATTGGCGCCCTGCGGGGCGCTCGCATTGGCGAGGCTCACACCGGTCAAGCCGGCGAGGCCACTTGCGCAAAGCGTCGCCGCCCCGAGGCCTCCCACGAACGCACGCCGGGCGCGATTCACAGAAGCGGCGCTCACGCCAGCGCCTCCCCGCGGTCAAGCGCAGGCAAGCTTGCAGTCAACGCGCGCCAGCCGTCGAGTTCGACCGCGCCGGGCTTGCGTGCGCCGAACAGCATTGCAACGTTCTCGCCCTGCGCATCGAACAGCTCGAGCGACGTGACGATCCCGTCGCTCGTCGGCTTTCTCACGATCCAGGCTTGCGCGATCCGGTCTTCGCGCACGTGGAGGTTGAAGCCGGGATCGAGCACGTTGAGCCACGGACCCATCGAACGTATCGTCCGCACTGGGCCGGTATGGATCTGGATCATGCCGTGATTGCCGACGAACACCATGATCGGCAACTGCGTGGCCGCCGCACTCTCGAGTACGCGCTTGAGCGAATCGGGCGCCACCGGGTAGGCGAATTCGTGCGCGGCAAGGCGCAGCGCCTGGGTGCGGGCGAGTCCGAACTTGCGCAGCATGCCGAAGAATTGATGCGTATCTGTCATCGCCGCCCAGGCGCTGCGCCAACCCGCGACGTCGATGGCGCTGTCGGGGCGCGCAGCGGCGGGTTCGGGGGCGGCCGCGACCTCGAGGCCCGCGATCTGATCGCGCATGCGCCAGCGTTCCACCACGGCATCAAAGGCGGCGTGATTGCTGTGGTCTCGCAGGAATATCTTGTGCACGGCATGGCCCTGTGCGTCGAAGAATTGCAGGCTCTTCATCGCGCCGTGCTCGGTTGCCTCCCGCACCGCGAATCCCGACGACCAGTTCCTGTAGAAGATGCGCAGATCGATCGCATGGCCCAGTGCAAGGCCAATTGGACCGTCGTGGCTCATCTCCTCGAACGGGCCATCCTTTTCGTGTACGGCGGCCTCGTTGCGCGTGAGCGCCATCACGGCGCCGAGCGTTGGCATCTCTTCGAACAGGTCAACGAAGCGCGGTTCGAGGCGAACGACATGTTCGCCGACAAACGCGGCCAACGCTTCGCCTTCGCTGACTCCGAGTGCTTGCGCGGCTTCGCGGTTGCGAAGCTTCCTTTCGTTCTTGACGCGCAGGAAATCTTCGCGCAGCAGATGCGGCGCGACGGGCGTGGTGCGGCTGGTGGTGGTAGCGAGTGAATTCAACATGGCAATCTCCTTTCTTTGCAGGCTGAATAAAGAACCGGCGTAGCGGACAGGCGCGGGGTCCGGATATCAGAAGTCCATCTTCATGCTTACCGAGACATTGCGGCCCGGCGCCGTATACGCGTCGAGTACTGGCGACGATTGCGCGATGCCGCGTACGTCCGACCAGTTCCAGTACTTGCGGTCGAACAGATTGAACACGCCCAGATACGCGACGACGTGCTTGGTGAAGCGATAGCCTCCACGCAGGTCGACAACGAAGGAAGAGGGCGATGTGAAGCAGGGGATCGATTGACGCCGGGCATTGAGGCAGGTGCCGGATGCGATGTCGCTCTCGCTCTTCGCCAGTTGGAACAGCAGGTCGGTCTGGACGAACCAGCGCTCGCCCGGCTCGAAGCGCACGCCCAGCACCGCGGAGAAGGGATTCACTGTGTTGAGCGGCTGGCTCGGCTCCCCTTCGTTCTGCATCGTGCCCTTCGTATAGGCCATGGCCGTCTTGAGCGTCACGCCGTTGGGCATGACCCACTCGGCGCGGCCTTCGAATCCGTAGATGCGTGCCTTTGCGAAGTTCACGTACTGATAGACAAGCGGGTTCGACGCCGTTCCCGCACCGCCGATGGTGCGCTGAGTAATGAAGTCGCGGTAGTTGCCGCCGAAGGCTGCCGTGCCATAGCGGAGCGCCCCATAGCCTGTGCCGAGCTTGCCGCGCAGACCGACTTCGATCGTGTCGCTGGTTTCGGGTTTCAGGTCAGGATTGCCGATCGACGTATAGCCGTAAATCGGATTGGCGAAACTGTTATTGACCTGATCTGGCGTGGGCGTGCGAAACCCGTGTGCGTACTGGGCATACGGCGTCAGCGCAGGCGATATCTGGTAGAGCACGGCAAGCCGCGGCGAAAGCGCGTGGTCGCTCGTCGATACGGCGGTGCCCGCGTAGAGCGGATCGTCGGTGCGAGGGCTGAGACGGTACGCGTCGAAGCGCAGGCCTGGCGTTACCGTGAGCTTGCCGTAACCGATTTCGTCCTGCACGAACGCGCCCACCAGCGTGTAGTCGGTGTCGGGAAACGCCTTGTTTGGGAACGGCAGTTCGCCGACGCCAGGCACCGTGCCGTTACGCAGGTTCTTGACGCGGTCGAGGCTGCCGTCGGCGCCGTAGACGAGCTTGTGCCCGAGTGCCCCTGTCGTGAACGCACTTTCGGCAAACGCCGAGCCGCCGAAGACGTTTTCCGAGTAGGTGTTGTCCCGTGTACGGGATGGCGAGCTGCCACGCCTCTCGTTCGAAAACTGGTCCTGATAGGAGTCCTGATAGTAAAGCTGAAAATGTGCGGTCTGAAGGTAGCGATTGCTACGGTCCGAGAAGTCGTAGTCGAGGCTGTACCGGTTGCGCTCGAGCTTGTTGTTGTCAGTGAGCCCGAGCGTCGTCGGCGGATTGATGGCCGATAGCACGTTCGTGTCGATACGCTGTTGCACCGTTTCCGCGGTGAACTTGAGCGTGTCGTGCGCAGTTGGCGTCACGACGATCTTTCCTAGCAGCGACTCAGTGTAGGTATCCTGCGGATTCGCAGTCGTGCGCAGCGTGCTGGCCGAGTTGTTCGAGCCCATCGTGTCTGTCTCATGGCCTCGTCGCCCGTCGGCAATGATCATGCCTTGCACGAGATCGTTGCCGGCCGCGGCTGAAACCGTGCCGCCAAAACTGCGGTCCGCGGACGCATAGCTTGGCCGCAGCGAGAAATAAGTCTTCTTGCCGTAGATGTCGAGCAGGTCCCGCGGATCTTTGGTGATGAAATTCACCGCGCCTGTGAGGCCATCGCTACCGTAGAGCGCCGAAGCGGGGCCACGCAGAATCTCAATGCGTTTCAGCGTCTCGACATCGGCGTAGTCTCCGCGGCCGGCTTCGAGCGGGCCGAAAGAGAAGGCGCTCGGCAGGCGGATGCCGTCCTCCATCAGCAGGATGCGATTGCCTTCGAGGCCACGAATGTTGATGCTCGAGTCGTTGTCCCTGCCGCCGCCTTGCGCTGCTGACGTCGGGCGATACGGAGCGCGCGGCACGGTGACGCCTGGCTCATAGCGCAGGGCGTCCTTGACGTCGTTCGCCTGCTGCTCTTCGATATCCTCGCTCGTGATGACCGATACGCTTGCGGCCGTGCGGCTGGCCGGCGTGGCGACACGCGTGGCCGTGACAGTCACAGGGTCGAGTTGATCGTTGACACCCCGCGCGGCGAAGAGCATGGCAGCCGGTGCTGGCTGCACGGCGGCAGTAGACGCCGCAGCCGGTGCGGCCTCGGAGGAGGCCGTGGGTGAGACCATACCGGCCGCATGTCCGGCAGTAGCGTGGAGGCTGAAGGCACCAAAGAATGCTGCGCAGACGCGACGCGGTGTCAAATGAAGCGGATGCAAGAAAGGTTCTCCCAGTCACGAGTTTGGATCGAAAAGCTGGCTGGGCGAACGCGATGCCTGGCTGGCGCGCGCATTGGCATTGTCCAATGCATACGGCGCTGACAAGCTGAGAATTGTAATGAGAATCATTATCAAAAGCAATGAAAATGAAAGGAATATCGGGATACCTGTTGTCCGTTCGGCGGCGCGCGGTATATAGCGCCTGGACCCCACGCACAGTCGAGTGATGTGCCGGTTTAGTTTGATTGGAAAGCAAATCTATACAGGACCAAAAGACAGGCGGCGCCCGGCTTGGGGGCGCCAGACTGGAAAATTGTGCGAAACGCAAAGGCACACCGGCTACGGCTGCGCGGCGAGCGCAGGCGAGGGCGCTGAGGTGGGAACCGCGGTTGGCGCTGCGGTTGGCCTATAGGCGCCGGTGAGCGAGTTGAGGAAGGCAGTGAGCGCGTCGACATCCGCATCCGAAAGCGTGGCGCCGAGCTGATACTGCGCCATCTTGCGCACCGCCTCACGCAGATCCGTTACGCTGCCGTCGTGGAAATACGGTGCCGTGAGCGCCACGTTGCGCAGTCCCGGGACCTTGAACCACTGGCGATCGCGCGTGTCGTGCGTGACGTTCTCGCGCCCGTTGTCGGCGTCGGTCAGCGCATCGCCGCGCGCGGCGAAGTAATCCCCGGCTCGGCCCATGAAAGCGCATCGGCGGCATCGTGTCGTTCGTCACCACGCGCTCGAGCTTGGCGAGATCGGCCTGCGCGGGCGGCGTGCCGTCGCGCAACGCGCTCGACAGCGGGTCGAGACGGAAGTATCGCTGGCCCTTGTCGATGTCGTACTGCGAGCGCTGCCGGATGCCGGGCAGCGCGGCGTAGGGCGGCAAGACGGCCTTTGCCGAGTGGCAGTAGTAGCACGCGTTGCGATCGAGGATGTCGCGAATGCGTCCGGCGTCGGCCGACGCGGCGGGCTGTTCGGCCGCGCTTTCGGCGTAGAGCGTGTCGTGATACCAGGCGATGCCACTGAGGCCGAGATAGCCGGCCGCGACAAGCGCGGCCAAGCCGACGAGGATCTTTTTCATTGTGGGCACGAGTTGCAGGAAACCTGGGAATCCTGAGCGGATATCCGGCCCGCACATGCCCTGGAACATGGCGGCAGCAGAGGCGAGGGCACGCAGCCGGATCAGCGTGCGATGCTACCGATACCCGGCAAGCTGGCCATTGCGGCATATCAAGCCGCACGACGTTTCATACGGCGAGCGGATGGGGCCGAACAACGCAGAACAGCGATCGTGGCTCACACGGGAAACGCGTAAAATCGGCTGCGTTTCCCTCTCAGCATTCATCGTCATGCCCGCGGATCGTCCGCTCAAAAAAGAAGAAGGCGTCGCCGTCATCGACCGCGCTTGCGCCATCCTGTTCGCGTTCCGTCCCGAGGACGGCGCACTCACGCTCGCCGAACTCGCGGCCCGCACCGGCCTCTACAAGAGCACGCTGTTGCGCCTGGCCGGCGCGTTGATCCAGCATCGGCTGCTAGTGCGTCTCGACGACGGCCGCTATCAACTCGGGCCGGCCACCTTCGCGCTCGGCGCCCTCTATCAACGCAGCCTCAATCTGGGCGACATCCTGTTGCCGCTCATGCGCGAACTCATGGAAGCCAGTGGGGAGAGCGTGTCGTTCTACGTGCGCGAGAATGCGGTGCGCGTGTGCCTGCATCGCGTCGATTCGAAACACGTCGTGCGCCATCACGTGCGCGAGGGCGACGTGCTGCCGCTGGAGACGGGTTCAGGCGGGCGGGCCTTGCTCGCGTTCAGCGGCGAGCCGGGCGAGGCGTTCGAGCGTACGCGGCAGGACTTCTACTGCGTGTCGATCGGCGAGCGCGAGCGCGAAACCGCGGGGGTGTCGATGCCCGTGTTCGGCGTGCACGGCGCATTGCGCGGCGTGCTCACGCTCGCCGGGCCGAGCTCGCGCATCGATCGCGCGTTCATCGACGCGAATCTCGATGCGCTGTTCGACTGCGCCGCGCGCGCCACCGACGCGCTGGGCGGCGACTCGCGCGCGCTGCGTGCCGCACGGCGCGCACATGCCGGAAATGCAGGCGCTTGAGCGCTGCGCGCGCGGGCCGCTTGTGCGTTTGGGCGGCTGGTTTCAGGTGCCGCCGGGTTCGAGATGGCGCTCGCTGGGCCCCGTGTATGCGTATGGGATCTGCCGCGGCATCGGCCCTTTGTTGCGCTCGCCGCGCCCGCGTTGCTCCCAGGCATGCGCGAGTATGCCCACCGCGCGCGACAGACAGAACACGCCGCGCGCGAGCTCGGGCGCGAAGCCCAGTTCCGCGTAGATCACCGCGGTCACGCCGTCGATGTTCATCGGCACCGGCTTGTCCTTGCGCTTTTTCAGCAGTGCTTCGATTGCCCGCGCGATCTGCGCATAGCGTCCACCGATGATGCCCGCTGCGACGCGCGCATCCACAAGCTCGAGCAGCCGCCCGGCACGCGGATCGACGGGATGGAAGCGATGCCCGAAGCCCGGGAGATACTTTCCGTGTGTCGCGATGAACGCATCCACGCCTTCTTCGACTGCGTCCTCGAGCGCGCTGCCCGCGTCGATGCGCCGGGCAATCGCTTCATAGAGTTCGACCGCCTGTTGGCCCGCGCCGCCGTGCACATCGTCGAGCGCATTGAGCGCCGACGCCATCGCGCCATTCAGCGGCAGCCCGCAACTCGTCGCCATGCGCGAAATCGCAATCGACGGCGCCTGAGGCCCATGATCGACCGAAGCGACGAGCGCCGCTTCGAGCAGCGACGCTTCACCTTCACCGGGCAGTTCGCCGCGCAGCATCAGCCAGATCATCTGCGGGAAGCTCACGCGGCCGATGAGCTCCTGGATCGGGTAGCCGCGTACGACGATCGACCCCGGGTGAATGTCGATGATCGACGTGCGCCAGTAGTCGGCGCACAGCGCGGCGAGATCGGCAGGGTGCGCGGCGGGTGAGGAGGGCGATGAGGGCGAAGCGGGTTGGGCCGATGCGTCGTTCGTCGTGGACATGGTCAGATGACTCCTTGTGCATGCAGCGCGTCGATCTGCGCGGCGTCATAGCCGAGTTGCGCGAGCGTTTCGCGCGTGTGCGCGCCGAGCGTGGGTGCGGGCGTGGCGGGCGCGGCGTCGCCGTCCGAGAGGCGCAGGCCCGCGCGCGTCACGCGCTGCGCGGCCTCGCCCTCTGCGGCAGCGAACTCGCGCACGAAGCGCCGCTCGGCCAGATGGGGATGCGCGAGTATCTGCGGCACCGAGAGCACGCGGCCTACCGGTACGCCGCGTTCGAGCAGACGCGTCTCCCAGTTCGCGGCGCCGTCGCCCGCGAGCGCGGCCTCGATCTCGGCCTTGAGTTCGGCGCGATATTGCTTGCGCAGATGGCGCGCGGCGAAGCGTGCGTCGCGCGGCAGGTCGGGGCGGCCGATCACCTCGCACAGGCTCTCGAACTGGCGCGTCTCGTTTGCAGCGATGTTCAGCAGGCCGTCGCCGGTCCTGAACGTGCCCGAGGGCGCCGCGGTGAAATTCTCGTTGCCCATGGGTGCGGGCTCCACGCCCGCGTTCAGATAGTTCGACACGACCCAGCCCATCGTCGCGAGCGTGGCTTCGAGCATCGAAACATCGAGGCGCCGGCCGCGACCCGTCGTGCGCGCCTCGACAAGCGCCGCGCAAATGCCGAACGCCGCCGTGAGCCCGCCCACTGTGTCCGAGACCGGATAGCCCACGCGCAGCGGCGCGCTTGCGGCGTCGCCGGTCACGCTCATCACGCCCGCCATGCCCTGGATGATCTGATCGTAGGCAGGGCGTGGCGAGAGCTCGCCGGAATCGCCAAAGCCGGAAATCGCGCAATAGACGAGGCGTGGATTCATTGCGGACAACTGATCGTATCCAAGACCCAGACGATCCATCACGCCGGGGCGGAAGTTCTCGACCAGCACGTCGGCGTTTTTCACGAGATCGAAGAAGATCGCCTTGCCGCGCGCGTCCTTCAGGTTCAGCGTGATCGAGCGCTTGCCCGCGTTCACCGCCACGAACGAGGCGCCCATATTGCGCGCGGCGGCCTCCTTGTCGGCGCCGAGGCGGCGCGCCAGATCGCCGCCTTCCGGGTGCTCGATCTTGGTGACATCGGCGCCGAGAAGGGCCAGTTGATACGCACAGAATGGACCTGCGAGCACGTTCGACAAGTCGAGAACGCGCACGCCGGCTAAAGGCAACTGATTCACGGTGGCGCCTCCTGAACAAGGTAAAAGGGCATCGCAGCTGTATCGTTCTGCGTAGCAGAACGACGTTCTATAAAACGTGAGCGGATGATAGCGCGAGCCATCTAGAGCATCGGCCCAGGGATTTCACGGAGCGCGATGCGCTCGCGTCCACTGTGCTGCCACGTTGCGTACGAAAGCATGGGCGCGGCCTCGCGCAGGGCGGCGCATTCGTGTCACGACCAGCCAGCCACTGGTAAGCTCAATCGTACGAAGCATGGACCCCATCATCCCCATGCTTCGCTGACCATTGCCAGCTTGCGCAGGGAGGGCGCAGGGCAATGCGGCAGGCCGCGAATCGGCGGCCGGAACCGACGACCTTTCAGTCAGGAGACGATGTGAACAAAAAAGTCTTCCCTGGAGTCATTGCGCGAGCGTTGCCGGCAACGCTCGCGACCTCGGCTTGCGTGGCGCTCATGGGCGCTGTCGTGCTAGGAGGCTGCGCTCATCCGCAAACGCAAGGCGAGCCGGTGCCCGCGCAATCGAACGTGCCGTCGCCGCTCAACGACCTCGGCATCGGGCCGGGCGAGGGCGGGCAAGGCGGCGAGGGTGGCACACCCGATGTCGATGCGCGCGCAACGGACGCGCTCGACGCCATGGGCGAGTATCTGCGCACGCTGCGTAGCTTCGAGGTGGACGCCGATACCTCAACCGACGTCGTGCTCGACAACGGCCAGAACGCCGCGCTCCTGCGTCACGCCGTGCTCAAGGTGAAGCGGCCCGATCGCATGCGCGCCGACATCACCGGCAATGGCAATGTGCGCGGCCTCGTCTACGACGGCCATCGCTTCACGATCTTCAATGAGAAGAAGGGCTACTATGCGCGGCACGACGCGCCACCCACGCTCGACGGGCTCGTGCACGATTTGGCCGCCAACTGGCACATCGAGGCGCCGCTCGTCGACCTGTTCTATTGGGGCAACGGCAAGTCGGACGACGCCGCAATCAGCTCGGCGCAAACGCTAGGCGTGGAGAAGGTCGACACGCGCAGCTGCACACACTACGCCTACCGGCAGGCGGGCGCGGACTGGGAACTGTGGATCGAGACAGGGCGCCGACCGCTGCCGTGCAAGATGATCATCACCGATACGACCCAGCCGACGCGTCCGCGCCATGAAGTGACGTATCACTGGAAGCTCAATGCGGCCTTCCCGCCATCGACATTCGTGTTTCATCCGCGGCCCGGCGCGCGGCAAATCGAGCTCAAGCCCGCGGATCGTCCGCCTTACGAGGAGGCGGAATGATGAAGGTGAATCACGCACAGCGGGCGATCGCCGCAAGCCTTGTTGCATCGATGGTGCTGGCTTCGCCCGCGGCGCTCGCGTTCCGCGGCATGGCGCGCACCAGCATTCATCCAATGGGCGGCAATTTCGGCGGCGGGCAGCTCACGCGGCCCGGCTTCAATGGCGGCGGTGAGCAGTTTCATGGCGGACCGCCAGGACCGCACCCGGGGCCTGGACCGGGACCGGGACCGCATCCACCCGGACCGCCGCCCGGTCCTGGGCCGCATCCGCCAGGGCCACCACCGGGTCCGCCGCCTGGTCCTGGGCCGCATCCGCCGGGGCCACCACCCGGTCCGCCGCCTGGTCCTGGGCCGCATCCGCCCGGTCCGCCACCTGGGCCGCCGCCCGGTCCTGGGCCACACCCGCCCGGGCCGCCGCCTCCACCGCCTCCGCCATACTGGGGCGGCGGGTGGTATGTCGATCCGGTCGCGGCAGCCGTCACCGTTGGCGTAACCGCGGCGGTGGTCGGCTCGATGGTTGCGACCCTGCCGCCTTCGTGCAGCGCGGTGGTGGTCGGCGGCGCGACATACGAGCAATGCGGCGCGACGTGGTATCAGCCCCAGTACATCGGCACTCAGGTGCAATACGTCGTAGTGCCGGCGCCTTAGTCATGCAAGCCGGCGCGTAGGGGCAAAGCGGTTCCGTGCGTCATGTCCCGGTCATTGCCGATGACCGGGGCGTGGAATTTCCGGTGGACGCGACAGACACGAACGGCGCCTGGCGGCGTTGTCATTCGTGGATTTATCCGGATGCTCGACGCGGGTCTGCAGCTGTTTCATGAATTTCCATACGAGCACCTGACCGCCGGCCAGGTCTTTCGGGCTGCGCCCCAGGAACCGCGTCACGATACCCGCGAACACGCCCGTCTGTGAGGAACGAACGACCGCACCGATCCGAACTTTTTACATCAGGCGAACAACGATTCTTTCGAGGAGCGACGGCAGGTCGCGTCGCGCATCGACCACGAGATGAACGAAAACAGTATTGTCACGGACCTGATAAATGATCCGGTTTTTGCCGGATAAGGCTTGCCGGAAACCGCCCTCCAGGAAGCCCTCAAGCTCGGCAGGCGCATGACCGCTAGCGGGGAACTGGCGGATTTGGGTGATCGTTTCCTGCAGTTGCGCTGATGTCTGACGCCATGTTTCCCATGCTAACGTGCGGACAACATAGCTTCGGAGTTCGTCGATGCAGATCCGCGCGGTCGGAAGGATGCGGTAATTCAGCAACGGTGCCGCCATCAGCGGAACTTTTCCTGACGGTCGAGTTCGTTGAGCTCCGCGAAGAACTCGTCGCCATCGACGTGATCCCCGCGCTCGATCTGCTTCTGGCCGATAGCCAGGATTTTCAGGAGCGCGAGCGTCTGCTGCGTTGATTCGTAGGTTCGCACATCCTGGACGACGAGCTTCGCCTCGCCGTTCTGCGTGATGATGAGCGGCTCTCCCGACTCAGTCAGGTCCTTTACGATTTGCGCCGCTTCGCTTTTGAGGTAGCTGATTGGCTTTACATGATCGGCGAGGTGCATCAGGCGCTCCAGGGAAGGTTCGCACAGGACCAAATTCAAACCATTAACGGTTCGGTGGCAAGTTGGGGCTGTAGGTGCCGTGAGTGTGATTTTACATAACATAAATTATCGAAGTTTTTAATGTAGGTCCCAAGTAGTAATGTCGTACTTGGGCCAAATAGAAATGTCGTAGTCCGCGGTCATTTTCGTTCATGCTGGACAGCTCGTGACGCGCTCGCGGGAGTCCATCGTGGTCAATAGCAATAACGGGATCATCAGCATGAGCATGCGCGAGCTGGACCGATTCAAGGTCGTCGAAGCCATCGACGAATTTCGGCTCAAGCCCTGGCGTGCAGCCAAACGGCTGGCCATCAGCCGTCGCCAGGTGGAGCGACTGGTGTTGCGATATCGGGCATCCCGCGCGTCCGGACTGGCTTCCCGGCGGCGCGCCAACGCCAACCAATAATAAGCAATCCAATACAAATACGTTAGCTTCTCCACGGGACAATCCTATACTCGTCGCATCGAGGAGCGGCGCATACGCGCGGCCTCCCGCCCTGCTTTTCGCGCGCACCCATAGGACCTCACATGACCACATCGAATCAACGCACCGCCGACCACGCAATCGATCGTCAGTTTCTCGACCGCTGGTCGCCGCGAGCCTTCTCGGACGACACGCTGCCGGAAGCCACGCTGCTCACGTTTCTCGAAGCCGCGCGCTGGGCGCCGTCTTCATACAATTCCCAGCCGTGGCGTTTCGTCTACGCGCGCCGGGGTACCGCGCACTGGTCGCGCTTTGTCGGCTTTCTCAACGATTTCAATCGCGGCTGGGCGCAACACGCCGCTGCAATCGTGATCGTGTTGTCGAAAAAGACCTTCGTGCCGCCCGGCGCGAAAGATCCCGTGACTTCGGCGACTCACTCATTCGATAGCGGCGCCGCGTGGGCACAACTGGCGCTCCAGGCCAGCCTCTCCGGCTGGAAAGCGCACGGGCTCGCGGGCATCGAGCACGAGCGGATTCGCGAGCAGCTCGCCGTCCCCGACGACTACGCCGTTGAAGCCGCTCTGGCGATAGGCCGCCCCGGCGACCCTGCGCAGTTGAACGAAACGCTGCGCGCCCGGGAAGTGCCGAACGGGCGCTTGCCGCTGGCTGCGATTTCCGCCGAAGGCCAATTTGCGTTCGTCGAATGACACTGCGCACGAGCCCTGCCTGGGCCCGTTGCCAACACTTCCTGCCGGAAAACGCATAGCGCGTCGCTTCCTGATTTCGGGCGCGACGCGCTTCGCTTTCCAAAACGCGTCGCGCGGCGCTCAGCGCGCCCGCGTCAACAACTCGTAGCTCGCGTCGTCGGCCGCCGTGGATTGCCGATTCCGGCCCCACCCCACCGCACGGCGATAACTCCCCACCAGCGCGCGATTCACTGTGAGTTCCGCGCAAGCTGCAGGCTCCGATGCGACGAAGAGCGCGTCTTCAGGGCAATAGAGTTCGCACATGAAGCAGGTTTGGCAGTCCTGCTGACGCGCAATTCGTGGGGCGCCGTCTGGCACGGCATCGAAGACATTCGTCGGGCACGCACGCACACAAATATTGCAGGCCGTACAAAGCGACGTATCGACGATCTCGATCATGCGGCCGCTCCCACGCCGGCTTCCCGGTGCAGGCGCTCGACCCACACCTCATCGAGCCCGCCGCTCAACAGCCGATGACGCTGCGCGGGATCGGCGGCCGCATATTCGCGTCGCCGATGCATGCCGCGCGTTTCCTTGCGCTGCAACGCACTGCGATACATCCAGCGCGAATTCGCGAGCATCGCGGCCGCTTCGCGCGCACGCACGGCCTCGCGCGCCCCTGGCGCCGCGCGTGCACCGCTCACGTGGCGCCACAGCGCGTCGAGGCGCGTAAGCGAATCTTCGAGCAGGTCCGCTCGGCGCGTCCAGTTGCGTTGCGTGGGAAATACCTCTTGCTGCACGGCCCGAATCACGGCATCGCTATCGAAAGTCACTGGGCTCGCACCATCGCGCAACGCGACCGTGCCCGCCCGATGCAGCCGGCGAGTGGCGCCCGCCCGCCGTTGCGTACGTGCGTAATCGGCGGCACCTGCCCCGGCCCAGAATCCGGACGACATGGCCCACGCCGCGTTGTGACTGCCGCCGCCCGTGAAGCCGCCACAGATCAGCTCGCGCGTAGCCGCGTCGCCGGCCGCGTAAAGCCCCTCGACGGACGTCGCGCACGTTTCGTCGACGAGATGCAGGCCGCCCGTGCCGCGCACCGTGCCTTCGAGCCGTAACGTCACGGGGAAATGCTGTGTGAAGGGGTCGATGCCGCGCCGGTCGAAGGGCAGAAAGAAGTTGGGCTGGGCACGCCGCATCCATGCCCGAATGTCTTCGTCGGCGCGGTCGAGACAGGCGTACACGGGCTGCGTTTCGAGCGTCTTCGCGATCACGCCACGGCCGTGCGACGAGCCCGCGCCTTCGATCACGCTGCCTGCTTCGTCGTAGAACGTTGCCCACGTATAGAACAGCGATTTCGTCACCGAGCCGAAGGCGGGCCCCAATCCATACGCATTCGAAAATTCCATGCCCGAAAATTCCGCGCCCGCTTCTGCCGCCATCAACTGCCCGTCGCCGGTCAGGACGTTGCAGCCAAGCGCGTTGCTCAGGAATGCGCAACCGCCCGTGGCGATGATCACGCTGCCCGCCTTCGCGACCCACGTGTCGCCCGATTGACGATGCACGCCCGCGGCGCCCGCGACCACGCCGCACTCGTCGATCAGCAATTCCAGCACGGGACTCTGGTCCAGAATGCGCGCGCCGCTGGCTTTCACCTGCTTGCGCAGCAGACGCATATATTCGGGGCCCTGCAGGGAGATACGACGCTCAAGCCCTGTTTCGTCGACAGGAAATGGGTAGCCCCACTGTGCGAGCTGCTCGCAGTTGACCCAAGTTTGCTCGAGCACGCGATCCATCCACACCTGCTCGGCAAGCTCGCCGCCGAGCTTGAAGCGGCTCGCCTTCGCGAGCTCGCGCGCGCTGTTTTCCGGCGCGACGTGCCAGACGGCCGTCCCCGATGGCGCGGTGGCGCCCGAGGTTCCGCAAAAGCCCTTGTCGGCGAGCACGACCTTCGCGCCGCGCGCCGACGCGCCAATGGCCGACCACGCGCCCGCCGGGCCGCCGCCGATCACGAGGACGTCGGCTTCGTACCAGGCCTGCGCGAACGATGCCGTCACCGCGGCTCTTTGGTTCGTCATGGCGTGCTCCTTATCGATGACCTTGCCACGCGGTGAGACGCCGTTCGACGAACACCACGGCATGATTGAACGTCAGCCCGAGCACCGCGAGCGTGACGATACCCGCATACATCTTCGGAATTTCGAACGTATATTGCGAGTAATTCACGAGATAGCCGAGCCCCGCCTTCGCGCCCACCATTTCGGCGGCGATCAGCACCAGTATCGAGTACGCTCCCGCGATGCGAATGCCCGTGAACACCGCGGGCACCGAAGCGGGCAGCACGACCTTCACGAACAGGCGCAGCGAGCCCAGGCCCATCGAGCGCGCGCAACGCACGAGCAGCGGATCGACGTTGCGCACACCGCTTACCGTATTGAGCACGACAGGCCAGAGGCACGAATACACGACCATCGAAACCTTCGACGTCTCACCCATGCCAAGCACGAGCACGAACACGGGCAGCAACGCGAGCGGCGCCGTGTTGCGAAAAACTTCCAGCAATGGATTGAGCAGATCCGCAAGCGTGCGATACCAGCCGATAAGGAGCCCCAACGGCACGCCAATCGCCACGGCGATCGCAAATCCGCTCGCTGCGCGTGCGGCGCTTGCCAGCAAGTTCGCGCCGAGTTCGCCCGACACGGCCATCTCGAACAACGCGCGCAGCACGGCGGAGAACGGCGGCAGGAACGTGGCGTCCACCCATCCCGTGCGCGGCAACACTTCCCAGAGCGCAAGAAACGCGATCAAGGCAATGCTGCCGCGCGCCGCGCGCCAGGCCACCGCGCCCATAGACGTGGCTGAAAAGCCGCGCTTGAATTCGACAGACAACGTACTCATGGTCACTCCCCTCATGCCGCGTGCGCGACCTGCCAATGCGCGTTGCCGCGACGTTGACGAATCAACTGCCAGATTTCATGGCGCAAGCGCACGAATTCCGGCGTCGACCGAATGTCGTCCGAGAGCTCGCCGCGCGGCACGTGCACCGGTAGCGTGTGCGTGACGCGGCCGGGTCCGGCGGCCATCACCAGCACGCGCTGGCCCAGATAAATGGCTTCGTCGATCGAGTGCGTGATGAATACGACCGTCGTGCCCGTGCGCTGCCAGATGCGCAACAGTTCTTCTTGCAGACCTTCGCGGGTTTGCGCATCGAGGGCCGCAAAAGGCTCGTCCATCAGCAGTACTTCGGGTTCATAGGACAGTGCGCGCGCAATCGCCACGCGCTGCTTCATGCCGCCCGAAAGCTCGTGCGGATAGCGATCGGCGAACGCTCCCAGACCAACGAGATCGAGAAAGCGCCGCGCGCGCCCGGCACGCTCACGCCTGGCGATACCTCTCGCTTCGAGCCCGAACTCGATATTGCCGAGCGCCGTTTTCCAGGGCAAGAGCGCGTATTGCTGGAAAACGATGCCGCGATCGAGCCCGGGTCCGTCTATCTCGCGCCCGCCTATCAGGATCTTGCCGCGATCCGCCCGCGCAAGTCCCCCAATCAGGTCGAGCAGCGTCGTCTTGCCACAGCCGCTGGGCCCCACCAGCGCGACGAACTCACCGGCCGCCACCTCGAAGGAAACATCCTCGAGCACGAGAAAATGCCCCCGCCGATTCAAATGAAACCCTTTGACCACGTTGCGCACGCTGATCGATGCACTCATTGCGCTTTCCTCGCGTGATGGCGCCGCTTCACTGGCTCGCGACTTTCTGGTTGAACGGATTGAACTGATTCGAATAGATATCGCCTGGTTTAACCTGCCCGGCTTTGAGCACGCCATTGTTCACATACCAGTCGATATACGTCGTGAAATCGCTGGATGCGATCAACCCGCCCTTGCCGCCCAGGCCGGGCGATTTCCAGTAGTCGACGATGGTGGCGTCTTCATTGCGATGGCGCGCCTCGATGATCTTGTGGAGCCGGGCCACGACTTGTGCGCGTGGCGTGGTGCGAGCCCATTCGATCGCGCGTGCCGTGCCTTCGACGAATTTGCGCACCGTATCAGGGTTCTGCGCGATGAAGCGATCCGTGAACAGATAACTCGCGTACCCGAACGACCCGAAAAGCTGATAATCGGTCGTGAGCAGTCGCGCCCCGCCCTGCGCGAGTTGCTTGTCCTTCACGATATCCTCCAGAAACACGGCATCGAGCTGCTTCTGCTTGAGCAATTGAGCGAGATTCACGGGCGGTGCCGCGACGAATACCACCTTGTCGATGTCGGCCTGCGAGACGCCCGCCTTCTGCAGCCAGGCGGTCACGACGTACTGCTCATACGCACCGGGCGTGTTCACGCCAACGCGGCGCCCGATCAGGTCTCGCGGCCCCTTGATGGGGCTGTCGTCGCGCACGAACAGGCCACCATTGGTCTGCTTGTCGGCGCCGACAAACGCAATCACGGCCTTCACAGGCGCGTGCGCGGCAACGAGCTTGACGATCGAGCCGTTGAACGCGCCGCCGAAATCGACGTCGCCCGTCACGGCCGACTGAATGTCCTGCGGCCCGCTCGTCGTGTTACCCACCCACTTGAGCTTGATGGGCGCGAGATAGCCGAGGTCTTCGGCCAGCTCGGGATACAGCACTTTGCTCGCCCACCCCTGGTAACGCAGCTCCTGCTTCTGCGGCGTCTGCGCGAACGTCGGCATTGACGCCGCCCCGGCGACCGTCGCCGAAATATAGAGGATACCGAAGCGTATTGAATCAGGAAAGCGCCAGCGTTTCATGTGAGGTTCCGTGTCAGAGGCGATATGTCCCGTTTAGAACGCGCCGTCGTGCTCGAGCGTGATGCGATGAATGCGTCGCCGTGCGGACCCGTAGTCGCGTGCCGCGTAGTGCTGCACCTGACGGTTGTCCCAAATCGCAACATCGCCCTGCCGCCATTCGAAACGTGCCTGGACCTCGGGTGTCTTGACGAGGTCATACAGATAGTTGAGCAGGTTCTGGCTCGCAGTTTTGGAAACACCGAGCAAATGACTCGTATGTCCCTCGTTGACGAACACGAGCTTGCGGCCGTTTTCCGGGTGCGTCTTGATCACCGGCACCTCGATGGGCGGATATTTCTGCGCGGCGTCGCGCACGCGCGCCAGACCTGCCTCCACGCTGTTCTCCTCGCTGCCTTCCGGAATGTCGTATCCGCTCAGCAACTCGGCAAGTGCGCCCTTCTTCGGCGAGGCGATGAAGGTGTTTACTGCGCTCAGCTTCTCGAAGTAGCGGGCCAGATCGGCATCGAGCAAGTCGTAGACCGCCGCCGCCGAGGACCAGATCGTGTCGCCACCGCCGCCCTCGGGGATCTCCTGTGCGTGGAGGACAGTGGCTTTGGGTGGCTGATGCTGCCACGAGACGTCTACGTGCCAGTTGTCCGTGCCGCCTGAACGCGTGCTGTCGCTGTGCGCAATGACCTCGATCTCGGGAAAGTCCGTCACGGCAGGCAAATAGATGTTCTTGCGGATCGGATTGCCAAAAATGCGCGCGAGCGCCACGTGCTGCGCGGGCGTGAGGGTCTGCTCGCGAAAAAAGATCACGCCGTGATCGACGAGCGCCTGACGTAGTGCCTGCCGGTTCGATTCGCTCAACGGCTTCGAAAGATCGACGTTCTCGATCACCGCTCCGATCAGCGGTTTGTAGCGACGTACGTGCAGTTCCTGATCGGCGTCGGCTTCAGGTTGGGATGGCTTCAGTACCGTGCTCATTGAGTCCTCCGTGGTCAAGGCTGGGAACATCAAACCATCGGCGCTGCCACTCATGCAACGAAGCAATTGAAGGACGCTCTTCAACGTACGCATGCGTTGCATTGACGAATCGATCATTTGCCTTGCCCGCGGTCGTTTTCTATAGTCAAACGTTACGCGGCGTTCCGGCGTTCCGGCGTTCCGGTGCGGCATGGCGAATCAAAGACGTTGTGGCGGGCGGCCTCCACGCGAGAACGTGGCGTCGTCCAGCTTGCGTCGCCGTGCGCGATCTTATCGCGCCTGCGTGTCCACGAAGGCCGCGCAACGGTCGGCGGGCATCGTCAGGCGATCATGGCGCATGCACAACCGGCTCGCCCCCATACTCGAGCCGTAGGCGGAACCGAAAGAAGCCAGTCCGGGCATGCTCGCTTCGAGCAGTGCCCGATCGTCGGCCCAATGCGCGCAGCGCGCGCAAGTCCCGGATGAGGCGTCGCAGGCGCGGGCCGCGCGCACCGCTGGAGCATGCGCGTTCATTGTCCGAGCGCGAGCCAGTACGGGGCGAATACGTGCACCGAGAGCACATAGCCGATCACCACGTTGACCGCCACGCCGGCGGCGAACGCCGCGAGCGGTTTCAGGCCGGTTGACGAGAGCGCCGTGAAACGCGTGGTCAATCCGATGCTGAGAAAGCAGAACGTGAAGGCCCACGTGCGCAATGCGACGATCGGCGCCACGAATGCCGGGGTGACGACGCTGCGATATTCGGCCAGGGTGTAGTGAGAAGCGACCACGGTGACCAGCGCCGACGCGACCGCGAATCCGATGACGAATTTCGGAAACCGCGTCCAGATTTCCTTTGCGCCCGTGCGCGTCTGCACCGTGGCGTCCGTGTCGCGATCCCAGCGCGTGGTGGCGACAATGGCGAGCGCGAAGGCCCAGATGCCGATCCAGATGTCGCGGCCCACGACCTTCATCAACACGAACGCCTGCAGCGCCGCATCGGGCGCACCGGCCACGGCGCCCGTGGCGTGGCGCGCAAAGTCTCCGTATGCCTGGGCAGCGGCGATGCCCGCGGCATCGGCGAACTCGGAGGTGCCGATCCACGCGCCGGCGACACCGGTCGGCAGTCCAAGCACACGCGAGAGCGCCGGGAGAGCGAACACCATCACGATGGCCCAGACCACCACGAGCGTGATCGCCACCGAGGCCTGCTCGCGGCGTGCGCGCACCGCGCCGGCAATCGCAATGGCTGCTGATACGCCGCACACCGCGCCGCCCACACCAAGCACGGCGGCAAAGCGCTGATCGATTTTCAGCGCGCGCGCCACGCCGTAGATCACGAAGAACGTCGCAAGCGAGACGATGGTCGCCTGCCCGATGGCCACGGGTCCTGCCCAGACGATCAGCGTGAACGGCAACGTCGCGCCCAGCAGCACGATACCGACCTTGATATAGAACTCCACCCGCAACGCAGGGGCGAGCCATGCCGGGACCTTGAACAGGTTGGAGACGATCAGACCCAGCACCAGCGCGATCAACGGCGCCTCCAGGTTGTAGCGGTTTGCCTGACTCCACGCGGCAAGCGCGAAAATCAACGCTGACACGGCGAACACGACCGCGAACCCCGCCACGAATCGCACGACCGGCAAGCCGAGCGCCGCGATGGCGACCGAAAAGACGATGGCGAAGGCTGCAAAGAGCGCGAGGTAGCCTCTCGCGTGCGCGGCGGCATCGTGCGCGAGGGCGCCGGAGTCCGACCATCGCGCGGGCGTGACGGCAAGCACCTTGATACTGCTGCCGGACGCGAACAGCGCATACGCGACGGCGATCGCAAACAGGCCGACGGCGACGGCCCACCAGTCCTCGTTTCCCCACGGCCCGCGGCGCTCCTGCACCGACGCCGCGTTTGCGGCTCCACCGTTGCCGGCGCTTCCGGCAATCGACGTATGACTCATGATGTGACCCTGCCCATTCGTTGATCGCTATTTGCAAACGTTGACGTACCCACCGAGGTGCGCAATCCGCGTTTGTCGCGCTCGCGCGCAGATCAGTATGGATTCCAGGTGCACTGAATCTGAAATAATTTATTCACCTTTGCATATCTCGGCTATCTGCCCACCTCGTGTTCGAGGAGAGAGCAGTCACGAGTTTCGAATGAGGAATGACGTGTGGCGGCACACGAATCCGGCACGCGCCACACTAATAAGCTATACAAAACAAATGCGTTAGCTCGCGACAGGTGTGCCCCTATACTCGTCGCACCAGGGTTGCGCATGTGCGCGTGCCTTCGATCTTCGCCCGGTGGGCGAGAAAGTCGGCCCGGGTCAGAAGTGGAGACCCGTTGCGGAGCGCCACCTGAATTTCTGCAACACCTTCCTTTCGGATAGATAGCATGACTAATCGTAGCGCATTGGTAACGGGTGGAATGGGCGGTCTCGGCGAGGCAATCAGCGTACGGCTGTACGACGCGGGATACAGGGTCGCCGTCACCCACTCGCCGGACAACGCAGGCGCAAAGGACTGGCTGGCCAGAATGAAAGAGACGGGCCGCGATTTCCACGCCTGTTCCATCGACGTGGCCGACTACGATTCGTGCCAGCGCGGCGCGCAGAAGATCAAGAATGAACTCGGCCCCGTCGACATTTTGATCAACAATGCGGGCATCACGCGCGACATGACCTTCAAGAAGCTCGACAAGGTCAATTGGGACGCGGTGCTGCGCACCAACCTCGATTCGATCTTCAATATCTCGAAGCCGCTGTGCGACAGCATGGTCGAGCACGGCTGGGGCCGTATCATCAATATCTCGTCGGTGAACGGATCCAAGGGCGCCGTGGGCCAGACGAACTACGCGGCTGCGAAGGCGGGCATGCATGGTTTCACCAAGGCGCTCGCGCTCGAGGTCGCCCGCAAGGGGGTGACGGTGAACACCATCTCACCGGGCTATCTCGCGACGAAGATGGTCACCGCCATTCCTCAGGAGATTCTCGACACGAAGATCCTCCCGCAGATTCCAATGGGGCGCCTCGGCAACCCGGATGAAGTTGCGGCGCTCGTGTTGTTCCTGTGCTCGGACGAGGCAGGCTTTGTGACCGGCGCGAATATCCCCATCAACGGCGGCCAGCACATGCAATGACCGTCGCGCCGGGTCGTCGCGGCGGTCATTGCTGGACGCCCCAGCGCCTTACGGCTAGCGCCGCACTGCCAGCCGGCGCAGCACGGCAATCATCGTATCGACCTCGTCGCAGGTATTGAAGAAAGCGAGCGAAGGGCGCACGGTGGCTTCGAGGCCGTAGCGGCGCAGAATCGGTTGCGCGCAGTGATGCCCCGCGCGGACCGCGATGCCCTCCTCGTTCAGCGCCTGCCCGACCTCTTCCGGGCTGTACCCCTTCATGACGAACGACAGCACGCTTGCCTTGTCCGGCGCGGTGCCGATGAGGCGCACGCCAGGCACAGGTGCGAGCACGCTCGTCGCATAGCCAAGGAGATCGTGTTCATAGCGCGCGATATTCTCGATCCCCAGCCGCGTCACGTAGTCGAGTGCCGCGCCAAGGCCCACGGCGTCGGCAATGTTGCCCGTGCCGGCCTCGAAGCGTCCGGGTGGCGGCTGGAACAGCGTGCGCTCGAACGTGACGTCGGTGATCATGTTGCCGCCGCCCTGCCACGGCGGCATATCCTCGAGAAGCGCGCGCTTGCCATACACGACGCCGATGCCGGTTGGACCGAATATCTTGTGTCCCGAGAAGACGAAAAAGTCGGCATCGATGGACTGGACATCGACGCGCATGTGCGAAACCGACTGTGCGCCATCCACGAGCGCCTTCGCGCCGACACGATGGGCCATCTCGACAATGTCCTTCACCGGCACGATCGTCCCGAGCGCGTTCGACACCTGCGTGACAGCCACGATCTTCGTCCGGTCGCTGAGCAGTTTGCGGTATTCCTCCAGCAGCACCTGCCCCGAATCGTCAACCGGGATCACGCGCAGCACCGCGCCAGTCTGCGCAGCCAGTTGCTGCCAGGGCACGATGTTCGCGTGATGCTCGAGGTGCGAGAGAACAATTTCGTCGCCGGCGCCTACATGCTGGACGCCCCACGATTTGGCGACCAGATTGATGGCCTCGGTGGTGCCGCGCACGAAGAGGATCTCTTCGGCGGACGACGCGCCGATGAAGCGCCGGACCGTTTCGCGCGCCTGTTCGTAGGCATCGGTGGCGCGGCCCGCGAGCGTATGCGCGGCCCGGTGAATGTTCGAATTCTCGTGCGCGTAGAAGTACGCGAGCCGGTCGATCACGGCCTGCGGCTTGTGCGTCGTGGCCGCGTTGTCAAACCAAATCAGCTGCTTGCCGTTGACGCGCTCCTGCAGGATCGGAAAGTCGCGCCGCACCGCATGGACGTCGAACGGCGGATGCGCCGCCGGCGCGAGCGGCGCCGCCGGGTGTGGTCCCTCCGCCCGCTCTCGCCGCTGCGCGTTTTCGAACACGTAGAGCGCGTGGGGGCTGTCGGGCGTGCGCTGCACAAGCGGCAGCAAATCGCCCAAATCGTCTTCGGCAACGAGGCCGAATGCGCGCGGATCGCCGAAGTCGAGGGGCGGCGCAGCGACTTCCCGGGGTTCGCCCCGCCAACCATACTTCGCCGCATCGACGAAATAGAACGGCGATGCCGCCTGCGGGGCATCTGCCTGCGCCGCGGCCAGTTGGGTCGTGGCCATGGAGCGCTCGCCGGCTCCATTCAGTTCCGGCACGCCGAGGACAGCACTGCCGGCCCGGGGTTCGAGCGCGGGCGCGATCATCTGCACATTGTCGGGAATGCCCCGCTGTGCTGCGGCGTGGGGAGCGAGGCCAGGCGCGCGGTTGCCGAGCGAGAGCACGTGCGTTGGCGCACCAGGCAGCAGGTTGACGCCGGGCACGTACCCTTGCGGCGGACTCATGCCGGGCAACCCGGTGCCCGTGCCGCCCGGTCCGGCGAGCGGCGATCCGGCAGGCGCCGGGTTGCTCGCGGACGCAACCAGCGGCGCCGCCGCAGGCAACGCCGATGGCACGCCGCCCACTGCGGCGCTGGCGGCCGACACATCGGGCGCCGCGACGCCGCCTGGCAACGCCGAGAAGAACTCGTTCGCAAGGCGCGCGAGCAATGCGGGATCGGGCAGGCCAGCCGGCGATACGGGCGTGCCGGGCAACGGCAGCGTCGCCAGCGGATCAGCGGTAGGCGTAGTCATAGTCGTGGTACTTGCCGATTTCGACTTCGTCCAGCACCGCGAGCGCGTCCGGCGTATGGACGGCCAAAGAGCAGTACAGCGAGATCAGGTACGAAGCGATTGCCTGATTGTTGATGCCCATGAAGCGCACCGACAGCCCCGGCCCCTGTTCGCCGGCGACGCCGGGCTGATACAGGCCAACTACGCCTTGCCGCTTGTCGCCCACACGCAAGAGCAAAACTTTCGTTTTGCCGTCGGCGACAGGGACCTTGTCGGACGGAATCAACGGAATGCCGCGCCACGTAATGAACTGCGAGCCGAACAGGCTCACCGTCGGCGGCGGCACGCCGCGCCGCGTGCATTCGCGGCCGAACGCGGCGATCGCCAGCGGATGCGTGAGAAAGAACGCCGGCTCTTTCCAGACTTTCGTCAGCAGCTCGTCGAGATCGTCGGGTGTCGGCGCCCCGCTCAGCGGAAAGATCCGCTGATCTTCCTCGACGTTGGCCAGCATGCCGTAATCGGGATTGTTGATGAGCTGGCTTTCCTGCATCTCCTTGATCGTTTCGATCGCAAGACGCAATTGCTCCTTGATCTGATCGTGCGGGCTGCTGTACAGGTCCGAAATGCGCGTATGCACGTCGACAATCGTGCTTACGGCATTGAGGAAGTATTCACGCGGGTGCTCGTCGTATGGCACGAAGGTGGTCGGCAGTGCGCCCTCGTCTTCGCGCGCCGTGCAGGCCGCATGCACGGCCTCGGGATCCCTGACACGGTTCAGACGGTAGATGCCCGCTTCCACGGGCACCCACTGCAAGAGATGCGTGAGCCAGCGCGGCGTGATGGTGGAGAGTTGGGGAACCGTCTTGGTGGCATTGGCGAGCTGCCTTGCCGCGTTATCACCGAGCGCTGTCGGGCTTGCCGCGGGTCCGTTTTCGATCGTCGACATGAATGACTCCGGATTCTTTAGAAAGAACGGGAAAATGCATATGACGGTTCGTCATTATAGGAGTCGAAAATTGGCGGCCCAACAAGAAATTAAACAACCCAAAGAATGCAAACGTCGAGGGTGCAGCCGCTGCGAAATAAGCAACCTGCTAATCCACGAAGGCGCGTTCGATCACATAGTGACCTGGCGAGCTGTTCCTGCCTTCGACCAGACCGGCTTGCTTGAGCAGCTCCGTCGTGTCCCTCAGCATGGCCGTGCTCCCGCACAGCATCACGCGGTCAGCTTCGGGTGAGAACGGCGTCTGGCCGAGATCGTCAAACAGCTTGCCCGACGCGATCAGGTCCGTGATGCGCCCTTCATTCTCGAATTCCTCCCGCGTGAGCGTGGGGTAATACACGAGCTTTTCCCTGATCACCTCGCCGAGATACTCGTGGCCCGGCAGGTCATGCCGGATGTACGCCATGTAGGCAAGCTCGCCCTTGTGGCGGCAGGTATGCGTGAGGATGACGCGCTCGAAACGCTCGTAAATGTCCGGGTCCCGGATGATCGACATGAATGGCGCGAGGCCGGTGCCGGTCGAGAGCAGCCACAACGTCTTGCCGGGCAACAGGTTGTCGGTGACCAGCGTGCCGGTCGGCTTCCTGCCGATCAGGATCGTGTCGCCGACCTTGAGGTGCTGCAGGCGCGACGTGAGCGGACCGTCCTGGACCTTGATGCTGAAGAACTCCAGATGCTCCTCGTAGTTCGGGCTCACGATACTGTACGCACGCGTCAGCGGCTTGCCCTCGACGTCCAGGCCAACCATCGTGAACTCGCCGTTGTTAAAGCGCAGCCCTGGGGCACGCGAGCACGTGAAACTGAACAAGGTATCGGTCCAGTGATGGACGGATTGAACCGTTGCGAGATCGTATTTGCTCATGTTGTCTGAAGAAACGACGTTGGACGGGGCGTGTCCCGCGGGGCGCGCTTGCCGGGTCAGCCCGGACGCGTGCTCGCGATACGGTGGAGGCAGGCCGCGAGCTGGCGTCGCGGGCACCGGAAGGCTCGCCGCGAGGGCCTGGCAACCGCTTGAACGACACACCCCGTCAGCCCGACTGCGTTCTGGCGCATTGTCGTGCCCCAAACGACGCGCTGGAAACGAATTTGTTTTCATATGCAAACCGCTGCCGCGCGAGACCCGGCACAGCGCCCTTGCGCGGCCACGTAATCTGTTCCGCCAGGCGGCAACAGGCCACGCTCCCACTGAAAGATCCGCAAGCGATAGTCGGCCTCCGCTGCTTTGCGCCTGGCGAGGTCTTTTCCGCGAGCCGGCGCTTTCGCAATTGCCTGCGGCTGAGCGCGGCATACATCTGGGATGAGCGAATCGAAGACGGTGTGCGCCGCCTGGGGCGGCTCGCGCAGGCGTTGCTCGCGGGCTGAGTGCGAGGGTGTTTCATATCCGCCCCGCCGTTCCACTCAATCGTCAGAATCGCCCGGAAAGCAGATATCCCGCTTGCGGCACCTGCGCCTTTAGCCCGAGCGTCTTGAGAATCCGGTAGACCGTGGCAACGGACGCGGACAAAACGGGCTTGCCGAGCCGATCCTCAACCGTCTGAATGGAGGGCAGCGACGGCATTTGCACGCATGCCGACAGCACGACGGCATCCGCGTTGCGGATATCGAGGCGATCCGCATGCGCAACGAGGTTCGCAGGATCGAGGCGCCCCACTTCGAGATTGTCCGCGACCTCGAGGCTGATGGAATCCGTCACCTCGATGTCTTCGCTCTCGATGTAGTCGATGACTTGCTGCGTTAGCGACTTCATATACGGCGTAATGATCGCCACACGCTTGAATCCCATCGTCTTGATCCCCTCCACCAGCGCGCCGGCGGAACTCACGATCGGCGTTGGCGCACCATTGCCCTCCACCACCTTCTTCAAACGTGCCTCGGACTGGCGATGATAGCCGGCGCCCTGGCACATGATGGCGACGAGGCAGGCGTACGCCAGCACATCGCATCGCGCGTCGCTGAGCTCGAGCGCGCAGCGGTCGCTGTCCACGTCCATCTTGCGCAGCTCCTCCGGTGTCACGTGCATCATCCGCATGCGCGCCGAGTGAAACGTAAAACGCTCTTCAGGAAAGAGTCCGTAGCGCGACGTCAGCATTGCGGGAATTTCCGTCTCCATCGTGGTGTTGGAGCTCGGTACGATCTGACCAATCCGATAATGCTTCATTTCAAAATCCACCTTTACAAAAGTCATCAATTGCCACTCGTCAGTTCGACACCCCGCGTCTCGCGGAGGGCAAACACGAGCAGTGCGGCGCACACATAAGCGATAGAAGCGATGCAGTAGGTTTTCGTGAAGCCTATGAACGGCATCAGAGCGGGCACCAGCTTGATGCCGGCAATCGCGCCCACCCGGCCGAAGTTGAAGCAGAAGCCGGCGGCCGTCGAGCGCACGCTGGTCGGAAACAACTCCGCATACCACGCACCGAATCCGCTGAAATACCCTGTGAAGAATCCCAGCGCCGCGCTGAGCAACCCGATCACGAGGATGTTGGCCGCCGTCATGGCAAGCTTGCCGTGGGTCAGCGGGAGCATCGTCACGCCATAGGCGAACAACGGCACCGCGATCGCTACGCCCACGAAGAAGGCCGCGAACGCGCGCC
This sequence comes from Paraburkholderia oxyphila NBRC 105797, assembly GCF_000685075.1. GTDB lineage: Bacteria > Pseudomonadota > Gammaproteobacteria > Burkholderiales > Burkholderiaceae > Paraburkholderia > Paraburkholderia oxyphila. Next base: position 125,232 of record NZ_BAYD01000004.1, read on the forward strand.
GCCTGCCGTAACGCTCGGCGAGAACGCCGTAGTAGAGGTAGCCCAGCGTTGCGCCAATGCCCGTCCACACGAGGAATACCGGTGCTTCATCCACGCGCACATGCAGCACGCTCTGAAGATAGGTGGCGGTGAACGTGGTGATGATCCAGTAGCCGAACATGCCGAGGATGGAGATCACCAGTGCGATGAGCGTCGTGCGCCGGTATTGCGGCGCGAAGATCTGCGTGAGCGAAGCCTTCCTGGCGTTTTGCCGGAGAAATTCCCGATTGGCCAGCCAGACCGGGGATTCCTTGACGAACAGGAGAATGATCGCGCCCATCGCGTAAGCCGGAATCGACGCAAGGATGAAGAGGCGGCGCCACGAATCGGGATCGTTCGCGTTGAGGAAACTCCACGCGAAGATTGCGGCCAGCAAGCTGCCGCCGGACCAGCCGGTCTGCAGGAGCGAAATGGCTCTCGCCCGGCCCGAAGCTGGCCAGATTTCGCTCACGAGTGCGACGGCGGCCGACCAGAGGCCACCCACGCCGATCCCCACGGCAAACCGGTACACATTCAGCTCAGTCAGGCTGTGCGCGAATCCGCACAGCAGCGTGCCCGTGCCATAGGTCAGGACCGAGATCAGCAACGTGCGTTTGCGGCCGATCTTGTCGGACACATTGCCGAGAAAGAATCCACCGATGCCAGTCGCGAAGAGAAACCACGCAACCGTCGATACGACGTCACGCAGCGTTGCAGAGAACGTGTGCGCAACGGAAAGGATGATGAACCCAAAAATCGTGGCATCGAGCGCATCGAATAGCCATGCGCCCCAGCTCCCGCCCAGGTTGACGATGCGTCCGGTACGCGAGAGTTGGCCCGATGCTTCGGTGGGCTTGCTTTCGACCAGCCCTGTGACTTCCGCTGTTTTCACTTGCTCCTCCATTCGCTTCTCGATCGAATGTCTCGTATCGTAGTGAGGCGCCGAATCGGTGTATATCAGTCATTGGCGAGCCTGCCATCGTCAACCGCGATGGCAAGATCTGACCGCGAAAAACCGGTCAGGAATGCGAACGAAGATGATCGAAGAGGAGGCGCGCGACGGGAGATAGCGCATCCAAACGCCGCACGCAGATGAAGAGTTCGCGCGTTGCCCACGGCTCGGCGAGCTTCAGCGTGCGGGTTCCCGGGAGATGATAGATCGCGGCATTGCCGGCGGGCAGAATGCCAATGCCCACGCCAACTTCGACCATGCGGCACAACGCATCGTAGGACGACACCTCGACGTTGGCGCGAAGCGATTTCCCATGCCGGCCGGCGGCCGTGAGCATCTGAAAGCGCAGGTGCGTGCCGGCGCGCAGCACGACATGCTCGTAATCGAGTGTCTCACTGAAGGTGACTTCGTCGCGATCTGCGAGCGCGTGACCCACCGGCACGATCACCGTGAGTTCGTCGGTTCGAAACGGATACACCTCGATATCGGCGCTGTGCGGCAAATACGTGAAGATGCCGATCTCCGCCAGATTGTTGGCGATGCCTTCGGTAATCGTAAGGCTGTCGTGCTCCTGAAGCGAGATATGCACTTCCGGATAGCGCTCGTTGAATGACTTCACGAGCGGCGGCACGAAGGTCGCAATGGCCGAAATATTGGCGAAGACGCGCACCGTACCGCGTCGGCCGTCGGAAAAGTCCCGCATGCGCGCGACGATGTCGTTCAAGCCGTCAAGCACTTCGCGCGCCAGCACCGAAAGGTTCACGCCGGCCGCAGTCGGCGTGATGCCCTTGTTGGTTCTCACGAGCAGCTGGGTGCCGAGCATCTGCTCGAGCTCGCTTAGCCGCTTGCTCACGGCCGCCGCGGCAATATGTTCGCGCGCCGCGGCGCTGGCAATCGTGCCGTCCTCGATAACGGCTATGAAGAGCCGTAGTGACAACGGATCGAGCTTCACGACGCCCTCCACGCGCGGCGATCGCCTGCGGGGAACCTGCCTTGCACGTCAAGCCTTCCCGGAGGATGGCCGTGCGTCGAGCCACTCCACGATATTGCGCACGGTGTCGCCATAGAACGTGCGATAGAGCTCGCGCGAAACGTAGCCGATATGCGGCGTGGCCAGCACGTTGGGCAGCGTGCGGAACGGATGGTTGGCATCGAGCGGCTCGCGGTCGTACACGTCGAGCGCGGCACCGGCCAGCCGCCCGGCCTCCAGCGCATCGACCAGCGCGGCTTCGTCCACAATCGGTCCGCGCGACGTGTTGATGAGCCGGCTCGTCGGCTTCATTTGCGCCAGCTCCGCGGCCCCGACGAGGTGGTGCGTACGCTCGCTCAGGCGGACGTGGATCGAGAGGAAATCGGATGTGGCGAAGAGCGTTGCCTTGTCGACCCGCTGCACGCCCTTTTCCTGAGCACGCTCCAGAGTCAGGTTCTCGCTCCACGCAATGACGTTCATCCGGAAAGCACGGCCAATCACGCCCACGGCAGAGCCTATCCGCCCTAGCCCCAGCAGGCCCAGCGTCTTGCCGGCCAGCTCGGTGCCGAGCGACACCTGCCAGCCGCCGCTTCGTAACGATTCGTTCTCCAGAGGGATATTGCGTGCCATCGCGAGAATGAGCGCCCACGTGAATTCGATGGTCGGCGTCGAGGAGTAGCCCGTGTGGCGCACCTCAATGCCATGCTCCGCGGCCGCCTCGAGGTCGATCGCGGCGTTGGCGGGTCCCGTCGATGCGATCAGCTTCAGGTTCGGCAGTTTCTCGATGAGCTCGCGCGACAGCTCGGTTCGCTCGCGCATCACGCACACCACGTCGAAGGGCTCGAGCCGTTTGGCGATTTCGTCGACTTCGAAAAGGTGGTCCGTAAAGACGGTAATTTCCGCACGCGCCTTGAGCGGCGACCAATCGGCCTCACGCAGCGCGATGTTCTGGTAGTCGTCAAGAATCGCAACCTTGACCGGGAGTGAATCGTCCATGGCGCAGCTTCTCCTTTTATGGTGTGCGCATCGTTGGAGCGGCGGAACTCGAGTGGGTCCGCGCGGGAACGCATGTGGGGCCGATTGCGGAACCTGTGCGTCATGTCCCGCGCACGCCCCGTTGCGCTGACATCACCTCATGCCGTTGTGGCAGCCAGCGCCGGATAGTCGGTGTAGCCGGCACTCGTCGCGCCATACACGTTGGGCCAGTCTAGCTCCGCTAGCGGCGCGACGTTCGCGAAGCGGGCCGGCAGATCCGGATTGGCGATGAAGGGGCGACCGAACGCGACCATATCCACGAGCCCCGCCTCGATCAAGCGGTTGCCGCGCGCGCGATCGATATCGACGTTCGCGATGATCTTGCCGCGATAGCGCTCGCGGAAATGCCTGAACATGCCGTCGCCGGCCAGTGCAGCAAGCGGTGTCGCCCGGAGATCGGCCATCGCGCCCATCAGCAGCAAGTGCGAGAGGTCGAATTCATCGAGACGGCCAATCACGTATTCGGCGGTCGCAAGCGTTTCGTCCGTGGAAACGAAAGCGCCCGTTTCCGATGTCGCCGGACCGGTCTTCACGCCAACGCGATGAGCGCCAACGGCATTGGCCACCGTTTCCAGCACTTCGAACAGCAAGCGCGCACGATTTTCCACTGAGCCACCATATTCGTCGGTACGCAGATTCGTGCGCACGTTCAGGAACTGGTTGAACAGATAGTGGTACCCGCCCTGAATCTGCACGCCGTCAAAACCGGCCTCGATGGCGCGGCGCGCAGCATGGCCGAAATCCGCAACCGTACGGCGGATCTCACCCTTCTCCATGGCGCGTGGAATCACAGTGTCTTTCTTGCCCTGCGCGGTCACGCTCTGCTGCCGCGGATTGACAGCCGAGGCGGAGGGCGGCGCTTTGCCGCCGTGGAAATCGGGGTGTCCGAGCGAGCCCGTATGCCAGAGCTGCGCAACGATCCGCCCGCCGGCCTCGTGAACCGCGTCCGTCGCCCCTCGCCAGCCACGCACCTGGGCGTCGCTCCACAGACCCGGCACGTCGGCCCAGCCCACCGCGTGCGGACTCACGAAAACCCCTTCGCTGATGATCAGCCCCGCCGACGCGCGCTGCGCGTAGTACTCGGCATGCAGACGGTTGGGCGCGAGTTCAGGGTTGGCCGCGCGCATGCGCGTGAGCGGCGCCATCACAATGCGGTTTCGCAGATCGAGGTCGCCCAGCCGGATTGGCGTGAGCAAGGGCTGGTTGCTTTCCGGATGCATGACTTTCCTTTCGTATGACATTGACGGGCTCACCCAATCACAATGGTGGTCGACATTGAGTTTAGGGGTGATCGCCTCGCAAAGTCAATGTCAGTCGACATTGTCTTTTCCGAATGCGGTGATAGAGATCGAGCCGGGCCAGCAGCGCCTGCCTACAGCAGCCCCAGCGCCGACGCCTTCAACGTCGCAGCGGCGCGCGTCGAGCATTCGAGCTTCCGAAACACGCTTTCCACGTGCGTGCGCACCGTGCTCGGGCTCAGGTCGAGCGCGCGCGCCGCTTCCTTGTTGCTGGCGCCGCGGCTGATCGCACGCAGCACGTCGGTCTCGCGCGCGGAGAGCCGGAGCGTCTGTTGCCGGATGCGTGTGGCGTGTGTGGCGCGTGGCGGGGCATCGCGCGCATCGATCAGCGCCTCGACGACTTCGGCGTCGAAGCGGCCTTGGTTCGCCTCGCTGCGCAGTCGTTGCGTCACTTCGCCGGGCGCTAGCGCGTCGCGCCAGGGCCGCTTTTCACCGAGCGCGACGAACGCAACCGCTGCACTCAGCATGCGCGCCTCGAGCGACAACGCCTGCCCGCTTGCACCACGGAAATAGCCGGAACCGTCGAGCCGCTCGTACGCATACGAAGCCAGTTCCGCCGCCTGCGCGAGCGTGCCGGTTTGCTTGCCGGCACGCGCGGTCCAGTACGGCACGAGGCGCACCTTTTCCCACTCCGCAGCGGAGAGGCGCCCTGGCGAATTCCAGATCGCATTCGGCACCGCGGCACGGCCGATGCCGTGAATCAGCGCCGCGGCGTAGACGCGTGCCTCGCTCGCTTCGTCGGCGCCGAGCCGCGCACTGCAGGCGGCCGCGGCGCTGGCGACCGCGCGCGAGTAGCCGGTCATCCACGGCAGCTTGAGGTCGATGACATCGGCAATCAGTTCGGTAGAAGTGGTTGCCAGCATCTGGGGCGTCTGAATCGACTCGTCGAGCCCGGCGGGCTCCCGCGTCGCCAGTCCCTCCAGCCAGTGTGCAGCATGCTTGGCCACGAGCGCGGCCAGATCCGCCGGGTAGCGCGTGCCGGCCTGAGCCGCGATCAGCGAGAGCGCCTGGGGCAAACCGTAGACGCGGCTGAGGATTTCCAGGTCGCCAGCCAACGACACCACGTAGACCGCGCGCGGCACCGCCGCGCCCGCGAGGCCGTCGGGCATGCCGCTGCCGTCCCACGCTTCGAAGATATGGCGCAGCGCCGCTTCGGTCTCTGTCGTCAGGTGCAGGATCCGCGCGACTTCGCCCGAGACCTCGCAGTGAATCTGCGCGAGCGGACGAATCGCGCCCTTAATTTCACCCTGAGTCGCACCTTCCAGGCCTTGCCGTTCAAGCGGCTGGGCCCAGCCCTGCCGCTGCGCCAGCATCGCCTCGCGGCCGGCCACATCGTCGCCGAGCATGTCGGCGAAGCCCGCTGCGTTCGCCGTGCAGCCCGACCAGCGCAGCAGCGCGGCTTGCGCGGACGTCGCGGCTAGCGCGTCGCCCTCGCCTGCCGCGAGGGCAAGCTGGGCGGCCAGCCAGGCCGTGCGCAGCGAATGATCGGTCGGCTGCCCCATGCTGAGGTCGCCAACGAACGCGAGCGCCCTGATGGCGTCGTATGCGCGAACCTGCGCGCGTTCAGCCGGTGTGTTTTCGTTCCCGTTCATGGATCCACCGAAACATGGCGAGCCTCATTGCCCGCGACTATAGCGCGGCAGGTGCGGCCGGGTCGGTCATTTATCCGATACCGGCGCCAGGCTGCCGCTGCGATCCTTCTTCCCACGCCAACGCCCGCCTGGGCGCCCGGCGCGAATCTTATGTAAGGGTCGCCATGAATCACCCGACAATCCATCCCGCCTGGGTGCGCATTTTCCATTGGGTCAATGCAGCCGCCGTCATCGTCATGTGCCTGAGCGGCTGGCAAGTGTACGACGCGTCGCCGGTCTTCCGGGGCATCGAGTTTCCGGCCTCCATCACGCTCGGCGGCTGGCTGGGCGGCGCACTGCTTTGGCACTTCGCGTTCATGTGGATCCTGGTCGCCAACTTTCTCGCTTACCTCGCGCTGAACGTCGCAACCGGACGGCTGCGCAAGAAGCTCTTTCCCGTCAGCATGCGGGCCCTCGCTTCCGACTTCGCGGCGGCCCTGCGCGGCCGGCTCGGTCACGCCGACCTCAGCCAGTACAACGCCGTGCAGAAGTTCGCCTATCTTGCCGTGCTCGCCGATATCGCGCTTCTGGTGCTCTCGGGCCTCGCGATCTGGAAGCCCGTGCAGTTCCCGGTCCTGCGCACGCTGATGGGCGGCTTCGACAACGCGCGCATCGTCCATTTCGTCGCCATGAGCGTGCTGGTCGGCTTTTTCGCGGTGCACGTCGTGATGGTCGCGCTGGTTCCGCGCACCCTGCTCACCATGATTCGAGGCCGCTAATCATGAATACTCCGAAACGTCATCGCGCACCCGATCCGGGGTACCAACCCGATGCGCAATCCATCATCAAGGACGCGCAAAAGGAACTCCAGTCGCCGCTGCGGCGTTTGTTCGGCAAGCGCATCTTGACGCTGGGCGGACTGATGCTGCTATCAGGCTGCGATCTCACGAACGACAAGTCGGTCAACACCCTGCTCCGCCGTGTGTCTTCGTTCAACGACGACGCGCAAGCCCTGCTCTTCGATCCGCGCAAGCTTGCGCCGACCTACCCCGAGTCGATGATCACGCGGCCGTTCCCCTTCAACGCGTACTACGACGTCGACCAGGTGCCGGACGTGGATGGACGGAGCTATCGCCTCGAACTCAACGGGCTCGTCAAGGGCAAACGCATCTGGACACTCGACGAGCTCCATGCACTGCCGCAGGAAAGCCAGGTGACGCGGCATATCTGCATTGAAGGATGGAGCGCGATCGGCAAGTGGGGCGGCGTGCGATTCGCCGACTTCCTTGCGCGAGCCGGCGCCGATACCACCGCGAAGTATGTCGCGCTGCATTGCGCGGACAACTACTGGACGAGCATCGACATGCCGACGGCACTGCATCCCCAGACGCAGCTCACGCTGACGTATGACGGCAGCGTCCTGCCCGCGAAGTACGGCTTCCCGATGAAGCTGCGTATCCCGACGAAGCTCGGATACAAGAACCCAAAACATATCGTTGCCATCACGGTGACCAACGCTTTCCCAAGCGGCTATTGGGAGAACCAGGGCTACAACTGGTTCGGCGGTTCCTGAGCCCTGCCCCCTGTGCCTATGAATTTTTCAACCGCAACCTACTCACTGGAGCACCCATGTCCATTCGACTCAAACTCGCTGTTTCCTTTGCCGCGCTGACACTCGCGGGCGCCGCACTCTCTCAATCCTCCGCCGACAAGCCCGAGCGCATCCGTGGCGAGATCGTCTCGCTTTCGGGCAACACCTTGAAGGTCCACCGCCACAGCGGCGAGACCGTGACGATCGACGTGGACCAGTCGGCCGGCGTGAACGCCGTGAAGGCCATCCAGCTTGCCGATATCAAGCCCGGCTCGTACGTTGGCGCGGCGGCCATGCCGGGACCGGACGGCAAGCTGACCGCGAAGGAAGTGCTAGTGTTCCCCGAAGCCGCGCGCGGCACGGGCGAAGGTCATTACGCGTGGGATCTCGGCGCGAACAGCACGATGACGAACGCCAACGTGGATACGGTCGTGCAAGGAACGAGCGGACGCGATCTCAAGCTTTCATACAAGGGCGGCAGCAACACCATCAACGTCCCGACCAATGTTCCGGTCGTGACGCTGATTCCGGCTACGCGCGCCGAATTGACGACTGGCAAGAAGGTCTTTGTCGTGGCCACGCCGGAGAAAAACGGCAGCTATGACGGTCACCTGGTCGTGGTTGAGAAGGACGGCGTGGCGCCGCCAATGTAAGTCCAGAATCGCCAGACAAAAACAATCGGCGGTTTTGTCCTCTATCGGTCGCTCCGCAGATGCTTCGTGGAGCAGACCGATCTCTTTTGCTGAATTCACGCATCCACGCGCGCTTCGCGCCGGACCGCCTGGGGCGGAACGCCAAACCCGCGCATGAAGGCTTCGCGCATGTGGCGTCGGTCGCGAAAGCCCGTTTCTCTCGCGATGACCTCGAGCGGATGACGGCTCTGCTCAATCATCAGCCGTGCAGCCTCGAGGCGCAGCCCCTCGATAGCCTTGGCCGGAGATTGCCCCGTCTCCAGCGTGAATACGCGGCTGAACTGGCGCGGGCTCAGATGGACGCTCTCCGCCAGTTCCTCCACCGTCAACGCGCGGCCCAGGTTCTGGCGCGCATAGTTCAGCGCATTCTGGATGCGATCGGACTTCGGCGCGAGATCGAGCATTTCCGAATGCTGCGACTGCCCGCCCGCGCGGCGCTGATGCATGACCAGCTTGTGCGCGACCGAACGCGCCGCGTCCGCACCCAGATCCTTCTCCACCATCGCCAGCGCGAGATCGAGGCCCGCCGTCATGCCGGCGGAGGTCCAGATGGGGCCGTCGACGATGTAGATCCGGTCTTCCTCCACGCGGATGTCCGCAAAGCGCTTCTGCATTTCGCGCCCGAACGCCCAGTGCGTCGTCGCGCGCCGGCCGGACAGCAAGCCCGCTTGCGCCAGCACGAACGCGCCGGTGCAGATGCCGGCGATGCGTCTCGCGCGGGCCCCCTTTTCGCGCAGGAAGGCAAGGATCTTGTCGGGTGCCGGCGAGGCGAGCGGATCGTTCACCCCGCCGACCAGCCAAGTGTCCACATCGATCTTGCCGCGCAGCGACCGCGTGCTTACCGCCATGCTCAGCGACGAGCGCACTTCGCCGCCGCTAACCGAGAAGTTTTCGAGCGCATAAAAGGGCTCGCCCGCGACCATGTTCGCGTACTCGAAGACGGCCTGCGGCGCGAGCGCCATGATCTGAAAGCCGTCGCTGATCAAAAAGCCGATCTTGTGCATGTCCGTTCTTCGCCTCGCAATGTCCTGAATCATACCCATCTGCGTCATTTCCGTCATGCCGCTTTGCAGCCAGAATGCACTCACCCAAACATCAACGCAGTTCGAAGCGGAGTGACATCATGGATCAGGCACACAAAGGTACGGCCCTCATTACGGGCGCATCGTCGGGCATTGGCGCGATCTATGCCGAGCGGCTCGCACGGCGCGGCTATGACGTGATTCTCGTGGCGCGCAACCGCGACCGCCTGCTCGCCCTTGCCGAGCGCATCACGAACGAGACGCACCAGAGCGTCGAAATCGTGGACGCGGATCTCGGCGACCGAGCCGCGCTTGCTGCCGTCGAAGCAAAGCTCAAGCAGGACGCCAGCATCACGCTGCTCGTCAACAACGCGGGCGTGGGCACGCATACGCCCCTGCTCGACAGCAACGTCGATGCGATGACGCGGTTGATCGATCTGAACGTTACCGCGCTCACCCGCCTCACGTACGCTGCGATTCCGGGCTTCGTTGCGCGCGGCAAGGGGGCCGTCATCAACATTTCCTCCATCGTGGCCATCTCGCCAGAAACGCTTAATGGCGTGTATGGCGGCAGCAAGGCTTTCGTGCTCGCCTTCAGCCAGTCGCTGCACCACGAGCTCGCCGGCAAGGGCGTGCAGGTGCAGGCCGTGCTGCCAGGAGCCACCGCCACCGACTTCTGGCAGACCGGTGGCCTTCCGGTCGAGCACCTGCCCGAGAGCATCGTCATGTCGGCCACCGACATGGTGGACGCGGCCTTGACGGGTTTCGACCGCGGCGAGCTCGTGACGATCCCCTCCCTGCATGCCGGTGAGGAATGGGAAGCGTTCGAAGCGGCGCGCCAGACGATGGCCCCGCATCTCTCGTCCAACGTTCCCGCGTCGCGCTATACGACGGGGCAATAACCGCAACGATGCATATCCTTAGGATAACGAACGCCTCCCCAACGGATACGCACGCGAGGAACACAGAATGAGCACACTACTTGAAGAGGCCGTGCGGGCGCACGGTGGGATCGAAAACTGGAGGAAGTTCGGCACCGTCTCGGCCGAACTCGACATCGGTGGCGCCATTTGGCACCTGAAGGGCCAGCCCGATATTTTCGAGGGCATCGAGCTGGCGGCGAACCTGCGTGACCAGTCCATGGCGATCGCGTCGCCGGCCGGCGGCTGGCGCGGCACCTACGCCCCGGACGTCGTGCGGATCGGCTCGCTGGACGGCCGCAACGTCGAGGAGCGCCACGCGCCGCGCGGGGCATATGAAGGCCAGACCCAGGAATCGCCGTGGGATCGCCTGCATGCGCTGTACTTTACCGGCTACGCCCTCTGGACTTATCTGACCATCCCGTTTCTCTACACGCTGCCCGGCTTCCATACGGAGGAGCTCCCCGCCTGGAAAGAGAACGGCGAAATCTGGCGGCGGCTGAAGGTCACATTCCCGGAATCGATTACCAGTCATGCGCGCGAGCAGATTTCGTATTTCGGCGAGGATGGCTTGCTGCGGCGCCACGACTACACGGTGGACGTGATGGGCGGCGCGCGGGGCGCGAACTACGCGTCGGACTATCGCAACGTGCGCGGCATCATGGTGCCGATGTCGCGCCGTGTCTACGCTTACGACGACGCGCAGCAAAAGGTCGACGAGCCGCTGCTCGTGTCCATCGATTTTCGCAGTATCGATTTCCAGAGCGAATAAGCCGGACGTATCAGCGAGGAGCACATGCATCGCCGGAGCTCAAAGGCGCTCCGGCGTGCTCGTCTATCTGGCCCAATTCGAGTCGAATAGTATTGACGACCTGAATCAGCCTGGGGCGCACTTCCTGAAAAAGACGCTCGGCAGATAGGTCCTGTGTCGCCCCGCCGACATTGACGACCATTACGGGCAGGCCTCTGCCCGGTCTGAAGGGCATGCCGATGCCACTCACGCCCTTCAGCCACTCGTCCACGGACGAGCAACATCCCGTTTCCGCGTACTCCGCGAGCGCCTTGTCGATGCCCCGCTTGACGGTCGGCCACGCCCCCTCGTCGAAAGAGCGGATCCGCTCCAGCAACTCCGCGCGCTCACCGGGTTCGATCGCGGCGAGATAAGCGCGGCCCATCGACGTGGTGGCGAGCGGGATGCGCGTCCCCACGTCCATATTGAGCGTCACAACGGAGTTGGCGCGACAGCACTCGAGGTGCAACATCGCCATTCGATCGCGTGTTGCCAGTGCCACCAGCGAGCCCACGTCGGCCGCGAGGTCCTGCATCAACGGACGGGCGATCTGCCGTACATCGAGCTTGACCAACATCGCGCTGCCAAGCGCAATAGCGCCCGCACCCAGGCGGTATTTGCCGGTTTCGGGCATCACATACAAGTAGCCGAGCTTCGTGAGCGTATACGTCAAGCGGGTGATGGTCGATCGCGGCAACTGGCACCGCTCCGCAATTTCATGATTGGCGAGGAACGTGTCGCCACTGCGAAAGCAGCGGAGCACGTCCAGCCCCCTCGCCAGCGCGGTCACAAAGTGCCGATCGCCGTCGCCGTCCGTCAATGCGTCGTTGTCGGACACCGGGCTATCGCTCGCGCGCTTCTCCGGGGAAGCGGTCCGCGTGTTCGAAGTCATATCACTCTTCCGAAAGAACTGAGCCAATATACAAGAGCAACTGGCCAGTCCGCTCGGCCCACGCTCCCGGAGAGCAGAAGCAAGCCGCCACCCGTTGAATGCCGGCAGCCGCTTCGCTCATCCCGGGGCGGAAAAATACCATACGGCCGGATGCAACGGATCAAAATCGCGGCACCCGGCTTTTGCCCACTTCCTCGCACGCTGCCAGAGCGTCGTTCAGCCTCGCGGCACTTCCGCCGATTTCATGGCCAGCTCCTTGAGTGCATTTTTCAGAATCTTTCCCGTGGGCGCCGCCGGCAGCTGTGCCATGAAGTGGATCTCGGCCGGGATTTTGTACGGCGACAATCGCGCCCGCAAATGGATTTTGAGTTCATCGGACGTCACCGTCACGCCGGGCGCCATTTCGACGAACGCGATGACCTCTTCGTTACCTTCGACCTCTCTGCCGACAACCGCAGACTGAACCACCGAGGCGTGGCTGTTCAGAGCCTGCTCCACTTCCGTGGGGTACACGTTGAAGCCCGAACGAATGATCAACTCCTTTTTGCGGCCCATGATGAAAACGCCGCCATCGGGCTCCTGCCGGCCGAGGTCCGCGGTATTGAACCAGCCCTCGGCATTGATGGCCTCGCGCGTCATCGCCTCGTTGCGGTAGTACCCCAACATGAGGTTCGGCCCGCGCACCCAGATCGCCCCCACTTCGCCAGGCACCACGTCTTTGCCATGGTCATCGACGATGCGCAACTCCACGCCTGGCACGGGCTTACCGACCGAGCAGTCGCGCCGCGGGTGGGAGAGCACCGTCTGCGTCACCGTCGGGGCCATCTCGGATAGCCCGTAGTTGTTTTGCAGCGCCATGCCAAACGCGCATTCCACGTCCTCTTTCAGTTTGGGCGTCAACGGAGAACCGGCCACACCGATGATGCGCAGACTATGCTTGCTGATATCGATACCCGTGCTGCGACACCAGTCAAGCAGCTTCGCAAACATCACGGGCACCCCAAGCAGGATGGTCAGACGCTCCTCCAGTATCGCGCTGGCAAGCGCTTGCGGTGAGAACCGGTCTTCGAGCAGCAACGTGCTGCCGCACGCGAGAGCCGCCACCAGGTTGCCGGACAGCCCCATGATGTGCGCCATGGGCAGCACGCCATATATCTTGTCCTGCGGCCCAAGACGGCGCACCGTGCGAATCACCTGCGCGATGTGCAGCATGTTGGCGTGACTGAGCATCACCGCCTTCGGCTGCCCGGAGGTGCCTGACGTGTAGATCATGACCGCCGTCTGCTTGCGTGGATCGTCGCAGGCCGGCTCGGCGACGGCCCGTTCATTGAGCGGTCCGATCGCCACCTCGCCGATGCCCGGCCATGATTCCGCAACCGCCCCATGACGGGCAGCATGCTCACCCGCATCCTTGCCAACCGTATGGGTATAAAACGCGCGCCGCGCGCCCGAATGATCGAGGAACGTTTCGATCTCTCGCGCCGAGAGACGGGCATTGAGCACCACGGCCCAGGCGTCGACCGCACTCAGCGCCATCACCAGGACGCCTGCGGCCACACAGTTCTCCGCAACGACCAGAACGCGATCACCGGGGCGAACGCCCAGCGCCATGAGCCGCTCGCTCACATGACGGATCGAAACATCGACTTCGCGGTACGTGAGGCGCCGCTCCTTGTCCTGCAAGGCAACGCCATCGGGACGCTGGCTGACCCACGGCTCGATGATTTGATGGATGCGCGAGTATTGCTCGCTCAACTGCCTGGCTTCTTGCATGACACGTCTCCGTATTGGGTGTCGGGTATCGATCGACAGCGTTCTGCTGTCATCGGAGCTGGCTGAATTGCGGTTTATGAAACTGCATTGCAGAATACATTTCCATGATGATCCATTGCCACCGCTTTACATAGACCCAAAACACTAGGGATTACGCCAATATTGACGCCACAGAAGTCAACGACATAGACTGATATGCAGTTTTTGATTCTGCAATGCAGTTTTAATGCCGAGACCACCACAGGATTCGACCCCACCATGCGAGAAGCCGTCATTGTTTCCACTGCACGCACGCCGATGAGCAAGTCCCATCGCGGCGAATTCAACGCTACGCCCGGCCCCAGCCTTGCTGCCCATGCGGTGCGGGCGGCGGTCGATCGCTCGGGGATCGATCCGGCTGTCATCGACGACGTCATCCTTGGCTGCGGCTATCCCGAAGGCATTGCCGGCGGCAACATCGCACGCCAGACGGTCATTCGCGCCGGATTGCCCATCTCCATTGCAGGCGTCACCGTCAGCCGCTTTTGCGCCTCGGGCCTGCAAGCCATTTCGGCAGCCGCGGGCCGCATCGTGGTCGATGGCGTTCAGGCCGTGGTAGCCGGCGGCGTCGAAAGCATCACGGGCCTTCGCTCACGGGAGAACGGGCTGCGTGAACGCGATCCGTGGATCGTCGAGCACAAGCCGGACCTGTACGTCACGATGATCGAAACGGGCGACACCGTCGCCGCGCGCTATGGCATTAGCCGTGAGGCTCAGGACCAGTTCTCGTTCGACAGCCAGCGCAAGACGGCCGAGGCGCAACGCGCCGGCCGGTTCGACGACGAGATCGTGCCGGTTACCACCACGATGGCGGTGCGAGACAAAGAGACGGGCGAGATCCGCTATCGATCGGCCACGCTCAGCGCCGACACGTGCAATCGCCCGGACACCACCCTTGAGGGTCTGGCGAAGCTGGAGCCGGTGAATGGGCCCGACAAGTTCGTGACCGCCGGTAACGCCTCGCAGCTCTCGGACGGGTCATCGGCCTGCGTGATGATGGAAGCGAAGGATGCGGAGCGCGCAAACCTCTCGCCGCTCGGCGTATTCCGGGGGATGGCGGTGGCCGCCTGCGAGCCCGATGAAATGGGCATTGGTCCCGTGTTCGCGGTACCCAAGCTCCTCAGGCAGCACGGTCTGAAGGTCGAGGACATCGACCTTTGGGAGCTCAACGAGGCCTTCGCGTCGCAGGCGCTCTATTGTCAGCAGCGTCTCGGCATCGCGCCCGGGAAGTTGAACGTCAATGGCGGCGCGATCTCGGTCGGCCACCCCTTCGGCATGACGGGCGCCCGCCTTGCCGGCCATGTTCTGCTGGAAGGCCGCCGTCGCCGTGCGAAGTACGCCGTCGTCACGATGTGCATTGCCGGCGGCATGGGTGCCGCGGGTCTGTTCGAAATCTACTGAGCGATCTGCCATCAACTTGGCGATCAGGATCATCATCTCAAACGTTACCTGTCACGCGGAGAATGAAATGTCGGACAAGAAAGCAATTCTGGTCATTGGCGCAGGCGATGCAACGGGCAGCGCGATCGCGCGCCGGTTCGCCCGCGAAGGGTATATCGCGTGCATGACGCGCCGCCAGGTGGACAAACTCGCACCGGTCGTCGAAGAGATCAAGGCGGCCGGCGGCGACGCGTACGCGTTCGGCACCGACGCACGCAAGGAAGAGGAAATGGTGGCGCTCATCGAGCAAATCGAACGCGACATTGCGCCCATCGAGGTTGCTGTCTTCAACATCGGCGCGAACGTCCAGTTCAGCATTACCGAAACCACCGCGCGCGTGTACTTCAAGGTGTGGGAAATGGCTTGCTTCAGCGGGTTTCTCATGGGCCGCGAAGTCGCCAAGGCCATGTTGCCGCGCGGACGCGGGACGATCATCTTCACGGGCGCCACGGCCAGCTTGCGCGGCCGTGCTGGCTATGCGGCGTTCTCGGGTGCCAAGCACGGACTCAGGGCGCTCGCCCAAAGCATGGCGCGAGAGTTGTGGCCCAAGGGCATTCATGTTGCGCATCCGATCATCGACGGCGCCATCGACACCGAATTCATCCAGAGCAACTTCCCGCAGCGTTACGCGCTCAAGGAACAGGACGGCATCGTCAATCCCAACTCCATTGCCGACGCCTACTACCAGATTCACATGCAGCCCCGCAATGCCTGGACTCACGAGACGGAACTGCGCCCGTGGATGGAGGCCTGGTAATCACGACGACAGAGATCTCCTGATATCCAGGCGGCACAGTCCGTTTTCAAACCACCGAAGCCTTGGCACCATTCCCTACGACTAGCTCATGACATCGTCTCGTGTCCAGTTCCTGTTCGACTTTGGCAGCCCGAATGCGTACTTCTGCCATAAGGTCATTCCGACCATCGCCGCCCGCACGGGTGTCGAGTTCGAATACGTGCCCATTCTATTGGGCGGTCTGTTCAAGCTGACCGGCAATCGCTCCCCTGCTGAAGCGTTCGCCGGCATCGTGAACAAAGTGGCTTACGAGAGGCTGGAAACTCAGCGTTTCATCGCCAAAAATAACATCGATGGCTATCGCCAGAATCCCTTTTGGCCGATCAACACCCTGCAAATCATGCGGGGCGCAATGGCGGCACAGCGTCAAGGATGCTTCATGCCATACGTGAACGCCGTCTATGCTCACGTGTGGGAGCAACAGCGCAACATGGAAGATCCCGAGATCATCGTGCAATCCCTGCAGGAAGCCGGCCTCGATGGCAAGGCAATCTACGCAGGCACGCAAGATCCCGAGGTGAAAGCCACGTTGCTGGCGAACACTCAAGCTGCCTTCGAGCGCGGAGCCTTTGGTTCGCCGACGTTTTTTGTGGGTGACGAGATTTTCTTCGGCAAAGACAGATTGCACGAAGTCGAAGAAGAGATCGTTCGAGTCGCCAGGCTGAAACAAGCAAGCTAGCGTCAGGATCCAGCCGACGGCAGCGAGGTTTCCGAAACGTTCGCCCCACTCCACCCCGTTCACGCGCTTTGACACGTGAACGGAACGCTTCGCATGACATGACTTCTATTTCCCTTTTCGGGAGGCCACTGTTTCCATGAAAACAAGAATCACCGAACTTTTTGGCATCGAGTATCCGATCATTCAAGGTGGGATGCACTACGTCGGACTCGCCGAACTGGCATCAGCCGTCTCCAACGCGGGCGGCCTGGGTATCCTGACCGCACTCACCCAGCCGACGCCCGATGCGCTGGCAGCCGAAATTCGCCGCTGCCGCTCGATGACGGACAAGCCATTCGGCGTGAATCTGACCTTCCTCCCTTCGCGCAATCCACCCGATTATCCCGGCTATGTCCGCGCCATCATCGAAGGTGGCGTGAAGGTTGTCGAAACCGCCGGCAACAATCCCGAAAAGTGGTTGCCCGCGCTTCGAGAGGCAGGCATCAAGGTCATCCACAAGTGCACCTCGGTGCGCCACGCGCTGAAAGCCGAGCGCATTGGCTGTGACGCCGTCAGCGTGGATGGCTTCGAGTGCGGTGGCCATCCAGGCGAGGACGACGTTCCGAACTTCATCCTGCTGCCGCGCGCGGCCGAAACGCTCAAGGTGCCGTTCGTCGCCTCGGGCGGAATGGGCAACGGCCGCTCACTGGTCGCCGCGCTCGCGCTCGGCGCGGAGGGCATCAATATGGGCACCCGGTTCGTGGCGACGCAAGAAGCGCCCGTTCATATCAACGTCAAACAGGCAATCGTCGCCGCGACGGAACTCGACACGCGCCTCGTCATGCGGCCGCTGCGCAACACCGAGCGGGTGCTGACCAATGCTGGCGTGGAGCGGCTTTTGGAGAAAGAAAGCCGCATGGGTAGTGCGATTACGTTCGCCGACATCGTAGAGGAAGTCGGTGGCGTGTACCCCCGCGTCATGGAAAACGGCGACATGGATGCGGGTGCATGGTCTTGCGGCATGGTCGCCGGCCTGATTCACGACATTCCGTCGGTCAAGGATCTGATCGAGCGAATCATGCGCGAAGCCAGGCAACTGGTATTGGAGCGGCTGAAGTCGATGCTTGCTCTTCAGTAGTGAGCGTCTCTGCTTGATGCATTGAACGAGCGGAGCTGCCGCTTCGTCCCGTTCAGTGTGTGAATCTATAAACCCTCGATATTCAATTCACAATTCTAATTGCTACTATTCCCCAGTACGTTATGTAGTCAAAACAAGAAGCACGAGGAAATATTGATGCGCGTGTTTGGCAGACTTGGGGGGCGATACTTTTGGCATTCGCTGGCCGTGCGCAGGCGCACCCTCTCAAAACCAGACCGCCTCTCAGTGCTGGCGCCAGACTCCGCGCTACGGCACCCAGCTCTCTCGTCACTCGGCGACCGAATTGGGACGACACGCCGATTGAGTCCGCACGCGTCGCACGGTGAAGAAATTGATCATGTTAATTGTGTTAATTAAGGAAATGCTGATCAAGTCGACCGTTCATGCGCCTTTGAAGTACTGGTCGAGCGCCAGTTTCGCGGCTTGATCAGCATAGCCCTAAGCGCAGGCACGAAAAAATGGAGCGACGCTCCATTTCGTCATATTTGATTGACTTAGATCCGCTTAATCAAGAAGCTGAAAATCAATCTAGTCAGACAGCCATCATCTCTTGACTTTTTAACTTCCCGGCCTAACCTTTTAGGCGACACAGCTTTCGGGTGTCACTCGTAGTAGTTTGTTGTGATGTTTGCGATAAGGAGTGAAGCATGTGCAAACTCACTAAAGTTGCTGTCGGTTCAGCATTTGTTGCATTTTCCTCTTTTTCCTTTGCGCAACATTCCCTCACTGGCTTTGCGTCAGTCTCCACAGGTGCAGCCTCCGCCAATGCTCAGACCGTTGGAGCCGGAACAACCAGCAGTTCCGTGCAATCATCGGGAACCACGGTCGCTAATTCGAGCTGCAATCCTCTATGTGGTTCAGCTAGCGCCACAGCAACTGCAACTAATAATGGTGTATTTTCGATTCATACGACTACAAGTGTTACGCCAGTATCATCGCCGTAAGGCTGTAAGGGCAGATGCTACTGATTTGATGGTGAGTGCTATGTTTGATGCTCACCATCAACTGTGAAGAAGTATGGCCTCGCCCCTGTTTCACGTTTCCCATAGCGAGGCCATCAGGCCGCTTGACCCGGGCCGGCATTGGTGTTTTGCGGGAAACCGTCATCAGCCCCGTGGCGATCTTGTGCATGAATTCGATGCCGCCGAGCAGGAGAACAGGATCCCCGAAAGCCTTTGCGGGGAGCGCTCCGCTCCGCCGCGATCTGTCTGTAGCCCTGCGAAACTCAACTCCGCGCGCAATTCGAGCGACCTCGAACCTTGCTTGTCTGCAATCGAATTGGCTTCGAGGATACACACTCGTGTTTCTTCGTAGTACGACGTTTCTCTGAAATTTTCTCCCATCTTTCGCCCACTACGGGCGCACCTTTGCCGTAAAGCGACCTCGCGACAGGGGTTAAGGTTCTCCAGCCGGGAGACCATGCGCCCAGTGCGCGCCCCATTCCTCGAGCGTCTCGTTGTTCACCGCCTGCGCGATGAGGCTCGTGGAGATCTGGCGCAGCCGCTCGTCGGTGTGTAGCTGCAATCGCATGGCATCGGCCGCGCTCGACGACATGTCGATCAGATCGAGGATCAGGGGTTCGAGTAGCGCGGTTCCGGCACGGCCAGCACGGTCGAATCAATCTAGAGCGGACGCCACCATGGCATCGAACAGGCTCCAGTTTTTCACGAAAACGTGACGCACAATACCCCTATAAAGATAACTTTTCTTATCATAAGGCATGTATTTATGACTTAAACTCGTGGGCATGAAAAACCGCCTCACCCACCCTCACGTTCCGCCTGGCGCCGAACCACCCGGTTTTCCCGATGCCGACGAACTCGCGATGCTGCGCGCGTGGTATGCCGGCCTGCCCGTACGCCAGGCGGTCGTTCGCTACCTGCCTTCCAGGCTCGGTGAGAACAAATCCGCGCGCGGCGTGCTCGGCGCGATCCGGCGCAGGCTGCTGGACATCGCGCGCGCGGCGCATCGTGACGATCTCGCTGCCCTGCTCGACCATCCCGCCGAGGAACGCGAGCGCCACGCGAAGGCCGTCGCGCAGTCCATCGATACCCTGCGCACCGCGCGCCCTCCGGAGCCCCAGATCGCCGACGACATCGCGCAGTGGTTCACGCCGCGCGCGGTTCGCGTGCTGCATGCGCACGGCATTACGACGCTGGCCGACCTCACCGTGCGCATCCCGCGCCGCCGCCAGTGGTGGAAAGCCGTGCCGGGACTCGGCATGGCGAGTGCCCGCGCCATCGAGGCGTTCTTCGCCGCCTGGCCCGCGCTCACGGAAAAGGCGCGCGCGCTCGTGGTCGCGGGCCAGCGCGGCCCGATGGACATGATGTGCGTGCCGTGGGAAGCGATCCGGGTGCCCCACGAGGTCGACGGCTCCGATGGCACCTTCCGCGCGCCGCCCGCCACCTGCACGCTCGACGCGTCCAATGACTACGAGGCCGTGCAGACCTGGCTCGCGCTGCACGAGTCACCCGCCACCCAGCGCACCTACCGGAAGGAAGCCGAGCGCCTGATCCTGTGGGCCATCGTCGAACGGGGCCGCGCGCTCTCGTCGCTCACCACGGAAGACGCCATCGCCTACCGCACCTTCCTGCGCCATCCGTCACCGCGCGGGCGCTGGGTGGGCCCCGTGCGTGCGCGCACCTCGCCGGACTGGCGGCCGTTCAACGGCAGCCTCTCGGCGCGCTCGGTCGCGCATGCCCTGTCGATCCTCGGCGCCCTGTTCCGCTGGCTCATCGAGCAGCGCTATGTGCTCGCGAATCCGTTCGCCGGTGTGAAGGTGCGCGGCGGCAACGCGGCATCGGCGCTCGATGCCTCGCACGCGTTCAGCGAGGGGGAATGGGCGCTCGTGCGCGCGATCGCGGACGGTCTGGAATGGTCGTACGGCTGGTCGGCCCCCGCCGCACGGCGCCTGCGCTTTCTGCTGGACTTCGCGTATGCGACCGGGCTGCGCGCAAGCGAGCTGGTCGGCGCGACGCTGGGCCATGTCGAAACGGATCCGCACGGCGATCACTGGCTGCGCGTGACGGGCAAGGGCAAGAAGCTGGCGCGCGTCGCGCTGCCGCCGCTCGCGTGGGACGCGCTGGCAAGCTACCTGGCCGGGCGCGAGCTGCCGGTGACGCCGGTGCGCTGGAATCCGTCCACGCCGGTCATCGGCAGCCTTGACGTGGACACCCGCGCCGGCAGCGACGCGGCGATCAGCGGCGTGCGCCTCTGGATGGTGATGCGGCGCTTCTTTTTGCTGGCCGCCGGCGCGATCGAGGCCGACCACGCGCCGCTTGCGCAAAAGCTGCGCCGCGCGAGCCCTCACTGGATGCGCCACACGCACGCGACGCACGCGCTGAGTCGCGGCGCGGAACTCACCACCGTGCGGGACAATCTGCGGCACGCCTCCGTATCCACGACTTCGCTCTACTTGCACAGCGACGAGGTCAAGCGCGCGCGGCAGATCGGCGAGGCTTTTGGGAGAACAAAGTGAGTTGCCGCACGGCTAGTTCGGTACGGGCGGCCAGGCTCGGCCAGATCGGCGCCAGTTACGCACGGCGGCGGCACATTCGACGTATCGGCCAAAATTGGCGAGAATGCCCCGCAGCGCCGTTTATCAGACGCACTCCGCCCCCGGAGTCGCTGCTCAATCTGGAAAGCACCATGAAATTGAAACGCCTCTTGCTCGCTGCGCTCGCGGCCACTTCGTTCGTGACCTGCGCACATGCGCAAAGCAGCGTGTCCGACGCGCTCACGACACCCGCTGGCACCCTGCAATTCGTGCGCGACGACCGCGATTACCTGGCTCTGCTCGACAAGCAAATTTTCGATCGTTTCGGCGCGAAGACGCTCGAGCACTTCGATGACGTGGGCCACGGCGGCGGCACCATCACGCGCATGCTCGTGCAGACCGCTTACGGCCCCGTGCTCTACGATTTTCGCAGCCGTCCGCCGCTGGTGAAGCGCGCGAACGTGCGCATGACGGTCAAGCGCGTGTACTGGCAACCCGATGAAGTCGTGATGCAAGGCCCGGACGGCTGGTTCCGCTTCAAGGACGGCACGCTGACGAAGCTGCAATCTTCGACCACGACGTACCACTGAGCGCGCGCGTACGCCTCTGCCTCGCCATGGAGCGGCAGTGGAGGCATCGCGTTCTCGCCGCTTTCCAGCCGCCGTCGAACGGACTAGCATATTAATTCTCGCGTCGAAGGAGGTGACCATGGCTACGTTTGCTGTCGACGGGGTGCGTATCAGCGCGTCAACGGATCGGGTGACGCACGTGCGCTGGGCGCCAATTGACCCTCATTCCCATGACTGGCTCTCGCCGCCCAGGATCTCGGAAGTGGCGGATGTCGCGCACGATATTCGCCTGGGCGCGGTGGTGTATTCCGTTTTCACGCTGGGCGGCATGAAATTCCTTGGGCCAAAGATCAAGACGGTTCCTCACCCGAATGGGGTTGACGGAATCGATATGGAAGTCCCGGATGGCAGCGTCGAAAAATCGATGGACGACCTGCCCCGCGTCTAGCGAAAACCGTATGCGTTCCCGCGCGACATTTCCGGCCTGGCTGGCGCTCGTCGCCCCCTCGTGAGAGATGGCCACCGCCCAGGCGCCGGAAGGTTGCCATGACACACATACGCACCGAGCGTCTTGCCCTGCCCGTCGCCCGCCTGGGTCCGGCCAACCCGTTGCCGATTTTCCGCTGGCAACAGCCCACGGCGGCGAATCCCGCGCCGCCCGCCAACAATCTGGGCGCGGACGAACGCAAACATGCGTTCGTCTGGGGCGAGGCATCGATACTGCCTTACCGTGTCCAGGACGATTACGACCGTCACTTGCAGCCGGGCCTTCTCGATGCAGTCGTGCTCGACAATGGCTTGATGCGCGCCACCGTGCTCCCGGGACTCGGCGGGCGCCTCGCTTCGCTCATCGATCTGAGCAACGGGGCGGAACTCCTGTTTCGCAACCCGGTGTTTCAACCCGCGAATCTGGCCGCGCTCAATGCGTGGTTTTCCGGCGGCATCGAATGGAATGGCTTGATTCCCGGGCATACGCCTTTTACTTGCGCAGCGGTTTTCTGCAGCGTCGTCGAAACCGACGAAGGCCCGTTCCTGCGGCTCCATGAATTCGACCGAGTCCGCGAGGCCAGTTGGCAAGTCGATCTCTTCCTGCCGCACGGCGAAAGCCGCCTTTACGTACACGGCCGCATCGTCAACCCCAATCCCGCCGAGATTGCCTGCTATTGGTGGACCAACGCCGCGGTTCCGTATCGGCCCGGCATGCGCGTGCTCGCGCCCGCCGATTACGGCATCGAACACGTGTTGCCGGACAATCATCTCGAGCGGTTCGCGCTGGACGCCCATGGTTTCGACGCCAGCTATCCGGCGCGATGGAATGCCGCCACGTCGGTGTTCTTCCGCAAGCCCGATGCGGACCGGCTCTGGATCGCCGCGCTCGACGGCGAGGGGCGCGGCATTCTGCAAACCGCGACCTCCGGGATGCGCGGACGCAAGATGTTTTTCTTCGGCACCGGCGCCGGCGGACGACACTGGATGGAGGTGCTCGGGCGGCCCGGCGACACGGAGTATGTCGAGATCCAGGCCGGTATCGCGCCAACGCAGGATCAGGAGTTCATGCTGCCCGGCGGCGGCGCGCTCGAATGGACCGAGTGCTGGATGCCGTTCGCGCTCGACGCCCGGGCCGCGCACGATCCGGGCTGGCATGCCGCCTGCTCGGCGGTCCGCAGCGCGCTCGACGCGCAACTTCCGGCGCACAAGCTTGCCTCGCGCGACGCGCGCATGCGGGTTCACGCGTCGAAGCCGGTGTCGCGCCGGCTGCATCGCGGCGCGGTCTGGGGGCATCTGCACGAAGTCCTGACTGGGCGGCCCGTTGCATCGGGGCTCGATTTCGACGCGCCGCCGGATGTCGCGCGTCCATGGGCAGAGCTTGCGGCGACCGGCCGGTTCTCTGCCGAGTCGCTCGCGGCTCCGCCCGAGATCTGGGTTGCGGGCGACCTATGGCAGCAGGCGTTGCTCGATTCGTCGGCGAAACATGGCGAGACCTGGCTGCATGCGCTCGCGCTCGGCATCATCGCACTCGATCGCGGCCATACGGCGCCTGCCCATGCTTTTTTCAAGCGTGCACACGCGTTGCGGCCCAATGCGCTCTCGCTGCGCAACCTCGCATTGTCCGAGGCCAACGTGCAAGCGGCCGAGCGGCTCTATCTGAGCGCGTGGGATGCGCCCGATGCGCCGCCCCAACTCGCCACCGAAATCGCCGAATGGCTGTTGCGGCACGACCGGATCGCCGCGCTTAGGCGTTTCCTCTCCGGGTTGGGTCCGGACGCCGAACGCCACGAGCGCATCCGGCTGATACGCGCGCGGCTCGCTTTGCTCGATGGGAATCTCGACCTTGCCGAACATTGGCTCGACTACGAATTCGCGACGATCCGCGAAGGCGAAACGGCGCTCGACGAGATTTGGTCTGCACTCCAGATCACGCGCGCAAGCCGGCGTCTTGGCCACACGCTGAGCCCCGACGAAGAACGCGCGGTGCTCGTCGCGGCCCCGCTTCCATACCGGCTCGATTTCCGCATGGTGCGCGATCCGCGAGCCGGCTAAGGCGGCGCTCACGTGGGCCATTATCCCGCCGCGAATCAGGGCCACAAAATCGGCCACCAATCTACCACCTGCCGGGCGCCCTGCAATCAGGCGCCGCGAACCGATAAAATCGGGGTTTGCGCGCGCCGGCGCACACGCTGCGAATGTCCAGCCGCCCGGCGCTGCGACCCTGATTCCAACTCAACGCATCGCGCCATGGCCCGCATCGAGCTCCATTTTCCCGAAGACCAGTATTACTATTCGACGCACCTCACGGTGCGCGTCACCGACATCAACTCGGCGAACCACCTCGCGAACGACTCGATGATCTCGATGATTTCGGAGGCGCGGGCGCGCTTCCTCTTCGATGCCGGCGTCGAAGACATGAAGGACGCCCACACCAGCATCATCGTCACGGACCTCGCAACCACTTATCGCGCCGAAGCCTACGCGCGCGACCAGCTATGCTTCGAAGTGGGGATCATGGATTTCAACAAATACGGCGGCGACATTATTTTCCGCATTACGCGACCCTCGGATGGCGCGCTCGTCGCGATGGCAAAGTCGGGGTTTGTTTTCTTCGACTACGAGGCGAAAAAAGTCGTGCCGATGCCGCCGGCATTCCGCGCGAAATTCCCGAACGTCAACTCGGTCGCCTGAAGCGCCGCGCGTATTCAGCGCGGCTGAAACGCGATGAGCGCCATGCCGCCCAGCGCTAGCGTCATGCCGGCCCAATCCCACGGGCTTGGCCGGATCGCTTCCACCGCCCACAGCCACAGCATCGCCACGCAGACATATACGCCGCCGTAAGCGGCGTAGGTGCGCCCCGCGGCGCTCGGATGCAGCGTGAGCAGCCACGCGAAGAGCGCGAGCGAGACGGCGGCGGGCACGAGCAGCCACGCACTCGCGCCCTCGCGCAGCCAGCGATACGGCAAGTAGCAGCCGACGATCTCGGCAAGCGCGGTGGCGACGAAAAGCAGAAACGTCTTCATGAATGGCACATTCGGCGGTGGCGTCGAGGGGGGCCATGGTAGCGCAGACCGCGCTAAACGGTAAAACGGCCTGATACTGGCCAATGCCGGCTAATTCACTAATCCGGCCGGCGTCCGGATTATTATCCGATCGGGAATAAATATTTTCTGAATTTCAAATTATTGAGCAATTCACGCGCAGGATTCCATTTCAGGCTCAAATTCAATGCGATATAAATCAATATATTTTCGAAGCGGCATTGAATTTATCCGCAATCGGTGAATAATCTTTTTCCGCAGTACGCATTTTAAAAATGATTATCAACCGCCAAGGAAAGCAATCATGAGAAACGCCGTCCGCGCCAAATGCCTTGCCGTCACATTCGTGCTTGCCGCCACTGCCCTGCCCGCTAGCGTCTCGCTGGCCGCCGATGACGCCGCCACCGCCACCGCATCCGCCGCGCTGCCGCGCGTGGCCGTGCTCGCCACCGGCGGCACGATTGCGGGCCAGGCGGACACACGCGCGGCCAACGCCTACAACGCGGGCGCCGTGGGCGCGCAGCAACTCGTGCAAGCGGTCCCTGGCATCGAAAAGCTCGCCCACCTCAGCACCGAGCAGGTGGCGTCAATCGGCTCGCAGGACATGAACGACAAGGTCTGGTTCACGCTCGCGCGGCGCATCCAGGAAATCTTCGACCGTAACGAAGCCGACGCCGTGGTCATCACGCATGGCACCGACACGCTCGAGGAAACGGCCTTCTTCCTCGACAACGTGCTGCGTACCGACAAGCCCGTCGTGCTGGTGGGCTCGATGCGGCCATCCACGGCCACGAGCGCGGACGGCCCGGGCAATCTCTACGAAGCCGTCGAAGTGGCGGCGAGCCCGGCGGCGCGCGGGCGCGGCGTGATGGTGGTGCTCAACGACACGATCCAGTCGGCGCGCGCGACCACCAAGACGAACACGACGAGCGTGCAGACCTTCGCTTCGCCCAACAGCGGCCCGATCGGCTACGTCGATCCCGCAAGCGTGCGCTTTCTCGCGCCGGCGTTCCAGCCGGACAGCCACAAGTACGCGCTGCCGTCGGGCGAGCAGTTGCCGCGTGTCGAGATCGTTTATTCGCACGCCAACATGGACGGCGTGCAGATCGACAACGCCATCGCCAACAAGGCCAGGGGCATCGTGCTGGCGGGCGTCGGCGACGGCAACACCTCGAAGGCGGCGCTCGAGGCGCTGCAGCGCGCCGCGAAGCAAGGCATCGTGGTGGTGCGCGCCACGCGCGTGGGATCGGGATTCGTGAACCGCAACGTTGAAGTGAACGACGACACGAGCGGCTTCGTCGTCTCGCTCGACCTGAATCCGCAGAAGGCGCGTGTACTCACACAATTGCTGATCGCCAACGGCATTACCTCGCCCGCTCAGGTGCAGAAGGCGTTTGCCGCGACGTGGTGAACGGCGCGGCATGATCGGGCGAACCGGGTTCAATCGCCCATGAAGAGGCGATTCTGGCGGCGTCTGGCCGCCAGAATCGCGCTCGCACCTGACGAGGCCAGGTCAGGACGACTCAGCGCAACTCAGGGGCGCTCGCCGCGCGCGAGCCGCGTCTCGATTTCCGTGACCACGGGCAGCAGGTCAGCGACGCTGTCGATCACATAGTGCGCGCCCGCGGCGCGCAGGCGTTGCGCGGCCGCTTCGCGGCGCTGCGCGAAGTCTTCCGGCGAGAGCGCGCGGACTTCGTCCTCGGTGAGGCCGAACGCGTTACCGCTGACGGCCACGCCCACGGTCCAGGTGCCACCGTTGATGCCCTCTTCGATACCCACTTCGGTGTCGTCCACCTTGATCGCTTCGCGCGCGCGCCACACGCCGAGCTGCGGCAGCGTCCGGTAGATCATGTACGGCGACGGGCGGCCTTCGGGCGTGTCGCCCGTGCACACGATGCTGTCCGCGGTGAAGCCCTGTTTGGCCGCGCCCGGCACGATCTGGTCGATGATCTCGCGCGTGTAGCCCGTGGTCGAGCCGATGCGCACCCCATCGGCGCGCAGTTGCGAGGTCACGGCCGCGACGCCCGGGATCACGTCGCTGTATTGCGCGGCCACGGCAACGTTCTTCGGCACGAACACGTCATAGACGGCGTCGATGTCAGCCTCGCCGGGCGCGTGGCCATGGCGTTCTTCCCAGGCCTTGGCGACGCGCGGCAGCGCCATCAGGGCCGCGATGTGCGGCCGCTTGGCCATGCCCATAGGGCCGCGTGCCTCTTCGATCGTGATCGGCACGCCGAACTGCTCGAAAGTCTCGACGAATGCGCCCATCGGTGCGCGCGAACCGTAGTCGACCACCGTGCCGGCCCAGTCGAAGATCACTGCCTTGACGTATTTCATTTCCGTAAATCCTGGGTGATGCGCTTGAAAATGCGCTGCAAATGTTTCGTGTGTGTGTCTGGATGAGTCAGCGTGGCTACGCGTCCGGGAACGCGCAGCGCCTATACGGGCTTCAGGCTGTCCTTAGGCCGCGAGCGCCTCGCGGGCGTCGAGCGCCGCATGCTCGGGTGCGCCGCTGGGCACGCCAAGCGCGCGCAAAGCCGTGCCGCAAGCCTCAACGACGCGCCGCATGACCGTCTCGTCGAGCGCGCCGATGCAGCCGATGCGAAAGCTCTCGACGTTGGTGAGCTTGCCCGGATAGATGATGAAGCCCTGCTCTTTCATCAATTCGTAAAAGCGCGTGAAGCTGAACGACGGATGGGCGGGCGAGAAAAACGTGACGATGATCGGCGAGCGCCACGCCTCGGTCAGCAGCGGCTCGAAGCCGAGCGCGCGCATGCCTTCGACCATGACGTCGCGATTGCGCGAGTAACGCGCGAGACGTCCCGGCTGGCCGCCCTCGGCCTCATGCAGGCGCAGCGCTTCGAGAAACGCGGCCACGGCGTGCGTGGGCGGCGTGAAGCGCCACTGGCCGGTGCGGTTCATGACGTCCCACTGATCGTGCAGATCGAGTGCGAGCGAGTGGCTATTGCCCTTCGCGGCCGCGAGCGCCGCCTTCTTCGCCACGACGAAGCCGAAACCCGGCACGCCCTCGATGCACTTGTTCGCCGACGAGACGAAGGCCTCGCACGGCAGCGTGCGCATGTCGAGCGGCACGGCGCCGAAGGCGCTCATCGAGTCGACCAGCAGGCGGCGGCCATGGCGCGCCGTGACGGCGGCGATCTCCTCGATCGGATTGAGAATGCCGGAGCTCGTTTCGCAATGCACCACGACGACGTGCGTGATGTCGGCGTGGGCGACGAGCAGGCGCTCGACGTCGGCTGCGCGCGGCGGCAGGTAGTCGCCCGTATCGTGCACGGTGTGGCGGCGGCCCAGATAGCGCAGCGTAGTGGCAATGCGCTTGCCATAGGCGCCGTTGGCGAGCACGAGCGCGTGGCCGTCGCGCGGCACGAAGCTGCCGAGCATTGCCTCGACGCAGTAGCTGCCGCTGCCCTGCAGCGGCACGCAGTCGTATTCGCCGTTGGCATCATCGGCGTCGCAGCCGGCGATCTCCAGCAGCGCACTGCGCAGACGCGCCGTCATTGCCCGGAAATCGGCGTCCCACGAGCCCCAGTCGCGCAGCATCGCGGCTTTCGTCGAAGCGGCCGTGGTCAGGGGGCCGGGGGTCAGCAGGTACGGGTCTGCAGGGATGGTCATGCGACTGCTCCAGTGATAGTCAGCAGGAAAGCCGACACGTTACTGCAGCGCAGCACATAGGTAAAATCGATATAATCGATGTTGATATCGATAGAACTTATACCCCTGTCGCTCTGCCCGATCGAACCGGGTCGAGCGGCGATGGGTGAATCCTCGAGCCGGAAGCCAACCACCATGCAATACGCCCAATTGCGCGCCTTTCACGCCGTTGCCGAGCACGGCGGCTTCTCGCGCGCCGCGCAGGCGCTCTCGCTCACCCAGCCGGCCGTCTCCGACCATGTGCGGCGGCTCGAAGCGGACTTCGGCGTGAAGCTGTTCGAGCGCGCGCCGCGCGGCGTCGAGCTCACCGACCTCGGGCGGCGGCTCTACGCGGTGACGCGCCAGATGGTGGGCTGCGAGCGCGACGCGCGGCGCCTGCTCGAAGCGGCGGGTGCGCTGGAATCGGGCGAGCTGGCGCTGGTCGCCGACGCGCCCGACCTCGCCGTCAAGCTGATCGGCGCGTTCCGGCGCCGCTATCCGGGCGTGGTCGTGAAGCTCGCCATCGCGAACGCCACCGAGTGCATGCGGCGCGTGCTGTCGAGCGAGGTGGACGCCGCGATCACGGCGGCGCACCAGGTGCACAGCCGCCTGCACTCGCGCGTGCTGCGCGAGGACCCGCTGGTGGCGGTCGTGCCCGCCGAGAGCGCCGCGGCGAAAAAGCGCCGCATGACCTACGAGGAACTCGTGCGCGAGCCGATGATCTTTCGCGAGGCGCAATCGGTCACGCAGCAGATGCTCGAGGCGGAACTGGTACGCAAAGGTCTGCAGGTCGAGCCCGTGCTCTACGTGGATGGCCGCGAGGGGCTGCAGACCGCCATCGCACAGGGCGTGGGCGCGGGGGTCATCGCGGGCGCGGAATTCGGCGAATCGCGGCGGATTCGCGCGATCCCGCTCGTGGATTGCCAGGTGCACATGGTGGAAACGCTGGTGCGGCTCGCCGAGCCTTCGTCGTCGAATCTGCTCGACGCACTGTTCGCGACGCCGCTCGACTGAGCGCCAGCACGCTCACGACACGACGATGTCCGCCCCCACCTGGTGCAGCAGGTCGCGCAGCGTCTCGGCCTGCTCCATGCGCGCGCCATGGCGCAGATGAATGCGCAGCGCCTGCCCCGCGATGCCGTCCACGGGCCGCACCAGCGTGAGCTCCAGCGCGAGCCCGAGCCCGTCGGGCGCATCGGCTTGCGCGGGCTCGACGACCCGCGGCGCGAAATTGGCGGGGGAACCGGCTGAAAGGCGGGACGAAAAACAGGCGGAATCGGACATGGCACGGACCTCGTCGATGAAAGGTTCGAGGCCATCGTAACCATGCCGGCGTGCCGCGCCAAACGAGAAATCGGCGTATGCAAATGAGCGCGCGGCTGCGAAGCATGCGCCTGAATGCCAGTCATTCCCGGGCGCCCTTTTTTGTCCGCGATTTCCGCTCACGCAGGTGCAGCACGTGGCACACTGAACGGATCGTTCCACCTCAGCAATGCACGGGACCGGAGTCGCTCATGCAACGTCCCTTCACCGATCGCCGCGAAGCAGGACAAATGCTCGCCGCGCAACTCGCGCCCTATGCGGGGCGCCCCGATATCGTCGTACTCGCGCTGCCGCGCGGTGGCGTGCCGGTTGCGTTCGAAGTCGCCGAGGCGCTGCGCGCGCCGCTCGACGTGCTGCCCGTGTGCAAGCTCGGCACGCCCTGGCAGCCGGAGCTCGCAATGGGCGCGCTCTCTTCGAACGGTGCGCAATATGTCGACGAAACGCTGATCCGCGAAGCCGGCGTGAGCGAGGCGCAATTGCAAAGCGCGCTCTCGCTCGCCCGCATCGAGCTGGGCAGGCGCGAGGCGCGCTACCGCGGCACGCGGCCGCCTGTGCCCGTGGCCGGACGCGTGACGCTGCTGATCGACGACGGCATGGCCACGGGCGCCTCGATCAAGGCCGCCGCGCGTGCGCTCGCCTCGCTCGGGCCCGCACGCATCATCGCGGCGCTGCCGGTCGCGCCGGCCGGCGCGCGCGCACGGCTCGCGGGCGCTGTCGACGATCTCGTCTGCGTGCAGATGCCCGTATCGTTTATGAGCGTGGGCCAGTTCTATTTCGACTTCGACCAGGTCGACGACGAAACCGTGCGCGTATTGCTCGAGCGCGCGGCAACGGACGATTGAGGCCTGGCAGGCGACAGCGGCTGGCCGCTGTGGATCACGAGCATGCCGGGGCCGAAAACATTGCGTGCGCAGCCATCCAAGACGCACCGGCTACACGACTGCGCTCGCGCACCAAGGGCGCCCTGGGCGCACTGCGCGCCAGCAATCAGCGCACCGGATTCGCCGCGTGCTTCCCGACCACCGTCTGCCAGGGCCGCACGCGCCACGCCTTGACGAGGCCCGCCGTCACATAAGGATCGGCGCGCGCGAACGCTTCCGCAACCGCCGGGCTATCGCCCTGGAATAGCAGCAGCGCCCCGTCCACCGGGTCGGCGATGGCGCCCGCGAGCAGCAGCTCGCCGCGCCCGGCCGCCGCCCACGCGAGCGCGAGGTGCTCGTCGCGGTGCTCCGGGCGGCGTTCGAGATAGTCGTCGGCGAGGTCGTACATCAAGAGGTAATGCATCGTCTGTCTCCCGTGGCATGCAAAGCATGCCGGTGGTTTGCACTGCAACGCATGCAGCGCAGCATCAACGCATGGCATTGTGCCTGAAGCGCGGGTCAACCGAAGGCACCGCCGGTTCGTTTTCAGGGTGGCTTTGCCATAATGGTTGCAGCGATGGGCAAAGATGGACCGGACATGGCGCCTGCTCGCGCGACTACCGACAACAATGTCGATATCCCATGGGAGTGAACAATGAAGATTCAATCCGTCATTGCTGCAATCGCGCTGGGCAGCGCGCTGGCCGCGCCGGCGTTCGCACAGACCGCCGCACCCGCAGCGCCGGCTTCGGGGGCCATGAGCCCGAATAGCCAGCAGTCGAAGATGAAGACGTGCAACACCCAGGCCGGCGACAAGAAAGGCGACGATCGCAAGGCCTTCATGAAGCAGTGTCTCTCGGCCGCTGGCGTGCCGGCGCCGACGATGTCGCAGCAAGCGCGGATGAAGGCGTGCAACACGCAAGCCGGCGACAAGAAGGGCGACGACCGCAAGGCGTTCATGAAGCAGTGCCTCTCGACCAAGAGCTGACCCGCCGCGCGACCGGAGCGCCTGGTTTGCGCCCGGTCCCGGCTTCAACGCGGCTTTGACCTCATCGCGACGCGCCCCGGCCTATGCTGCGGCGCGTCGTTTTTTCATGGCGCGGCCGCCTTTGCGCCTCCGCTTGCGCACTCCGGCACCGCACGTGCGCCTGCGCACTTCCGGGCTTGCGCCTGCGCGCCATTTTTCTCCTATGATGGCTGCAGCGGCGCCCCTTCCCTGATACGTAATCAAGCAGAAACCATCGGGCCGCCGAGCGAAGTTGATGCCTGGATGATGCCTGGATGATGCCGGTAGCATCGTACGGAGGCGCGGATGGTGTGGAAACGCAAGAACCGCTGGTTTCGCCGCTGGCTGGTGGTGATCGTTTTCTGGCTCGTGCCGGTGATGATCGTCGTGGTGCGCGAGGCACAGGACGAGATGGCCTATAACCGCGCCGATCTTCAGCGCGCGCTCACGAGCTGGACTTTCACCGACGCCGAACGTGCCGCCGGCGCGCCGCTGCACTGCCAGGGCACACCCGAGCGCGCTCGCGCGCTGGGCTGCCCCGCTACCGTGCTCGCAGAAAACGCCGCGCCCCAGCAGGCGGCGCTCGACGAATATGCCACGCGACGCGCCACGCTCGTGAGCTATCTATGGCATGCGTTCGTCGGCTACTGGGTCGTGCCGGCGCTCACGCTGCTCGCGATCGGCATCGTCCTGGGCGGCGTGAAGCGGGCGCTGCGCCGCCCCCCTGCCACCAAGCCCGTGCCAGAGCGCTGACGCGCGCCTCTCACTGCACCGTCTCGAACAGGCAAATCAGGGGCCTGTGATATAACGGCCGAAGCTGATCCCGTCATCGGCAAAGCGCCATGGCGGCACGGCTTTCGGATATTTCGGAACCCAGAGCGGAGAACAACATGCAAGCACGCCGTTTCGTCCTGAAGACTTCTGTCGCCATCGCGCTCGCGAGCGCCGCATTGGCTGGCTGCTCCACCACCGGCAGCAACCCGCCGCCCACCGCCCAAACCAACGACGCGCGCCGCCAGTCGATCGACGCTTCCGTCGACGGCACGCTGTCGCGGCTGTTCCAGACCGTGCCGGGCTCGCGCGAGCTCGTAGGCAAGGCGCGCGGCGTGCTGGTGTTCCCGCAGGTGATCCAGGCGGGCATCGGCATTGGCGGCGAACATGGCGATGGCGCGCTGCGTGTCGGCGGCAGCACGGTCGGCTACTACAGCACGACCGGTGCATCGGTGGGCGCGACGCTCGGCATGCAGTCGAAAGCCGTCGTCTACCTCTTCATGACGCAGGACGCGCTGGATCGGCTGCGGACCTCGGAAGGCTGGTCGGTCGGCGGCGACGCCTCGGTCGCGCTCGTGAAGGTCGGCGCGAACGGCTCGATCGATACCACCACGGCGGTCAAACCCGTGGAAGTCTTCGTGCTCACGAACAGCGGCCTGATTGGCGATCTCTCGCTCGGCACCACCAAGATCACCCAGCTGAAGCTGTAACCCCCCGCGTGCGCGAGCGCCGCGGTTCGCCCGAGTCTCGTCGGCTCGGGCGGCTGACCCGGGCCACATCGGGCGCTTGAGCCGCTCAGCTCGCGGACGTGTCGATCACCTTGAAGCGCGCACGCCGGTTCGCGCGTATCACCGCCTGGTACGCCTCGATGTACTGCTGCGCCATGCGGTGCGACGTGAATCGCTCTTCGAAGCGGCGCCGCACACCGGCGCGCGGCACGCGTGCAAGCCGGTTCACGGCCGCGACGGCGCCAATTTCGTCCTCGACGATAAATCCCGAAACGCCCTCATCCACCACTTCCGGCACCGCGCCGCGATTGAACGCGATCACGGGCGTGCCGCAGGCCATCGCCTCGATCATCACGAGCCCAAACGGCTCGGGCCAGTCGATCGGAAACAGCAGCGCATGCGCGCCGGAGAGAAACTCGGCCTTCTGGCTATCGTTGATCTCGCCGACGAACTCGACATTCGGGAGTGCGAAGAGCGGCTTGATCTCGCGTTCGAAATATTCGCGGTCGGCCTCGTCGACTTTTGCCGCGATGCGGATCGGCAAGCCGCAGCGCTGGGCGATGCGGATCGCGGTGTCCACGCGCTTCTCGGGCGAGATGCGGCCCAGGAACGCCAGATAGCGCTGCTCGACGGGCTGCGGCACATAGAGCGTCTCGGGCAGGCCGTGATAGACGGTCTTGAGCCATTTGGCCTGCGGCATCGGCTGGCGCTGCGAGTTCGAGATCGAGATCACGGGGGCCGTGTCGAACGTGTCGAACACCGGCTGCTGCTCCGGCAAGTCGAGGCGGCCGTGCAGCGTGGTCACGAACGGCGTTTCCTGGCGCTTGAACACCGAAAACGAGTAGTAGTCCATATGGAAGTGCAGCACGTCGAACTGGTCGGCCTGGCGGCGCACCATCTCCATGAGCAGCATGTGCGGCGCGACCCGGTCGCGAATGCCGGGGTCGAGGCGCAGCGCGCGCGGCCACACGGGTTCGAGCTTCGCCCGCGTTTGCGAATCGCCGCTTGCGAACAGCGTCACGTCGTGCCCGAGATCGACCAGCGCCTCGGTGATGTACGACACGGCGCGCTCGGTGCCGCCGTAGAGCTTGGGCGGCACCGATTCGGTCAACGGGGCGATCTGCGCAATTCTCATCGGGTGTCTCCTTCGTATTCCGCGCGAGAGGCACGCGGGGAAAGCCAGTAGCCGGTCCGAGCCATTGTAAGGCAAGCCAGATACCGTGACCGCGCCGCCGGGCATTGAAGGGACAGACCCGTACAGCGCACGACCGAGCGGCTGGAGGCGACTCATGTGGCGATTATTCGCCCTGCGCGGCGCACGCGCTGCGAGTCTTTCAATTGCTATATCGACTTACAGGTGGAAACAACTTGCGGGGCGCAGCCGGCTCGGCTCCGGCACTCAGCGCGACGGCCACTTCCACGCCGGAACGTCGAGCGCGTCTTCGTCGGCGAGCGCCGTCGCGCCGAGGCGCCGCTCCAGCACGATCGACTGGCTGCCCGCCTCGCGCTCGAGCGCCGCAACAAGCCGCGCCGCATGCGAGACCACCAGCACCTGCGAGTGCGCCGAGGCGCGCGCGATGAGCCGCGCGAGCGACGGCAGCAAGTCCGGGTGCAGGCTCGTCTCCGGTTCGTCGAGCACGAGCAGCGCCGGCGGCCGCGGGCTCAGCAACGCCGCCGCGAGCAACAGATAGCGCAGCGTGCCGTCAGAAAGCTCGGCGCCGCGCAACGACCGCAGCAGCCCTTCCTGACGCAGCGCCACCTCGAAGCGCCCCTCGTGGTTGACGATTTCGACGCGCGCGCCGGGAAACGCATCGCCGATCGCCGTGTCGAGCGCTGCGCCGTCGCCGATCTCGCGGATCGTCTGCAGCGCGGCGGCAAGGTTCGCGCCGTCGTCGGCGAGCACCGGCGAATGGGTGCCGATCTGCACCTGGCGCGCGGGGGCGTGCTCGTCGGTGCGGAAGTGGTCATAGAAGCGCCACGAACGGATCTGCTCGCGCACCGCAATCATCTCCGGCGCGCTGCGCGGGTCGGCGAACTCCGTCATCATGCTGTCGAAGCTCGCCACCGGTTGTGCGAGCGTGGTCCACTCGCCGCGCCCCGCGTCTTCGTCGCGGATGCGGATCATCGGCCCCTGGCGGTCGACAAGCAAAGCCGACGGACGCAGCACCGGCCCACCCCAGATGCATTCGCGCTTGATGACCGGGTCGAGCGAGAAATACGACGAACCGGGCATCGGCAAGCCCAGGTCGATCGCATAGCCGAAGGTCTCGCCCGAGAAGCCGAGCTTCAGGCTCACGGCGTCTTTGCGCACGGTGCCCTGCACCGCGTACTCGCCCTTGGCGACCGCACGCGAGAAACGCTCGGGGCCGGCCCACAGCGTCGATTGCAGGCCGCCCTCGCGCGCCAGCGACGGGATCACGCCGCCGCGCGCGGTCAATGCGAGCAGGCGCAGCGCCCGATAGAGATTGGACTTGCCGCTGCCGTTCGGTCCCGTGATGACGTTCAGCGGGCCGAGCGGCACGATCAGCTCGCGCAGCGAGCGGTAGTTGGCGATGGCGAGGGTGGAGAGCATGAGTCGTAGCGAGCGCGCCTCGCGCGCGGGTTGAGCCAGCGCCCGATGATACGCAATCGGGCATGGCGCGCGTTGTCGCCGGACGGCTGCGCAGACGAATGGGCAAGCGGGGACGGCCGCGTGAACACTCAGCGCGGCTGCGGCACGGCCGCGAGGTCGGAGAGGAAGCGGTCGCGCCAGACACCCAGATCGTTGCGGCGCAGCGCCTCCATATTGGTGTGGTAGCGCGCCTTGCGCTCTTCGAGCGGCATCGAAAGCGCGTGGCCGAGCGCCTCAGACATGCCGGCCGCGTCGTGCGGATTCACGAGCAGCGCACCGCTGAGCTCGGCGGCGGCGCCCGCGAAGATCGACAGCACCAGCACGCCGGGATCCTCGGGATTCTGCGCGGCCACGTACTCCTTCGCGACCAGATTCATGCCGTCGTGCAGCGGCGTGACATAGCCCACCTGCGACTCGCGAAACAGCGACATCAGCTTCCAGCGGTCGTATTGCTGGCTCAGGTAGCGGATCGGCGTGTAGTCGAGCCCTGAATAGCGGCCGTTGATGCGCCCCGCCTCGCGCTCCAGTTCCTCGCGGATGACCTTGTAGCTCGCCACGTCGGAGCGCGTGGGCGGCGCGATCTGCACGAGCGTGACCTTGCCGCGCCATTCGGGCGCATGCTCGAGCAACTGCTCGAACGCCTGAAAACGCTCGACGAGGCCCTTCGAGTAATCGAGCCGGTCCACGCTCATGATGAGCTTGCGCCCTTCGAGACTCTGCTTGAGGTCGAGCACGTGCTGGCGGCTCTCGTAGCGCGCGGCCTGCTCGGCGATCTCGTCGGGAAACACGCCGATACGATAGACGCCCGTGCGCAGCTTGCGCCCGTATGCCTCGACCTCGCCCTCCTCCTTGTTCTCGCCATGCTCGCGCACCGTGCCGCGCGCGGCCCGCACGATGTAATCGTGAAACGCCTGCTGGTCGTTGCGCGTCTGGAAGCCGAGCAGGTCGTAGCAGCACAGCGACTTC
Source organism: Paraburkholderia oxyphila NBRC 105797 (assembly GCF_000685075.1). Classification (GTDB taxonomy): domain Bacteria; phylum Pseudomonadota; class Gammaproteobacteria; order Burkholderiales; family Burkholderiaceae; genus Paraburkholderia; species Paraburkholderia oxyphila. The sequence goes on from NZ_BAYD01000004.1 coordinate 162,359, forward strand.
ACGAGTTCTTCGTGCGGCGGAATCGTCTGCAGGACTTGCGGCGAGGGAAACGGAATATGCAGAAAGAAGCCGATGCGATTGCGCAAGCCCTCCGAGCGCAGCGCCTCGGCGAACGGGATCAGGTGGTAGTCGTGGACCCAGATCATGTCGTCGGGCTGGATCAGCTTGATGAGCTTGTGCGCGAGCCACGCGTTCACGCGCCGGTAGCCGGCGTATTCGTCGCGCTCGTAGCGCGCGAGATCGTTGCGGTAGTGAAAGACCGGCCACAGCGTGGCGTTGGAGAAACCGCGGTAATACTGGTCGTAGTCCTTCTTCGTGAGCCCGGCCGTCGCGAACGTGACGTGGCCCTCCTCGGCGAGCGTCGGGCCCGCGTTCGCGACCGTCTCGCTCACGACATCCCCGCTCCAGCCGAACCACACGCCGCCCGCGTCCTTGAGCGCACCGAACACCCCGACGGCGAGCCCTCCTGCGGAGCCCTTCGTCTCCGTGGGCGTCGCCACGCGGTTCGAGACGACTATCAGTCTGGCCATCGGGATGCTCCTCCTGTTTGCTTCATTGCTTCCTCTGCTGTTTCCGGCGGTTTCTTTTGCCGCTTCTTATTTATAGGCTTGCTCGCGGGCTCGCATGGCTGGGCGGCATGCAAACATGCCATCCGGTCAGGCTTTGCAGCCCGGCGATCAGATTGCCCAGCACGGGACGTGCCACGCGAGTCGCCACGGCCGCCGGGCCCGGCAGGCTGGCGCCAATCTGGCGCACGTTCGGGACAGTCATGAGCGCGGTGCCCATGCCGAAGATAATGAACACGACCGTCACCGTGAGCACGGCGTGCGGGCTGATGGATGACGTGCACGTACGGCGCTGTCCAAGGCAACGGCGCCTGACGTCACGGTACGTGAGTGCGCGTAAAAATGCGCTAAAGAATGTACGCGGCCGGCCTGAGCGGCCAAGTGGAACATGCGGTTTGGAGCGCGCGGCGGCGCGATCCCCCAGGCAGGCGGCCAGACTAAGAACTACTTACCGACCCGGTTGCTGGCTCAATCGCTGACTCAGTTACTGGTCTTGCACGGAAACGCTTTACCGAGCCCGAGCGAGATCGCCGTGCTGGCGTTGTAACCGGCGACATTCGGATTGTCGGCGATGTATTTGCGCACGGCGTCGGTGAGTTGCGCCGAGCGCGCGTCCGCCGGCAGGCAGAAGTATTGGCCGACGCGCGGGCCGGTCGTGCCGCCAATTGCGTCGATGGTATTGAAAATGCCGTCAGCGGCCCCTTCGATGTAGGCGGCGCATGCGCTGCGCGACGCCACGTCGGTCTTCGAGCACAGCCGGTTCAGATCGGAAGCGGTAAAGGCGAAAGCCGAAATCGGCACAGCGAGCGCGCCGGCGCAGATCAGAGCCCGCAGCATGATTCTCCTTGATTCGTCGTTGGGGGCGGCGCGTGCCGCGCCGCGAGCCGCCCGCTGGCGGCCGGCGGCAACCCCGGTATTGTGCACTGTTTTTGCGGGCGCGCCGTGCGGCGCCTCATGAAAGGGCCAGCGACCGGCAGCGGGCGGCCCTGCCGTGGCCTTACTTCGCCGCTTGACCCATACGCGCCGAGAGATCCTTGATGGCGTCGGGTGCCTTGTACTGCTTGGCGAAATCGAGCGCGTTCATGCCGATCTGGTTCTTCGCGTTGAGATTGGCGCCGTGGTCGAGCAGCAGCTTCGCCGTGCTCATGTGGTCGCCGCGTGCAGCCATCATGAGCGGCGTCGTGCCGTTGGGCGACAGCGCATTGACATCGGCCGAATAGCCGATCAGCAGCTTCGCCACGTCATCCTGGCCGTTCGCAGCGGCATAGTGCAGCGCGGTCCAGCCCTGTTTGTTCACCTCGGCGCCCTTGGTGATGAGCAGCTTCACGAGCTCCATGTCGCCGTTGAGCGAGGCCAGCATCAGCGCATTCTCGCCCGCCTTGTCCTCGGCGGCGATGTTGGTCTTCGGATTGTCGAGCAGCAGCGCCGCCACCTTGTCCGACTTCTCACGCGCGGCCAGCACGAGCAGCGGCATGCCCTGGCTGTCGGTGGCGTTCGGGTCCATGCCGTCGGCGATGTCCTTGGCGACGCCCTTGTCGTCGTCGAATTTCACGGCCTTCACGAGCGAATCGATCGGCGCGGCGTGGACCGGCGTGCTCGCGAGGAAGGCGGCGCTCATGCCGATGGCGAGCGCGGCGGCGATGCGGCGCACGCCTGCGGCGCGCGGGGCTTGCGTAGCGTGGACGGTGGACGTAAGCGGATTCGAGTTCATGTCAAGCCTTAACGTTATTCGCTATCTAATTGATAATAAATAATAAACAGAAATTGGCTGCAAGCGGTTCGCCACTCAGGCCGTGGCCGGAATCTTGAAGAGCCGGAAAAAATTCTGCGAGGTGGCAGCGCCGAGTTCGGCGTCCGGCAATCCGCGTTGCTGCGCAATGAATCTTCCGACATGGCTAACGTACGCAGGTTCATTGGGTTTGCCACGATATGGCACTGGCGCAAGATACGGCGAATCCGTTTCGATCAGCAATCGCTCGAGCGGCACGCGGCGCGCGACGTCCTGAACCTCCGTCGCGCTCTTGAACGTCACGATGCCCGAAAGCGAGATGTAAAAATTCTGCGCGAGGGCGCGCTCGGCGATCGCCCAGGGTTCCGTGAAGCAGTGCATCACACCGCCGGGCTCCCCGGCGCGCTCCTCCTCCATGATGCGCAGCGTGTCGTCCGAGGCCGCGCGTGTATGCACGATGAGCGGCTTGCCCGTGGCGTGCGCCGCGCGGATATGCACGCGAAAGCGCTCGCGCTGCCACTCCATGTCCTCGATCGTGCGCTCGCCGAGGCGATAGTAATCGAGCCCCGTTTCGCCGATCGCCACGACCTTCGGGTGCTGCGCCAGCTCCACGAGGTCCGCGACGGTGGGCTCCTGGACATCCTCGTGATCGGGGTGCACGCCCACCGACGCATAGACGTTCTCGTAGCGGCTCGCGATGTCGAGCACCGAGGGCAGCGTCTCGAAGTCGACCGAGACGCACAGCGCGTGCGTGACGGCCTGCGCGCGCATATTTTCGAGCAGCTCGGGCAGCCGATCGGCCAGGCCCTCGAAGTTGATGTGGCAATGCGAATCGACAAACATGGGCGGTCCTGCGATGACGATGGAGTGACAGGTAAAGCTGACTGCGCTAAATCAACGAAAAAGCCGGCGGCCAGGCGGGTGCCTCTGAGGCCTCAATGCGCTTATCGAGGGCGGCATCACCAGTAGACAAGGCGCAAGGTCCGGCGGCGCACGCCGGCACCGGCCGGACACGCTCGGACACCGATCTCAGGCGAACATTTCACGATAGCCGAGAAAAAGCTCCTCGAACACGAGACGCGCATTCAGCGGATGGTTTTCCACGGCACGCTGGCGCGTGACGGTCTTCAGATAGCGCGCCAGTGCCGGTGCGTCCAGATGCGCCGCGCAGCGCGCGAGGGCCGTTGCCGACTGCGGGTAGTAGCGCGGACGGCCCGCCGCGCGCTCGGCCAGCAGGTCATAGACCCAGCGCTGCAGCCAGCCGAGCACGAGCGGCACCGGCAGTTTTTGCAGCGTCTCGCCACAGGCGAAGGCGTCGCACGCGGCGCCCGCCGCGAGTTGGCCGAGCGTCCAGTCACGCAGCGCGCGGTTGTCGTCCTGCGAGAGCGCGAGCGCCGCAAGCGGCGCACCGCCCGCTTCGGCGAGCAGGCCCGCCGGGTCGGCCACGCCCTGCGCCGTCAGCCACGCCTGCGCCTCCCCGGGCGCGGGCGTGCTCATCGGCCATTGGCGACAACGGCTGATGATGGTCGGCAACAGCCGGTCGATGCGCGCCGAGACGAGCAGGAACACGACGCCCGAGGGCGGTTCTTCAAGCGTCTTCAGGAGCGCGTTCGCGGCAGCGACGTTGAGCGCCTCGGCCGGATACAGCACGACCACGCGCAGGCCTCCGCGATGCGAGCCCACACCCGTGAAATCGAGTAGCGCGCGCACCTGCTCGATGCGGATCTCCTTGCTGGGCGCGCGGGTCTTCTTGCCCTCGTCGCCGTCGCCCTTATCGGCTTTGGCGTCTTCCTTGTCGTCGCCGCCGGCGGGGCCGACGAGGCCGGCCAGCGCCTCGGGCACCACCGCGCGGTAGTCGGGATGGTTGCCCTGCGCAAACCAGTTGCACGCCGGGCATGCGCCGCACGGCTGGCCGTCGGCATGCGGCGACTCGCACAGCAGCCCCTTCGCCAGATGCTGCGCGAACTGAAGCTTGCCGATGCCGGCCTGGCCATGCAGCAGCAGCGCATGCGGCCAGTGGCTGCGCAGTTGCTGAAGGCGCTCCCAGTCGCCGGATTGCCACGGGTAGATCATGTTTTAAATCAATCTATTAAGCGATATTTCGGAGAATTGACGCGAACCCGATCGGATGCCATAAGAACGGCAAATAACCCTTCAATCAGAGCGCTGCGATCACTTGTTCGAGCTTCTTGCGAATCTCGTCGATGCTTTGCGAAGAGTCCACGATCGCGAAGCGGTACGGCGCCTCTTCCGCGCGGCGCAGATACTCGGCGCGCGTGCGCGTGAAGAACGCGTCGGTCTCGCTCTCGAAGCGGTCCGGCTCGCGCGCGGCGCCACGACGCTCGCTCGCGGTATCGGGCGCAATGTCGAACAGCACGGTCAGATCGGGCTGGAAGCCGCCCTGGACCCAGCGCTCGAGCGCTTCGAGCTTGTCGCGCGGCAGGCCGCGGCCGCCGCCCTGGTAGGCGAAGGTCGCGTCGGTGAAACGGTCCGAGAGCACCCAGTCACCGCGCGCGAGCGCCGGCTCGATCACGCGGGCCAGATGCTCGCGGCGGGCGGCGAACATCAGCAAAGCCTCGGTTTCGAGGTCCATCGGCTCATGCAGCAGAATCTCGCGCAGCTTCTCGCCGAGCGGCGTGCCGCCGGGCTCCCGCGTCATGACCACCGAACGGCCCGCGGCGGATAGCTTCTGCTCGAGCTGCTCGCGAAACCACGCCAGATGCGTGGTCTTGCCCGCGCCATCGATGCCCTCGAACGTGATGAATCGGCCCCGCGCCATTTAATTACCCCGGATGTACTTGTCGACGGCCTTGTTGTGGTCGACGAGATTGTCAGAAAAAACGCTGCTGCCGTCGCCGCGCGCCACGAAGTACAGCGCAGCGGTCGAGGCGGGATTGAGTGCCGCCTGCAGGGCGGCCGCGCCGGGCAGCGCGATGGGAGTCGGCGGCAACCCGGGATGCAGGTAGGTATTGTAAATAGTGTTGGCCTGCAGATCGCTCTTGTGCAGCCGCCCCGTGTAGCTCGCGCCGAGCCCGTAGATCACCGCGGGATCGGTCTGCAGCGGCATGCCCGCCTTGAGCCGGTTTGCGAACACGGCCGCCACGAGCGGACGGTCGCCAGCCTTGCCGGTCTCCTTCTCGACCAGCGAGGCGAGCGTGAGCGCCTCGTACGGCGACTTCAGCGGCAGGCCCTGCGCGCGCGCGGCCCACGCCTCGTTCAAGCGCGTCTGCATCAGCTTGTAGGCGCGGCGATAGACGTCCAGATCGCTCGAGCCCTTGTCGAACAGGTAGGTGTCGGGGAAGAAGAGCCCCTCGCCGCTGCCCTGCGGCGCGGCCGGTGCGCCGATCGCCGCGAGCAGCTGGGCATCGCTCATGCCGGCGCTGTCGTGACGCAGTGCCGGATTCGCATCGAGCTCGTCGCGCATGCGCTTGAAGGTCCAGCCTTCGATGATGGTCGCGACCGACTCGTTGACGTCGCCAAGCGCCATCTTCTGCAGGACCTCATAGGGCGTGATGCCGGCCTTGAACTCGTAGTTGCCGGACTTGAGCTGGCTCTGCAGGCCGAGCACGCGCGTCATCAGCACGAACAAATCGGTCTGCACGGGCACGCCGCCACGGCGCAACTGCGCGGTGACGCTGCGCACGGAGCTGTGCGGCTTGATCGTGACATCGAGTTGCGGAACGGCGAGCGCCACAGGCGAGCTCGCCCAGTGCCAGACACCGCCCACGGCGACGGCGCCAAGCACGACGAGGCCAGCGCCGGCAACAAGGCATTTCTTGAGGAGGGACATGCGTAACGTGACTCAGGCGGACCTCATATAATAACTGCTTGCCCTCGCCAAAGTCAGGATTGACTGTTCCCCGAATCCATGAACTCCCCGCTCGCATCCAGTACCCTGTCCTCCATCGCCGCGCCCGCCGCAGAAGACTTCGACGCCGTTCTCAAGGGCGGCGGCTTTGCGATCCTGCCGCAGTTCGGCGTGATCGACGCCAATGGCGACGACGCAGCCACCTTCCTGCACAGCCAGCTCACGAACGACATCCAGCATCTGGACGTCACCGGTGCGCGCCTTGCAGGCTACTGCTCGCCCAAGGGGCGCCTGCTCGCCTCGTTCCTCACGTGGAAGACCGGCGACACGATCCGCATGCTCATTTCGAAGGACGTGCAGCCTGGCGTGCAAAAGCGCCTCTCGATGTTCGTGCTGCGCGCCAAGGCCAAGCTCACCGACGACAGCGACAAGCTGCTCGTGGTGGGGCTCGCGGGCGACGTGCGCGGCGCGCTCGCGCGCGTGTTCGATGCGCTGCCCGATGGCGTGCACGTGAAGGTGGACGATCCCGCTGGCACGCTAATCCGCATGCCCGATGCGCACGGCCGCCTGCGTTATCTGTGGGTCGGGCCGAAAGCCGCCGTCGAGGCGAAGCTCGCCTCGCTCGGCGACGCGCTCAAGCCCATCTCGCCTGCCGTTTGGGACTGGCTCGACATCCGCGCGGGCGAGCCGCGCATCACCCAGCCCGTGAGCGAGCAGTTCGTCCCGCAGATGGTCAACTACGACGTGCTCGGTGGCGTGAACTTCAAGAAGGGTTGCTATCCGGGCCAGGAAATCGTGGCGCGCAGCCAGTACCGCGGCACGATCAAGCGCCGCACCGCGCTCGCGAGCGTCGCGGCCGGGCTCGACGCCGCACGCCCCGGTGCGGAGCTCTTTCACTCCGACGACCCGGGCCAGCCCTGCGGCATGATCGTCAACGCGGCGGCGGCGCCCGAAGGCGGTGTCGATCTGCTCGCGGAGATCAAGCTCGCGGCGCTCGAATCGGGCAGCGTGCATCTGGGTGCCGCCGACGGCCCCATGCTGCGCATCCTGCCGCTGCCGTACGCACTGCCCGCCGAGGTCTGACGCCTTGGCGCCGGGTTGCAGCGTGACGCGGGCCGCGCCGCGCTTTGCGCGGACCGCTGCATCGTCGTTCGCGCGCCTTGCCGCGCCGAAGGCGTTGCGCGCTTCACATGCGGCGTCTGCCATGGCTGCCGGAGACCGTGCGCCATGTGCCTGATCGTCTTCGACTGGCGGCCGCACGCCGCCGATGGCGCGCTCTTGACGCTCGCCGCGAACCGCGACGAATTCCTGCGCCGCACCGCCGAGCCCATGCAGTGGTGGAAAGACGCGCCCGGCGTGCTCGCGGGCCGCGACCTCGTGGGCGGCGGGACATGGCTTGGCATGACGCGCGACGGCCGCTTCGCGGCCCTCACCAACTACCGCGCGCCGCATGAGATGCGCCCCGACGCGCCCACGCGCGGCACGCTGGTTTCGCGCTGGTTGACCGGTCCCGGCGGCGCCGAAAAACTGCCCGATACGCCGCTGGACTATCTCGAGGAAGTCGCGCGCGACGGCGAGATGTATAACGGCTTCAACCTGGTCGTCGGCGACTGGAGACGGCGCGAGCTCGCCTGGTATTGCAACCGCGGCGATCGCGTGCCCGCCCTGCTGCCCGAGGGCACACACGGCATTTCCAATGCCGTGCTCGACACCCCATGGCCGAAGCTCGTGCGCAAGCGCGCGGGGCTCGCCCAACTCACGGCGGACGGCCCGGACGTCCCGCTCGAGCAATTGATCGAGTTGATGCGCGACCCGAGCGTCGCGCTCGATAGCGAGTTGCCCGCGACCGGCATTCCGCTCGAGCGTGAGCGCGCGCTTTCGGCGGCGTTCATCGAGACGCCCGAATACGGCACGCGCGGCACCACGGCGCTGCGCGTGCGCGTGAATGGCGATCGATTAAGCGTGGAAGCGCGCGAGCGCAGCGACGATGACGGCTCGCACCGCATTGCGCGGCCTGGCGCATTCGAGCGCCATGAGCGCTTCACGGTCGACGCCGCGCCTGGAACCTGTTCGCGCTAGTCGCCGGCCCTGATCGAAGGCCGAGCGCGAACCGCCCGCCTGATCAATCCTCCGTGCCGAACGCCGCGCGCAAGGCTTGCGCAGCTTGCGCCTGTGCACGCCGCGCATCCTCCACGAAGCCCCCCATCTTGAAGAACTCGTGGATCATGCCGTCGAATCGCACGAGCGTGACCGCGTTGCCCGCCTCGCGCAGCTTCTGCGCATAGGCTTCGCCCTCGTCGACGAGCGGATCGAATTCCGCGACCGCGATCCACGCCGGCGCCACGCCGCGAAAATCGGGCGCGCCGCGCGTGCCGTCGAGCGGCGCGAAGCGCCAGTCATTGCGATCGGACACATCGCGCACGTAGTGATTGAAGAACCATTGCACGGTGGGCGCCGTGAGCAGATACCCCTGCGCGAGACGCTCGTGCGATTCCGTTTGCTGATGGCCGCCCGTGCCCGGATAGATCAGCAGCTGCAACACGGGCGGCATGCCCGCGTCGCGCGCGAGCACTGCGCACACCGTCGCGAGCGTGCCGCCGGCGCTGTCTCCGCCTACTGCGAGCCGGGTCTCGTCGATCGCGTATTCGGCCGCGTGCGCGTGCAGCCAGGCATAGGCGTCGAACGCGTCGTTCACGGCAGTCGGGAACTTGTGCTCGGGCGCGAGCCGGTAGTCGACCGAGAGCACCGCGCAACGCGCGTCGCGCGCGAACATGCGGCACAAGGCGTCGTGCGTGTCGACGCTGCCCACGGTGAAGCCGCCGCCATGGTAATAGACGAGCGCAGGCAGCGGTTCGGACCATTGCGGCTCGACCGGCAGGTAGAGCCGCGCGCGAACGGACGCGCCGTCACGCGTGGGCACCTGCAGGTCTTCGACCGAGTGCATCGGCGCGGCCGCGATCTCCAGCACCGACGCGCTCTTTTCATACGACGCGCGCGCTTCCCGCGGCGTCAGTTCGTGGTAAGGCGTGCGGCCCGCGCGGGCCACCATGTCGAGTACGAGAGCGATCTTCGCGTTGAGCGGCATGAGTCTTTCGAATGAGGCCTCGCTCGAACGCCACATGGCGCAGGCCGCATGGCCCACGCCGGATAGCGCACTATCAAGCCGGCGCCTTCTTCACTTCGGGCTTGAGCGAGAGCGGATCGGTGGGATTGCGCAGCGTCTCGATGTCTTCGTGACGCAGCTTTACCGATGCGAGTATGCCCGGATGCGTGAGGATGTAGAAGCGTCCATCGCGCACCGCGTCGAAAGTGGCCTTCGCGACGTCGTCGGCCGTGAGACGCCCCGAGCGCACCGCGCGCGCCAATTGCAGATCGGCGGCCTGTTGCGAGCGCGTGGGCGGCGCCTCGTTGCGCAAGTCGTCGGGGCGGCTGCGCTCGGCGTTGGCGATGCCCGTCGGCACGAACGCCGGGCACAGGAGCGAGCAGCTGACCTGCTCGCTGACGTTCTTGAGGTCGTGATAGAGCGTCTCGGTGAGCGCCACCACCGCGTGCTTCGAAGCGTTGTAGACGGCCATCGCGGGCGGCGCGAGCAGGCCCGCCACCGAGGCTGTGTTGACGATATGCGCGCGCTCGCCCTGCTTGAGCATGATCGGCGTGAAGCTGCGCACGCCGTTCGCGACACCCATCACGTTCACGCCGAAGACCCAGTCCCAGTCTTTCGCGCTGCTTTCCCACACGAAGCCGCCGCTGCCCACCCCGGCGTTGTTAAAGAGCAGATGAACCTTGCCGTACGCGTCGAGCGCGGCCTGCGCGAGCGCATCCACCTGCGCCGGGTCGCGCACGTCGGTGCGCACGCCGATCGCCTGCGCGCCTTGCTCGCGCATCGCCTTGACGGTTTCCTCGAGCAAGGCTGCATCGACATCGGCAAGCACGAGCTTCATGCCGAGCGATGCGGCCTGCTGGGCGAACGCACGGCCGAAGCCGCTCGCCGCGCCGGTAATGACGGCCACGCGGCCTTCGAACTGAAACGGATCCGACATCGCGCTCCCTTATCTATTCGTTAGTACTGCACAGGCAATAAAAAACTGGCAACGGGCCGGCGCTCAGGGCCGGCCCGTTGCCTTCGTCAGACGAGCTTGACGAGCTGCTTGCCGAAGTTCTGCCCCTTGAGCATGCCGAGGAACGCGGTGGGCGCGTTTTCGAGGCCTTCCGCAACGCTCTCGCGATACACCAACTGCTTCTTCGCCACGAGTCCGCCGAGTTCGGACAGCGCCTGCGGCCAAACGTCGATATGCTCGCTCACGATGAAGCCCTGGACGAGCAGGCGCTGCGTGAGCAGCAGTTGCGGATGCTTGAGCGGAATCGGCTCGCCGTCGTAACCCGCGATCATGCCGCACAGCGCAATCCGGCCGAAGGCGTTCATGCGCGCGAGCGTGGCGTTCAGGATGTCACCGCCCACATTCTCGAAGTAGCCGTCCACGCCGTCTGGCGTTGCGGCCTTGAGGTCCTGATAGAGATTGCCCGCCTTGTAGTCGACGCAGGCGTCGAAGCCAAGCTCCTCCACGACGTAGCGGCATTTTTCGGCGCCACCCGCGATGCCCACGGCGCGGCAACCCGCGCGTTTTGCCAGCTGGCCCACGACGCTGCCCACGGCGCCACTCGCCGCGCTCACCACGACGGTCTCGCCGGCCTTCGGCGCGATGATGCGGTTCAGGCCGTACCAGGCCGTGACGCCCGGCATGCCCACCGGCCCGAGATACGCGGCAAGCGGCACGTGCGTGGTATCGACGACATGCAGGTCGCTGCCATCCGAGCTGGCGTACTCCTGCCAGCCGCCCATGCCCACGACCTTGTCGCCGGCCTTGAATTTCGGGTTGAGCGACTCGACCACCTCGCCCGACGTGCCGCCGATCATCACGGCATCGAGCGGCTGCGGCGCCGCATACGACTTGCTGTCGTTCATGCGTCCGCGCATATACGGATCGAGCGAAAGCCAGTGATTGCGCACGCGCACCTGACCCTGTGCGAGCGGCGCGAGCGGCGTTTGAACGAGACGGAAGTTATCGACGCTGGCAGCGCCTTCGGGGCGCGAAGCCAGCAAGATCTGACGATTAGTCTGGGTCATGGCGTTCGATGTGGCGTCGTGATGCGCGGTTCGCACCGCGCGGGAATGAAACAGAATCGCAAGCCGCATGGGAAAGCAAAGCACGCATGCGGCCTGCGTGCGTCGGGCACGGCGCTCAGCCGTCGCTCGGGCCCGGTTTTGCGTTGGGGTCGCTGCGCAGGCGCTGACGCGTCACGTCGCGGCCCACCGCGAGGCGGCGCATGTATTTGAAGGTGCCGAGCGCCTTCGCCACGAAATGCCCCTCGCTGTCGCGGATCTCGCCTTCGCAATAGGCCATCGTGGTCGAGCGGTGCAGCACGCGGCCGTAGGCACGCAGCTCGCCGCGGCCGGGCTGCATGAAGTTCACTTTCATTTCGACGGTGACGACGCCCACGCCGTCGGCGGCGACGCTGCGCGCGGCCATCGCAAGCGCGATGTCGGCGAGCGTCATGGTCACGCCGCCGTGCGCGACGTCCCACGTATTCATGTGGCGCTCGGCGAGCGGCAGGAGCACTTCGCTCGCGCCGTCGCGCGCGCTCACGAGCTGCGCACCCAGATGATCGACGAACGGGCTTTCGATCGTCGGCTGCTGGCTGGACGCGCCGTCTTGCGTCGTATCTGCGGTACCGGTCATGGTTAAGCTCGAATCCCTCAGACCACGTAATCGACGCACTGGCGCGCCTCGACCACGTGCTTGGCGAAGTCCTTCACGATCTGGTGATCGGGATGATCCTGATACGCGTCGAGTGCTGCCTTGTCGGCGAAATCGGAGACCAGCACGATATCGAACGTCGATGCGAGGCCCGGCTCGGCGAGACCGGCTTCGAGATGCAAGGTGCCAGGCACGAGATCGCGGCAGCCTTCGAGCATCGTCTTGAACTTCGCGACGTTCTCGGCGCGCGTCGCGCCTTCGGCCGATTCCTTGAATTTCCACATCACGATATGACGAATCACGGGTTCACCTTTTCAGTCTGTCTTGAACGGAGGCCGCGCCGCACGGGCGCGACTCAGCCGTCATGATACCTGCCTCGTCATGTGCTCGAGGGGCGCGCCCTCGGCCGAGCGAGGCCTGGAGGAACGCTCGTGAGTGAGATGCGTGCGATGGGCGAGGCACACGCGGCACGCGAGGAAACCCGAGCGGCCGGTGCAGCGTGCAGCGCGCGCCGCACCGGCCCTGCGGCGATCAAACGATTTCGAACAGCCCCGCCGCGCCCTGCCCGCCGCCGATGCACATCGTCACCACGACGAACTTCGCGCCGCGGCGCTTGCCTTCGATGAGCGCATGGCCCGTGAGTCGCGCGCCCGAGACGCCATACGGATGGCCGACCGCGATCGCGCCGCCGTTCACGTTGAGGCGGTCGGCGGGAATGCCGAGCTTGTCGCGGCAGTAGAGCACCTGCACGGCGAACGCTTCGTTCAGTTCCCACAGGCCGATGTCCTCGACCTTGAGGCCGGCCTGCTTGAGCAGCTTGGGCACCGCGAACACGGGGCCGATGCCCATCTCGTCCGGCTCGCAGCCGGCCACCGCGAAGCCGCGGAAGATGCCGAGCGGCTGCAGCCCTTCGCGCTCCGCGACCTTCGCGTTCATCACCACGCAGGCGCTCGCGCCGTCCGAGAACTGGCTCGCATTGCCGGCCGTGATCACGCCGCCCGGCAGCGCCGTGCGGATCTTCGAGACGCCTTCGAGCGTCGTGTCGGCGCGAATGCCTTCGTCGGCGGCAATCGTCACTTCCTTCGTGATCAGCTGGCCCGAGGCCTTGTCGGCGACACCGGCGAGCACCGTCATCGGCACGATTTCGGCGTTGAAGAGGCCCGCGGCCTGCGCTGCCGCCGCGCGCAACTGCGACTGCACGCCGTACTCGTCCTGGCGGTCCTTCGAGATCTCGTAGCGCCTGGCGACGTTCTCGGCGGTCTGCAGCATGCTCCAGTAGATCTCGGGCTTGTGCTGGTTGAGCCAGCCTTCGAAGGCCATGTGGCGGTTCATCTCGTTCTGCACGCACGAGATGGACTCCACGCCACCGGCCACGAACACGTCACCCTCGCCCGCAATCACGCGTTGCGCGGCGAGCGCAATCGTCTGGAGTCCGGAAGAACAGAAACGGTTCACGGTCATGCCCGGCACCGAGACGGGCAGGCCCGCGCGCAGCGCGATCTGGCGAGCGATGTTGCCGCCGGTGGCGCCTTCGGGGTTCGCGCAGCCCATGATCACGTCTTCGACGCGTGCGGGGTCGATCTTCGCGCGCTCGACGGCGGCCTTCGTGACGTGGCCGCCGAGCGTGGCGCCGTGGGTCATGTTGAACGCGCCTTTCCACGATTTGGCGAGGCCCGTGCGGGCGGTCGAAACGATTACGGCATCAGTCATGTATGTCTCCAGTCGACGGGACTTGGCGATTTAACGCTTGGTCCCATCCCATGCGAACGTGTTGATCCTGCAAATTGGACTAGCTTCGGACGTCCATCAGACGGCGCCGCTCAGCACCTCGGCCGTTTGCGCGCGCTTCACGCCGGCTGCGCTCAACTGCTGCCACGCCGTGGCGAGCGAGCCATTCAGGTCGATGGCGCGCGAGGCGTCTTCGATCAGCACGGTCTCGAAGCCGGCGGCGCGCGCATCGAGCGCGGACCACGCGACGCAATAGTCGGTCGCAAGCCCGCAGCAATAGACGCGCTTCACACCGAGATCGCGCAGATAGCCCGCGAGCCCGGTCGGCGTCGTGCGGTCGGCCTCGAGAAACGCCGAATAGCTGTCGACGTTTGCGTGATGCCCCTTGCGGATGACCGCGCGCGCATGCGGCACGGCGAGATCGCGATGCAGTGCGGCGCCCTCCGTGCCCTGCACGCAATGCGTGGGCCACAGCACCTGCTCGCCGTAGGGCAGCGCGATCGTCTCGAAGGGCTGGCGCCCCGCGTGATTGCCCGCAAACGACACGTGCTCCGCCGGGTGCCAGTCCTGCGTGAGCACCACGTTCCGGAATGCCTGCGCGAGCCGGTTCGCGACCGGCACGACTTCATCGCCGTGCGCGACGGCAAGCGCCCCGCCCGGCATGAAGTCGTATTGCAGATCGATCAGCAGGAGCACGTCTTCAGCGCTTCTCATGATGTTCGTCCGTCACCCAATGGCTTAGTTGAAAGACCCGCCCTTCTCGGCCAGTTCGGCAAGCGACGAGGCGATCTGCCATGCGTCGCCGTTCGGCTGCTGCGCATAGCGGCGGATCGCGCGCGCCACGTTGTAGAGGCCAACGGTGTCCGCATAGAGCATCGGGCCGCCGCGCCACAGCGGGAACCCATAGCCCGTGAGATAGACCATGTCGACGTCCGACGCCTTCGAAGCAATGCCCTCTTCGAGAATCTTCGCGGCTTCGTTCACGAGTGCGTACACGAGGCGCTCGACGATTTCCTCATCGCCGATCTTGCGGCGCCCGGCGCCCACTTCCTTCGAGTACGCGACGATCATGTCGTCCACGAGCTTCGAAGGCAGCGCATTGCGCTCGCCCGCCTTGTAGTCGTACCAGCCCGCGCCCGTCTTCTGGCCGAAGCGGCCCAACTCGCACAGACGGTCGGCGACTTTCGAATACTTGAGGTCCGGCTTTTCCTGGTAGCGGCGCTTGCGGATCGCCCAGCCAATGTCGTTGCCCGCGAGGTCGCTCATGCGGAACGGGCCCATCGCGAAGCCGAACTTCTCGATTGCGCGGTCCACTTGCGCCGGCAGCGCGCCTTCTTCGAGCATGTAGAGCGCCTGGCGCACGTATTGCTCGATCATGCGGTTGCCGATGAAGCCGTCGCACACGCCCGAGACCACGGCCGTCTTGCGGATCTTCTTCGCGACCTGCATGACCGTGGCGAGCACGTCCTTGGCCGTGTCCTTGCCGCGCACGACTTCGAGCAGCTTCATCACGTTGGCAGGACTAAAGAAGTGCAGGCCCACCACATCTTGCGGACGCTTCGTGAACGCGGCGATCTTGTCCACGTCGAGCGTCGAGGTGTTCGACGCGAGAATCGCGCCGGCCTTCGCGACTTCGTCGAGGCGCTTGAACACCTGCTCCTTCACGCCGAGCTCTTCGAACACGGCCTCGATGATGAGGTCGGCTTCCTTGAGGTCGTCATAGGACAGCGTCGGGCGGATCAGCGCCATGCGCGCTTCGAGCTTCTCGGCCGTGAGCTTGCCCTTCTTGACCTGGGCTTCGTAGTTCTTGCGGATCGTCGCGATGCCGCGGTCGAGCGCTTCCTGCTTCGTTTCGAGCAAGGTGACCGGCAGGCCCGCGTTGAGGAAGTTCATGGTGATGCCGCCACCCATCGTGCCCGCGCCGATCACCGCCACCTTCTGGATCTCGCGCGTGGGCGTGCTCGACGGCACGTCGGGGATCTTGCTCGCGGCGCGCTCGCCGAAGAACGCATGGCGCAGCGCGCGGCTCTCCGGCGTCTGCACGAGTTCGAGGAAGCATTCGCGCTCGAACACGAGGCCTTTATCGAAGCCCTGCTTCACGCCCGCGGCAATGGCGTCCACGCACTTCACCGGCGCCGGATAGTTCTTCGACATCGCCGCAACGGTGTTGCGCGAGAACTGCAGGAAGCCTTCGGCATTCGGATGCTCGATCTTGCGGTTGCGCACGAGCGGATGCGGCCCTTGCTTGTCGGCGGCCTTGCGCGCGAAGGCGACGGCCTCGTCGAGCAGATCGCCTTGCGCCATGGCGTCGAACAGGCCCGCATTCGCGAGCTTTTCGGAAGGCACCGGTGCGCCGCTCACGATCATGTTGAGCGCGGCCTCGAGGCCGATGGCGCGCGGCAGGCGCTGCGTGCCGCCCGCGCCGGGCAGGATGCCGAGCTTCACTTCGGGCAGCGCGATCTGCGCGCCCGGCGCGGCGATGCGATAGTGCGCGCCGAGCGCGAGCTCGAGGCCGCCGCCCATGGCCACGCTATGGATCGCGGCCACGACGGGCTTCGCGCTCTTCTCGACTTCCTTGATGACGGTGTGGAGCGTGGGCTCCTGGGTCGCCTTGGGCGTATTGAATTCGGTGATGTCGGCGCCGCCCGAGAAGGCCTTGCCGGCGCCCGTGATCACGATCGCCGAAACGGCCGGATCGCTGTTGGCACGCGCCAGACCCTCGACGATGCCGGTGCGGGTCGAATGCCCGAGCCCGTTGACGGGCGGATTGTTGAGCGTGATGACGGCGACGCCGTCGCGAGTCGTGTAATCCACTGCCATTTGCCTGCCTCCGTACTTGCGGGCCGCGATGTGCATCACGTGTATCAGGCACACGCACCGGCCGCTTCATTGTCCGGCATTCCCGGTCTACACGCAGAATACCGAAAAAAGAACGTTCGTTCAATTTTTTGCTGCGCACAAGACGCCAGGGTTTGTACTGAGTCTTCGGCCAATGCGCGGAAATCGGACAGACAGGCGAAAAAAACGCAGCCCGAGGGCTGCGCTGTGTTCGAGTGTGTTGGGCGCTAGCGGCGCAGGTCGGCCGATTGCGTGCTGTCCGGGGCTCCGCCGGCCGCGCCGCCGCCCGCGCTTCTGTCCGAGTCGTGGGGCTCGAGCGGACACTTCTCGCCCACCTCCAGCGCGCTCGGCAACACGTAATGGCGGAACTGCTCGCGCAGCTTGAGCTTTTGCAGCTTGCCGGTGGCCGTGTGCGGCAGTTCGTCGACGAACACCGCGTCGTCGGGCAGCCACCACTTCACCACCTTGCCGTCGAAGAACGCCAGCAGCTCCTCGCGCGTCACCTGCGCCCCCGGCTTCTTCACCGCGACGATCAACGGCCGCTCGGTCCAGCGCGGATGCGCGCAGGCGATGCACGCGGCCTCCGCGATGGCCGGATGCGCCACCGCGATGTTCTCGAGCTCGATCGAGCTGATCCACTCGCCGCCCGACTTGATCACGTCCTTGCTGCGGTCGGTGATGTGCAGGAAGCCGTCGGGATCGATGGTCGCGACGTCGCCGGTCGGGAACCAGCCGTCCACGAGCGGCGTGCCGTTTTCCTGCCTGAAATAGCGATCAATGATCCACGGCCCGCGCACGTGCAGATCGCCGAATGCCACGCCGTCCCATGGCAACTCGCGCCCGTCGTCGCCGACGATTTTCATGTCGACGCCGAAAATCACGCGCCCCTGCTTTTCGAGCAGCGCGCGTTGCGCCTCGGGCGGGCGCCGCGCCTGCTCCCAGTTCAGCTTGGCGAGCGTGCCGAGCGGCGACATCTCGGTCATGCCCCACGCGTGGATCACCTGCACGCCGTAGTCGTCTTCGTAGGTGCGCAGCATGGCCGGCGGACACGCCGAGCCGCCAATCACCGTGCGCTTGAGCGTGGAGAATTTCACGCCGGTCTCACGCATGTACGCGAGCAGGCCGAGCCACACCGTCGGCACGCCGGCCGAGCAGGTCACGCCCTCGGCTTCCATCAGCTCGTAGAGCGACTTGCCATCGAGATCCTTGCCGGGCAGCACGAGCTTCGTGCCGTTGAGCGGCGCCGCGTGCGGCACGCCCCACGCGTTGACATGGAACATTGGCACGACCGGCAGCAAGGCGTCGCGCGCGGAAAGCCCCATCGCGTCGGGCAGCGATGCACCATAGGCGTGCAGGACTGCCGAGCGGTGCGTATAGAGCGCGCCCTTCGGGTTGCCCGTGGTGCCAGAGGTGTAGCAGAGATTCGAGGCGCTGCGCTCGTCGAGCAAGGGCCAGTCGTACGCGCCGTTTTGCGCCGCGAGCAGCGTCTCATAGCAGAGCACCGGCGTGCGCATGGCCGGCAGGTGAGCCTCGTCGCACAGTGCGATCCAGCCGCGCACCTGCGGGCACTGCGGCGCGAGCGTGTCGACGAGCGCGGCGAATGTGATGTCGAAGAGGACGTAGCGGTCTTCCGCGTGATTGACGATCCAGGCGATCTGCTCGGGGAAGAGGCGCGGATTGATGGTGTGGCACACGGCGCCGAAGCCGGTTACGCCGAAGTACGCCTCGAGGTGCCGGTAGCCATTCCACGCGAGCGTGCCGATGCGCTCGCCCGGTTCGACGCCGAGCGCGATCAGCGCCTGCGCCAGCTGCTTCGAACGTACTTCGCACTCGCGGTACGTATAGCGATGCACGTCGCCTTCGATGCGCCGCGACACGATCTGCGCGTTGCCGTGATGGCGCGCCGCGTGCGCGATCAGCGACGACACGAGGAGCGGCACGTCCATCATTTGTCCCAACAGCGGCGCGGTGGTCGCGGTCATGGTCAGCGGTCTCCTCGACTCGAATGCCAGTTTTTTTGTATGGGATGGCGTAATCCTCGCCGGTCTCGGCGCGGCATGCAGGGAGCCGCAAAGGCAAGTCCGACACGCGTTCGGGCCGCGTCCTGCACGCCGGCGGGCGCGGACTTACAATATCGGCTATTCAACAGGCGCTCAACATGTCGTTTTCACCAGGCCAAACTGACTCAAACGGCGGCTCGACCGCCCCGCGCGCGCCGTCAGACGGCCCGCTCGCCGACTTCGAACGCGCGCTCGGCGTGCCCCGCGACGACACGTTCGCAGCGCTCGGCGCGACCTTCCATACGCGGCTGCCCGGCGCTCCGCTGCCCGCGCCGTACGTGGTGGGCTTCTCGGAGCAGACGGCGGCGCTGCTCGGCCTCGATCGCGAGGTGCCGTCCGATCCCGCATTCGCCGAGTATTTCTGCGGCAACTTCACACGCGAGCGATCGCCTTCGACGATGTCGTATGCGAGCGTCTACTCGGGACACCAGTTCGGCGTCTGGGCGGGCCAGCTCGGCGACGGGCGCGCGCTCATGCTCGGCGAGATCGAGCACGCGGGCAAGCGCCTCGAGGTCCAGCTCAAGGGCGCGGGGCGCACGCCCTATTCGCGCATGGGCGACGGCCGCGCGGTGTTGCGCTCGTCGATCCGCGAATTCCTGTGCTCCGAGGCGATGCATCACCTCGGCATTCCGACCACGCGCGCGCTGACCGTGATCGGCTCGGATCAGCCGGTGCGCCGCGAAGAGCTCGAAACCGCCGCGGTCGTCACGCGCGTGTCGCCGAGCTTCGTGCGCTTCGGCCACTTCGAGCACTTCTATTCAAACGACAACGTGGAGGCGCTGCGCGCACTCGCCGATCATGTGATCGGCCGCTTCTACCCGCATCTGCGCGAAGCCGACGATCCGTATCTCGAGCTGCTCGACGAAGCGGTGCGCAGCACGGCGGCGCTGATGGTCGAGTGGCAGGCCGTGGGCTTCTGCCATGGCGTGATGAACACCGACAACATGTCGATACTCGGCCTCACGATCGACTATGGCCCGTTCGGCTTCATCGACGGGTTCGACGCGAATCACATCTGCAACCACTCCGATTCGCAGGGCCGCTACGCCTACCGCATGCAGCCGCAGATCGCGTACTGGAATCTGTTCCGCCTCGCGCAGGCGCTGCTGCCGCTGTTTGGCGCGCACTACGACATCGCCGACGAAAAGGCGCGCGGCGAGCGCTGCGTGGCCGATGCGCAAGGCGTGCTCGAACGCTTCAAGGGGCACTTCGCGCCGGCGCTGGAAGCCCGCATGCGCGCAAAGCTCGGCCTCGAACACGCGCACGAAGGCGACGACGCGCTTGCGAATCGTCTCTTCGAAATCATGCACGCGAACCGCGCCGACTTCACGCTGACGTTCCGCCATCTTTCGCGCGTCTCGAAGCACGACGCGCAAGGCGACACGTCCGTGCGCGACCTGTTCCTCGATCGCGCCGCGTTCGACGCCTGGAGCCTCGACTATCGCGCCCGCCTCGCACTCGAAACGCGCGACGACACCGCGCGCGCCGTCGCGATGAATCGCGTGAACCCGAAATACGTGCTGCGCAATCACCTCGCGCAAACGGCCATCGAGCGCGCCGCGCAGAAAGATTTCAGCGAGCTGGAACGGCTGGCAAAGGTGCTCGAGCGTCCGTTCGACGAGCAGCCCGAGCACGAAGCCTACGCAGCGCTGCCGCCCGATTGGGCGAGCTCGCTCGAAGTCAGTTGCTCTTCGTGAGCACGCCCCCATCTACGGCAGAGCCTTCCACCGCGCATTTGACCCGACAGGAACCCGACATGAGCCAGGACGATCACAACTCCGACGCCTACCCCGGCCAGAAGTCCGACGCCGAATGGCGCAAGCAGCTCGACGCCACGCAGTACCAGGTCACGCGCCACGCGGCCACCGAGCGCCCCTTCACGGGCAAGTACTGGGACCACACCGAGCGCGGCGTATACGACTGCGTGTGCTGCGGCACGCCGCTCTTCGAGTCGGATACGAAATTCGACGCCGGCTGCGGCTGGCCGAGCTACTTCCGCCCGATCAACGGCGAAGTGATCGAGGAGCGCACGGACCGCTCGCACGGCATGCTGCGCATCGAAGTGCGCTGCAAGCACTGCGGCGCGCACCTCGGTCACGTGTTCGAGGACGGCCCGGCCCCGACCGGCCTTCGGTATTGCATCAATTCGGCTGCGCTACAATTCGAGCCCAAGTGAACGCGGGCGAGGCAAGCTCGCGTCCCGCAGGGGGTGACGCAGGACTGAAAGCGTCGCGCCCTCTTTTTGCGGCTCCTTTTGTAAACTTTCAGGCCGATATGAAATTTCTGTTTGATCTGTTCCCGATCATCCTGTTCTTTGTCGCCTTCAAGCTGTGGGGCATCTTCACGGCCACGGCCGTGGCGATCGTCGCAACGCTCGCGCAGATCGCGTGGGTGGCGTTCCGCCACCGCAAGGTCGACCCCATGCTGTGGCTCAGTCTCGGGATCGTCGTCGTGTTCGGCGGCGCCACGCTCATGCTGCACGACGAGACCTTCATCAAGTGGAAGCCCACGGTGCTCTACTGGGCCTTCTCGGTCGTGCTGCTGGTCTCGCAGGTGGCGTTCGGCAAGAACCTCATCGAAGCGATGATGGGCAAGCAGATCAGCCTGCCGTCGCGCATCTGGACGCAGCTGAACTTCGTCTGGTCGGTCTTCTTCGCGCTGCTCGGCATCCTCAATCTGTTCGTTGCGTTCCACTTCTCCACCGATGCTTGGGTCGACTTCAAGCTGTTTGGCGCGACGGGCATCCTCGTGGTGTTCATCCTCGGCCAGAGCCTGTGGCTCTCGCGTCACATGAAGGAAGAAGAATGAGCGACGTGTTTCTGAATGCCAGCCCCGCCGAGCGCATGGCGCTGATCGAAACGCGCCTCACGGCGGCGCTCGCGCCCGTCGCGTCGATCGTCGTGCGCGACGACAGCGCGCAGCATGCGGGCCATGCCGGCGCCTCGGCGGGCGGCCATTATCACGTCACGATCGTTGCGGCCGCATTCGCGGGGAAAGCCCGCGTGGCAAGGCATCGCATGGTGTATGATGCGCTGGCCGAAGCCATGCAGCGCGGCATTCACGCGCTCGCAATCACGGCGCTCACGCCCGAAGAGGCGGCAGCGCTGCCCCGGCCAGGCGCGCCCCGCTAAACCCTACTTTTAGTTCGCCCCGTTAGGACTTTTCGATGACCCTGAAGAAAACCCGTCTCTGGGTGTTGCTGGCTGCGTGTGCGGCGGCTCCCGCCTTTGCGCAGAACGTTGCCGTCGTGAACGGCACGCCGATTCCGAAGTCGCAGGCCGACGCGCTCATCGCCCAGGTCGTGGCCCAGGGCCAGCAAGACACGCCGGACCTGGAAAAGGCCGTGCGCGAGGAACTCATCAACCGTCAGGTGCTGATGCAGGAAGCGGCGCGCCTCGGCATTCCGAACCGTCCGGACGTGAAGGCGCAACTGGCGATGGCGCAGCAGCAGGTCGTCCTGCATGCGTGGATCCAGGACTTCCTCAAGAACAACCCGCCCACCGACGCCGAAGTCAAGGCGATGTACGACAAGCTCACGCAAAGCGCGGGCGGCAAGGAATACCACCTGCATCACATCCTCGTGGACAACGAGCAGCAGGCGAAGGACCTGATCGCGAAGATCAAGGCCGGCGCGAACTTCGAAGACCTCGCGAAGCAATACTCGAAGGACCCGGGTTCGGCGAAGAACGGCGGCGATCTCGACTGGTCGGACCCGAAGGCCTACGTGCCGGAATTCGCCGATGCGGCCACGCACCTGCAGAAAGGCCAGATCACCGATACGCCGGTGCACACGCAGTTCGGCTGGCACATCATCCGCGTGGACGACATTCGCGACATCGCACCGCCGCCGCTCGAGCAGGTGCGTCCGCAAATCGTGCAGCAGTTGCAGCAGCAAAAGCTGCTCGCGTTCGAGCAGCAACTGCGCGACAAGGCCAAGATTCAGTAAGGCTGCATTCGCGGCTTCGTTGCTGTGATCAAAAACCCCGCGACCTGCGAAGGCGCGGGGTTTTTTGTCGGCCTGGCGGGACGTGATGCGCTGGCGACCGGGCCGTTCAGGTGCGCCGTTACTTCGGCAAAGCATTCAACTCGTAGCTCGTGCTGCGCCCGCCTCCTTCCGCCTTGCGCAAAACGCCGCGCGCGAGCAGGTCGTTGATATCGCGTAGCGCGGTATCGGAGGAGCATTTGGCGATGGCCGCCCATTTGCCGCTGGTGAGCTTGCCGTCGAAACCATCGAGCAGCTTGTTGACCAACTTCGCTTGCCGCTCGTTGAACGGTGCAGTGGCCCAGTGGTGCCAGAAGCGTGCCTTGGCCAGCACCGTATCCAGCGTGAACTGCGCTTGATCGACCGCACGATGCAACGCATCGAAGAACCAGGCCAGCCAGTCGGTGACGTCCATCGACTGTTTCTGGGTGCGCTCCAGGATCTCGTAGTACGCCTTGCGCTCCCGCTGTATCTGTGCCGACAAGCTATAGAAGCGTTGCAGGCTACCGTCTGCACGCGCCAGCAACAAGTCGCCGATGGCTCGGGCCACCCGGCCATTGCCGTCATCGAACGGATGCAGCGTGACGAACCATAGATGCCCAAGGCCAGCCCGGATCAGCGGCGGCTCCTTCGGCGGGCCGTTGATCCAGTCGAGGAAGCCGCTCATCCCGGCGTCGAGCCGTTGCGCAGGCGGCGCCTCGAAATGCACATACTGTCGACCCACCGGACCGGAGACGACTTGCATCGGCCCGCGGGAATCGTCGCGCCACGCGCCGACGTCAATGCGCGAGAGACCCGCGTAGCCGGTCGGAAACAATGCCGCGTGCCAGCCGAACAGGCGCGCTTTCGTGACCGGCAAGCGGCTATGGGAGGTGGCGTCCAGCACCATCTCCACCACGCCGTCGACGTGGCGATCCACGGGTGCCAGCGCGCCGATGTCCACACCCAGACGACGCGCAATGGACGACCGTACCGAGGCAACGTTCAGATGCTCGCCTTCGATCTCGCTGGTTTTGACCACGTCGTCGGTCAAGGCGGCAAGGCTGGCCTGATCGCGCAGCCTCATGCCGACATCGGCCAGACGCCCCATCAGCAATCCCTGGGCGCGGCTCGCCTCGGCCATGGGCTCGGCCAGTTTCGCCAGGTCGTAGCGCCAGATCGGCCAATCGCCGGCTTGCCAGATGTAGGTGTAATCGCCGCTATTCATGCGGCGATTATGAGCCGTATTCGCCGCATCGACAAGTTATTCGCCGCAACAAATGCGGTGAATAAGAGGCGCATTCGCCGCAAGCCTGTCCTGGCGGCACTTCGGGGCGTTCGCTCTCTTGCCGCCAAAAACCTGAAACCCCGGCCACACCCAGGTCCAGGGCATGGCCGGGGTCTCTCGACTCCGACGGGGCCGTCAGTCCGACGGCGGAACGGCAGCGCAGCTTAGCCCAGCCACTTGCGCGCGTTCTGGAACGCACGCAGCCACGGGCTCGCCTCGCCCCAGCCTTCCGGATGCCAGCTCATCGTCACCGTGCGCTGCACGCGCTCGGTGTGCGGCATCAGCACCGTGAAGCGGCCATCGGGCGTCGTGACCGAGGTGATGCCCTGCGGCGAGCCGTTCGGGTTGAACGGATAGCCTTCGGTCGCCTGACCACGGTGGTCGACGTAGCGCATCGCCACCGCCACCTTCGAGATGTCGCCTTGCTGCGAGAAGTCCGCAAAGCCTTCGCCGTGCGCGACCGCGACCGGAATGCGCGAGCCTTCCATGCCGTTGAAGAAGATCGACGGCGAGCTTTGCACTTCGACGAGCGAGAAGCGCGCTTCGAACTGCTCCGACTTGTTGCGCGTGAACTTGGGCCAGGCTTGCGCGCCCGGGATCATCGAGGCAAGGCTCGACAGCATCTGGCAGCCGTTGCAGATGCCGAGCGCGAAGGTGTCCTCACGCGCGAAGAACGCCGCGAACATGTCCGCGAGCTTCGCGTTGAAGCGGATCGTCTTGGCCCAGCCCTCGCCCGCGCCCAGCACGTCGCCGTACGAGAAGCCGCCGCAGGCCACTGCGCCCGCGAAGTCGGCGAGCGTCGCGCGGCCTTCGAGCAGGTCGCTCATGTGCACGTCGTGCGCGTCGAAACCGGCGCGATCGAACGCGTAGGCCGTTTCGAGGTGCGAGTTCACGCCCTGCTCGCGCAGGATCGCCACGCGCGGACGCGCGCCCTTGCCGATGAACGGCGCGGCCACGTCTTCGGCCGGGTCGAACGTGAGATGCGGCTGCATGCCCGGATCGGCGGCGTCGAGCAGCGCGTCGTATTCGGCGTCGGCGCACGCGGGGTTGTCGCGCAGGCGCGCGATGCGCCAGCTCACTTCGCTCCACACGCGTTGCAGTTCCGCGCGCGGCGCTTCATAGATGCGCTTGGCGTCGCGATAGATCTCGATCGAGTCGCGGTTATTGAGCGTGCCGACGACATGCGAGCACGCCGAAAGGCCATGCTGGCGCAGCACGGCGAACACGGCGTCGCGCTGCTGGGCCGGCACCTGAATCACGGCGCCCAGTTCCTCCGAGAACAGCGCGCGCACCGTGCGGTCTTCGCGGCGGCCGCTGGTCTGCTTCGCCCAGTCCTTGGCATCGCCGTAATCGGACTCGTGCTCGCTGTCGAGCGTGAGCATGTCGACGTTCAGCGACACACCCGTATGGCCCGCGAACGCCATTTCGCAGACCGTCGCCCACAGGCCGCCGTCCGAGCGGTCGTGGTACGCGAACAGCTGCTCGTTCGCGTTGAGCTGCTGGATCGCCGTGAAGAACTGCTTGAGGTCTTCGGCGCTGTCCACGTCGGGCACCGCGTCGCCCACCTGCTGGGTGACCTGCGCGAAGATGCTGCCGCCCATACGGTTCTTGCCGCGGCCCAGATCGATCGCGATCAGCACCGAGTCGCCCACTTCGTCGGCGCGGCGCAGTTGCGGCGTCACGTGGCGGCGCACGTCCTCGACCGGCGCGAACGCGGAAATGATCAGCGAGACCGGCGCGACCACTTCCTTCGCGACGCCCTCTTCATTCCACTTCGTGCGCATCGAGAGCGAATCCTTGCCCACCGGAATACCGATGCCGAGCGCCGGGCACAGCTCCATGCCGATCGCCTTCACGGTGTCGTAGAGCGCGGCGTCTTCGCCCGGTGCGCCGCAGGCGGCCATCCAGTTCGCCGAGAGCTTGAGCTTGTCGAGCGAGAGAATGGGCGCGCTGGCGATGTTGGTGATCGCCTCGCCCACGGCCATGCGGCCCGACGCCGGTGCATCGATCACGGCGAGCGGCGTGCGCTCGGCCATCGTCATCGCTTCGCCCTTGTAGCCGGCGTAGTCGAGCGCGGTGATCGCGCAGTCGGCCACCGGCACCTGCCACGGGCCGACCATCTGGTCGCGCACCGTCGTGCCGCCCACCGAGCGGTCGCCGATAGTGATGAGGAAGGACTTGCTGCCGACCGTCGGGTTGCGCAGCACGCTCTTCGCGACTTCGTCGAGCGAGATGCCCGTGACTTCGACTGGCGTGAGCGGCACGCTCGCGTGCTCGACGTTACGGTGCATGCGCGGCGGCTTGCCGAGCAGGATGTCCATCGGCATGTCGACAGGCTGGTGGCCGCCGTTCGCGGCGAGCGCCTGCTCGTCGGTGTCGATCAGCTTCAGTTCGCGCTCCGCGGTCGCCACGCCCACCACGGCGAACGGGCAGCGCTCGCGCTGGCAGATCGCTTCGAACATCGGCAGAGCGGCGGGCGGGATCGCGAGGACGTAACGCTCCTGCGACTCATTCGACCAGATCTCGCGCGGCGAGAGGCCCGATTCTTCGAGCTGCACTTTGCGCAGCTCGAAGCGCGCGCCCTTGTCGGCGCCGTCGACGAGCTCGGGGAACGCGTTCGAGAGGCCGCCCGCGCCCACGTCGTGGATCGAGAGGATCGGGTTGGCCTCGCCGAGCTGCCAGCACGAGTTGATGACTTCCTGCGCGCGGCGCTCGATTTCAGGGTTGCCGCGCTGCACCGAGTCGAAGTCGAGCTCGGCGGTGTTCGTGCCCGTGGCCATCGAGCTGGCGGCACCACCGCCCATGCCGATGCGCATGCCGGGGCCGCCAATCTGGATCAGCAGCGTGCCCGCGGGCAGGTCCTGCTTGTGCGTGAGCGTCGCGCTGATGTTGCCGATGCCGCCCGCGATCATGATCGGCTTGTGATAGCCGCGCACGGTGCCGGCGACGTTCTGCTCGTAGGTGCGGAAGTAGCCGCCGAGGTTCGGACGGCCGAATTCGTTGTTGAACGCGGCGCCGCCGAGCGGCCCGTCGATCATGATCTGCAGCGGCGAGGCGATACGGTCCGGACGGCCATAGGCCTCGCTTGCATCGGCGGGATTGCGGTGCGCGAGCGGCGTGACCGCGTCGCGGGCGTTTTCCCACGTTTCGCGCGCGTCGGGCAAGTCGAGGTTCGAGACCGTGAAGCCCGTGAGGCCGGCCTTCGGACGCGCGCCGCGGCCCGTCGCGCCTTCGTCGCGAATTTCGCCGCCCGAGCCCGTTGCCGCGCCGGCGAACGGCGAGATCGCGGTCGGGTGGTTGTGCGTCTCCACCTTCATCAGCGTGTGCGTGAGCTCGGTGTGGCGGCCGTACTGCTCGCCCGGCGTACCGTCTGTGTTGCTCTTGCGCGGGAACCAGCGTTCCGCGACTGCGCCTTCCATGATCGACGAGTTGTCCGAGTAGGCGACGATGGTGCCCTGCGGGCTCACCTTCTCGGTGTTGCGGATCATCGCGAACAGCGACAGGTCCTGGTCCTGGCCGTCGATCGTCCAGCTCGCGTTGAAGATCTTGTGGCGGCAGTGCTCGCTGTTGGCCTGCGCGAACATCATGAGCTCGACGTCGGTCGGATTGCGTTCGAGCTTGGTGAAGTTCTCGACGAGGTAGTCGATTTCGTCGTCGGCGAGCGCGAGGCCCAGTTCGACGTTGGCCGTCTCGAGCGCCTTGCGGCCGTGGCCGAGCACGTCGACGGTCTGCATCGGCCGCGCCGGCAGCTCGTCGAACAGATGCAGCGCCGTGTCGCGCGAGGCCGCCACGCTTTCGGTCATCCGATCGTGCAGCGCGGCCGCGACGGCGGCGTGCGCCTCGTCCGACAGGGTCTTCTTGCCGCCCAGCAGGCCGCTCTTGAGGATCACCGTGTACTCGACGCCACGCTCGATGCGGCGCACCTGCTCGAGGCCGCAGTGATGCGCGATGTCGGTGGCCTTGCTCGCCCACGGCGACACCGTGCCAAAGCGCGGCACGACGAGGAACGTCACCGCGCTGCCACGCTCCTGCGGGGCCGCGAATGGCGCGCCGTAGTGCATCAGCGCTTCGATCTTCGCGCTGTCGTCAGCGGTGAGCGGCGTGGCCGAGTTGACGAAGTGCAGGAACTGACCGTGTACGCCGACGATATTGGCATCGATACGCTGAAGCGTTTCGAGCAGGCGGGTCTGGCGGAAATCGGAGAGGGCCGAAGCACCGGGGAAACACGAGAAGTGGGCCATGGACTGGGGCGTTGCGTCGAAGTTGCGTCGGAGTTACGTCGCGCCTTCGCCTCGCACGGGCAACTCGCGGGGTGGCGAAGCGCCGCACGCAGGCGGTGACGTCGGGCCGACGTCGGGCGATGAAAGGAGATCGCGATTATAACCCGGAAGCCCCCTTCCGGCCGCCCTTCGAGGCGGGCGCAACGCGCTTGAAACGGCACGCCCGTGCGTCTTTTCGCGACACCGGCGTATGGCGTCACGATGATCCGCGTGGCGTCATCGATATTTTCTTGATTCAGGATGGGCTGGCGCAGCGGTGGCCGGCCGGTATTGCGCGTCTCGCGAGCGGCGCTCGCGCGGCGTGATTGCCCGCTTGTCCTGGGTCGACGCACGCATGCCGCGCACATGGCGAGCGGCCCGGTTTGGCTGCTATGATTGCGCGTTTCACCCGATCGGCGCGACAGCCTGCGCCGCATGCCTCACCCCCTTCGGCAGGGCGCCCTCGCTCCTCGGCGCGCCGCCTGCCTGCAGATCGAATCATCATGGATGTCATCGTCATTGGCGGCGGAATCGCCGGCGTCGCCACCGCCTACCAATTGCGCGCGGCGGGCCACCGCGTCTGCGTAGTCGAGCGCCACGCCACCGTTGCACAAGGCGCGAGCTATGGCCATAGCGGCGTCGTGCTGCCCACACCGCTCGACGTCTGGTTCGGCCCCACTTTCCTGCGCAACGGCCGGCAGTCGTCGGGCGGAGTGATCTGCAAGACCGGTTTCACCGGCCAGGCGCGCACCTTCGTGAAGCGTCTCTCGACACTGCACGGCTCGGAAGCCTTCGCCGCGCGCTACACGCTCCTGCGGCCGTTGATCGAATCGGCGCAAAACGTGCTGGAGGACGCCGAGGGCCGCTTCCAGCTCGAATACGAGCAGCGCGAAGGCCTGCTCTACCTCGTGCGCGGCAGCGACGAATGGTCGCTCACGCAACCCGCGCTCGAATTGCTGCGCCATTTCGAGACGCCACATCACGTCCTCACTGCGCACGAGTGCGTGGCGGCCGAACACACGATTCCCGCCGATCCGCCGTTCGCCGGCGCCGTGCGCTTCGACCACGCGCGCGTGGCCAACTGTCCGCTCTTCGTCAAGCAGCTCAAGCAAGAGCTCGATACGCTCGGCGGCGTGCAGTTCCAGACCGGGCGCACCGTGAGCGCGATCCGCCTCGAGAACGCGCGCGCGGCCGTGGAGCTCGCGCCGCGCCCCGAGGAAGCGGCGCGCAAGCGCGACGTCGAAGTGATTTCCGCCGATGCCGTGGTCGTCGCGGCCGGCGCGCAAACGCCGAGGCTGCTCGCGCCGCTCGGCTTCAAGCTGCCGTTCTATCCCGTGCGCGTGCACACACTGAACGCGCCCGTCGCGCACGAGGAATGCGTGCCGCATACGACGCTGATCGACGCCGCACGGCGTATCGCGATCACGCGCACGAATCACCGGTTGCGCATTTCGGGCGGCGCGGTGCTCCAGCGCATGAAGGAGCTCGACGAGGCGCTGCCCGAGGCGCTCACCGAAGAGGCCCTCGCCCTGCTCGGCGAGGCCTCGCGCGACTGGGCGCCAGGCGCCGCGCGCATTTCGGCGGCGCTCGCGTGGGAAGGCATGAAGCTGCTCTCCGCCGACGGCATGCCCGCGGTGGGCAGCGCAGGGCACCCGCGGCTCTACGTCAATGCCGGGCATGGGCCGGCCGGCTGGGCACTCGCGCTGGGGTCGGCGCGCCTCATTGCTGCACAGATCTCGGGCACCGCGCCCGATCTGCCCGCCGAGACCATCGAAGCGCTCTGGCCCGGGCGCGATTGAGGCGCGCTCGCGCCTTTTCTTCCTTCCGCTTCATGATGTTCCAGGGCCGCTGACACCCTGTCAGCGAGCGCGATAGCGCGTCTGCCAGCACCCGGACGCGCGGCGCTCGGGTATCGTTGCATTGTCGAATTCCCGCACGCGCAGCCGTCTCTTGCGGCTGCCTTCGCCACCATGACAGACGCCACGTTCACCCTGCCCCTTCCGATGCTCGTCAATCCGCACGACCGCGCCGTGCCACTCCTCACCGTCGCGCAGTTACGCGAAGCTGAAACGGCCGCTCAGGCTGCGCTACCCGAGCACACGCTGATGGCACGAGCCGGCGCCGGCGCCGCCCATTTTCTGCGCGAGCAGATCGCGCATGCACCGTCGCCGGTCAGCGCGAAGCCCGTCTGGTTCGCCGCCGGCCCCGGCAACAACGGCGGCGACGCGCTCGTGGCCGCCGCCGAGCTCAAGCGCGCGGGCATCGACGTCGAAGTCTGCATGCCGCTCGAAGTGAAGCCCGACGACGCGCGCTGGGCGCTCGCCGAGGCGCGCGCCGCAAGCGTGCCGATCACCACCGCGCCGCCCGAGTCGTTCGACGCCTACGGCTGGCTCGTCGATGGCCTGTTCGGCATCGGCCTCGCGCGCGCGCTCGACGGCGTGTTCGGTGCGCTTGCGCAACGGCTTGCGGCACGCGCGCGCAGCCACGGGCATGTGCTCGCGCTCGATGTGCCGAGCGGCCTCGACAGCGACACGGGCAACGTCGTCGGTGGCGGCCCGGCCGTGCGCGCGACCCATACCGTCACCTTCATCGCCGCGAAGCCGGGGCTCTATACGGGCGCGGGCCGCGATTACGCCGGCGCGGTGAGCGTGGCGCCGATTGGCCTCGATGCGGGTCTCGCGCCCGACACGGCGCCAGGCGCAAGAACCATCCAGCCAACTGGCATCGAAGCCGATCCCGGAACGCATCCGTTGGCAGACACGATCGCCCAACCCGCGCGCCTGAACGCGCCGGCGCTGTTCTCCGCGGCGTTGCCCGCGCGCGATTTCGCCACCAACAAAGGCAGCTTCGGTACGCTCGCCGTGGTGGGCGGCGACACCGGCATGTGCGGAGCACCGATCCTCGCCGCCCGCGCCGCTCTGCTCGCGGGCGCTGGCAAGGTTCACGTGGGCTTCCTCGGCAGCGACGCGCCGCCCTACGACGCGCCGCATCCCGAGCTGATGCTGCATACCGCCGGCAAGCTCGCCCTCGAGACGATGAGCGCCGTCGCGGCGGGCTGCGGCATGGGCGGGAGCGCGTCCGCACGGCAGCTCGTCGACCGCATCCTGCAGCTCGACGTTGCAGTGCTGCTCGACGCGGACGCCCTGAACCTCGTCGCCCGCGATGAACTGCTCGCCAAGCGCGTGGCCGAGCACTTGAGCGCCCATGGCACGCCATGCGTGCTCACGCCCCATCCGCTCGAAGCCGCGCGGCTGCTCGGCACGGATACAGCCGCCGTGCAGCGCGACCGGCTGGCCGCGGCGCGCGCACTTGCGGCGCGCTATGCGGCGGTCGCCGTCCTCAAGGGCAGCGGCACGATCATCGCCGCGCCCGATGGGCGCGTCGCCGTCAATCCCACCGGCAATGCGGCGCTGGCCACCGGCGGCACCGGCGACGTGCTCGGCGGCCTGATCGGCGCCCTGCTCGCGCAGCGCCTGCCGCCCTGGGAAGCGGCACTGGCGGGCGTCTACCTGCACGGCCTCGCCGCCGACACGCTCGTGAGCGAGGGCGACGGCCCCGTGGGCCTCGCCGCGGGCGAACTCGCACCGGTGGTCCGGCGCCTGATGAACCGCTTGTTCTACGCGCTGAAAGATTGATGCAAGCTTCGCCGGCGGCCTTGCGGCACGCGGTTTGCTAGTCCCACTCGGCGATTCGCACAGTGCTGCTCAGTGACACACGGCCCCGCTATACTGATCTTTCGCGCGCCGCTCACCGGCGGCGCGCGCATCCCCGCAGCGCGTGACGCGCGTCGGCCCACCGGCCCGCGCCGTTCGCCGCCCTCCCTTCGTTTTCCCGCGCTAGACGAACATGACGAATCCGCTTCCTGCCTGGTCCGCGCTACAGACGCACTACGAACAGATCCGCAACGAAAAGATGCGCGACTGGTTCGCACCCGCCAACGATCCCGCGCCGACTCGCGCCGAACGCTACACGTACACGGGCGGCGGCCTCGGAGCCGACTTCTCGAAGAACCGTATCAACGACGCCACGCTGAAGCTGCTCGTGCAACTCGCGCGCGAGGCCGGCGTCGAAAAGCGCCGCGATGCGATGTTCGCGGGCGAAGTCGTCAACCCGACCGAAGGCCGTGCCGCACTGCACACCGCGCTGCGCGCAACCGAGCCCGACGCGCCGTTCCACGCGCAGATCGCCGCCGAGCGCGCCAAGATGGCGAAATTCGCCGACGCCGTGCGCAGCGGCGCATGGACCGGCTACACGGGCAAGCGCATCCGCCACGTGGTGAACATCGGCATCGGCGGCTCGGACCTCGGGCCGAAGATGGTCGTGCACGCGCTCAAGCATCTCGAAACGCCCGAGATCCACTCGCACTTCGTGTCGAACGTCGACGGCGCCGATCTCTGGCGCGTGATCGATGACATCGATCCGGAGGAAACGCTCGCGATCATCGTCTCGAAGACCTTCACGACGCTCGAGACCATGACGAACGCGCGCTCGATGCGCGACTGGTTCGTCCAGCACGGCTGCCCGGAAAGCGCGCTCGCGAAGCACTTCGTGGGGGTTTCGGCGAACCCCGCCGAAGTCGTGAAGTTCGGCATCGCCAAAGACAACGTCTTCGAGATGTGGGACTGGGTGGGCGGCCGCTATTCGCTGTGGTCGGCCGTGGGCCTTTCGATCATGATCGCGATCGGGCCGCAGCAGTTCGACGAGCTGCTCGCGGGCGCCCACGACATGGACAAGCACTTCCGCGAGGCGCCGCTCGAAAAGAACCTGCCGGTGCTGCTCGGCATGATCGGCATCTGGTATCGCAACTTCTTTGGCTCGCAGAGCTATCTGGTTGCACCGTACTCGGAAGCGCTGCACTACCTGCCCGCCTACCTCCAGCAGCTCGAAATGGAGAGCAACGGCAAGTCTGCGCGCCTCGACGGCCAGTTCGTCGATTACCCGACCGCGGCGGTCACCTGGGGCGAGCCCGGCACGAACGGCCAGCACGCGTTCTTCCAGATGCTGCACCAGGGCCCGACGATCGTGCCGATCGACTTCGTCGCCGTGCTCACGCCCGAGCATCCGCTCGGCGATCATCATCCGAAGCTGCTCGCCAACTGCTTCGCGCAGAGCGAGGCGCTGATGCTCGGCCGCACCGAGGAGGAAGCGCGCAAGGTGGCCGGCCCGGACAAGCCCGAGCTCGTGCCGCACCTCGTCTTCCCCGGCAACCGTCCGACCACGACGCTGCTCGTCGACGCGCTCACGGCGCGCTCGCTCGGCGCACTGATCGCGCTGTACGAGCACAAGGTGCTGGTGCAGGCCTCGGTCTGGGACATCAACCCGTTCGATCAGTGGGGCGTGGAGCTCGGCAAGATTCTCGGCAAGGTGGTCGAGGCCGACCTCACGGCCGCGAGCGCCGACGTGAAGCCGCACGATTCGTCAACGGCCGCGCTGATCGCGAGGGCGCGCGCTGCGCTCAAGCGTTGATGCGCTGATGGCATGAAAAAGGCGTGCGCGGTGAGAGCCGCGCACGCCTTGTTTTTTGGGGCGCTAAAGCGTTTTGCGCCCGGTCAACGGCCAGCTTCGATACGGCCGCGCTCGGGCGCTTCGCGCACGTCCTCCGGGCTGCCGATATGAAGCGCATTCGGCACGCGGCGGCCGGCCTCGATCGTCACCATGGCGTCGCAACGGCGCGCGAGATCGACGTCGTGCGTGACGAGCACGAGCGTCGCGCCGCTGTTCCCATCGCTATTTGCACCGGCGTTTGCCCGATTGAGCTCGAACATCAGGTCAATGACGGCATGCCCCGTGGCGGCATCGAGGCTGCCGGTGGGCTCGTCCGCGAACAGCACGGCCGGGTGCGTGACGAACGCGCGCGCCAGCGCCACGCGCTGCTGCTCGCCGCCCGACAGCAGCTTCGGATAATGGGCCGTGCGCTGCCCGAGCCCGACGCGCTCCAGCAGCGCGCGGGCCCGCGCGAACGCCTCGCGCGTGGTGAGCCCGCCCTGCAATTCGAGCGGCAGCGCGACGTTCTCGAGCGCGGTCAGATGCGGCATCAGCTGGAACGACTGGAACACGAAGCCCACCGCGCCGTTGCGCAGCGCCGCGCGCTGATCCTCGGCCATGCCGGTAAGCTCATGGCCAAGCAGGCGAACCGAGCCGGCGCTCGCGCTGTCCAACCCGGCCAGCAGGCCCAGTAGCGTAGACTTGCCCGAACCCGAGGCGCCCACGATCGCCACGCTGCTGCCCGCGTGCACGGTCAGGTCGATGCCGTCGAGTATCGTCAGCTCGCCGCTCGCGTCGGTGACCCGCTTGCACAGGCCACGCACTTCGATGACTGGATCGCTATTCATTCGCACATGATGAAGCAAAGATTCGCCGCCTGGGCGCGGCACGCCGCGCCGGCCGCCACGGCCCGCGCCGCCCTCAACACTATCGCCACCCTCGCCGCTTTCACGGCCACGGCCGCGCTGGGTCTCGCTGCCAGCGCCGCCCTGCCCGGCGGCTCGCACGACGCCTTCGCAGCTACCGCGCCTGCCGTCCAGCCCGCCGCCGCGAAGCCCGTCATCGCCGTGCTCGGCGACAGCCTTTCCGCCGAATACGGGCTGCCGCGCGACACGGGCTGGGTCGCCCTGCTGCGCCAGCGGCTCACGAGCGAGCGGATCGATTATAGCGTCGCGAATGCGAGCATCAGCGGCGACACCACGAGCGGCGGCCTCGCCCGCCTGCCGCTCGTCATGCAGCGCATGAAGCCCTCGATCGTGATCGTCGAGCTCGGCGCGAACGACGCGCTGCGCGGCGTTCCGCTCACGATGACGGAAAGCAATCTGCGCGCGATCGTCGCCGAGATCCGCAAGGGCCATGCGCAGCCGGTGCTGGTGGGCATGTACGTGCCCCCCAATTACGGCCCCGACTACACCCGCCGGTTCCATGGCCTCTACGGCCAGCTTTCGACGGAGTTGAACGTGCCGCTCGTGCCGTTCCTGCTCGCGGGCCTCGCCGACAAACCCAATCTCTTTCAGTCCGACCAGATGCATCCGAACCAGCAGGCACAGCCCTTGCTGCTCGACAACGTGTGGCCGACGCTCAAGCCGCTGCTCGGTGGCGGCGCGCAGCGTTGACAGCGCAATGGCGCGCATCTGCGTGATGCGCCATTGCGCCGTCGTATCAGGCGTGCGACGCCGTCAAGCGCGTTGCGCGTCGTGTGCCAGGTCACATGTTTGCAGCGGACGAGCGGCTTTCGTCTGATTCCCGACTGACCCTGACTGAAGGGAGAAAACGTGAAATTTTTACCTCTGATTGCCATTACGGCCACCCTTGCAGCCTGCGCCAATCAACCTGTGCCGAGCGGCGCACAATCGGTCGGCACGAGCCAGCAACCGCCTGCGGCCGTCGCGCAGTGCATCGCCAGGAAGTGGGCCGACCGCTCGCAGCAGCAAGTCGTCCAGCAGAGCGTCCTCGCCAACGACCAGGCCGTCGATGTCTATGTGCCCGGCCAGCAGCCGCCGAACGGTGCGGCCGCAACGGTGCGCCCGGCGTGGAACGCCAACGCGAAGACGTGGGTCGGCTTCCGTGCCGGCGGTGGCGCGGGCAGCGACGCCACGGGCGATATCAGCGCCTGCCTCTGATTGCGAATGCACGCGCGCGCAGCACCTCAGTCGCGCTGCGAACGCCCAAACAAAAGCCCCGCATTTGCGGGGCTTTTTTTGCACTCACGCGCCTTGGCGTGACGCGGGCTGCGACGCTTACTGCCCGTCGCTGTCAGACTGGCTGGATGCGCCCAGCGAGCCATACATCTTGACCTTGGAGCGATCGCGCAGCGCATCGAGATAAGCCTGCGTCTCGGACTGGCCACTCACGCCTGCGAGCTGCTGCTGGGCGGCGGTCAGACGCGGACCGTCGGCGGGCGGGCCGTTGGTCACGCTGTTCACGCGATAGATCGCATAGCCCTGGTCGCCGAGATCGACGCCCACATAGGCAGGCAGCTTCTGCGGGTCAGCCTTGAACACCGCCGAAAGCGCATTGGGCGGCAGCCCCTGTGCGTCGTTGCGCGTGACCTTCACCGCTGCCGAGAAGCCGTCGGTGGCCTTCGACTTCTGCAGCGCCGCGAGCTTCGCTTCGCCGTCCTTGCGCGCCGCGTCGCCGGCCTGCTCCGCAACCACCTTCTGGCGCACGGCATCCTTGACGGCGGCGAACGCGGGCACGGCGGCGGGCTGGAAGCTCGTCACGTGCGCGGAGATCAGCGTGTTGTTGCCGACGTCGATCGCCTGCGTGTTGTTGTGCTGATTCACCGAGTCGCTCGCGAACACCGCGTCGAGGAACTTCGGGTTGTTCAGCGGGCTGTCCTGCGGCAGCGCGGGGTTCGGCTTCGGCGTGACCGTGGCCGTCTGGAGCGTCAGCTTGTACTTGTCGGCGGCCGGCTGGAGGCTCTTCGACTGCTCGTAGACCATCGAGGTAAAGCCGTCCGTCGCGTCGGCGAGCAGCTTCGCCGCCTGCTGCGCCTTCACGTCGTTGGTGATCTGGCCTTTGACTTCGTCGAAGGACTGGGTCACCGACGGCTTGATGTCCGTCAATTTGACGATGTGGTAGCCGAAGTCCGACTGAATCACGTCGCTGATCTCGTCCTTCTTGAGCTTGAAGACGGCATCGTCGAAGGCCTGGCCGCCCGCGATCATGCCCGGGCCGAAGTAGCCGAGGTCACCGCCCTTCGAGGCCGAGCCCGGATCCTGCGAGTCCTTCTGGGCGATCTGCGCGAACTGGTCGGGATGCGCCTTGACCTCCGCGAGAATCTGCTCCGCCTTCTGCCTGGCGGCGGCACGATCGGCTGCGCTCGCGTCCTTCGCGACCGTGATCAGGATGT
Source organism: Paraburkholderia oxyphila NBRC 105797 (assembly GCF_000685075.1). GTDB lineage: Bacteria > Pseudomonadota > Gammaproteobacteria > Burkholderiales > Burkholderiaceae > Paraburkholderia > Paraburkholderia oxyphila. The sequence continues at coordinate 199,191 of NZ_BAYD01000004.1, forward strand.
GGCTCGCCCGCACTTCTTCCTGCGTCTTGTAGTGCGCGATATTGTCGTCGTAGTACTTCTTGAGATCGGCATCCGTCGGATTGACCGAGGCCCCAACCGTTGCGGCCGAAAGCACCAGATATTGGATCTGCGCCGTGGCCGGCGTGGCGAAGTCGCTCTTGTGCGCGTCGTAGTACGACTGCAGCTGCGCGTCGGTGGGGTTGATCTTCGGTGCGTAGTCGCTCGCGTGGAACGCGAGTCCCTGCACTTCGCGCTGCTGCTCGGAAAGCTCCGTGAGCTGCTGCGCAAGCGCCTTTGGCGTGAACGCGCTGTTCACGAGCGCCGCCGGCAACTGTTGCATCGCGAGGCTATAGCGCACGCGCTCGTCGTACTGCTCGGGCGTCATGCCCTGCATGGCGAGCAACTGCTTGTACTTGTCGAGGTCGATCGAACCGTCGGGGTTCTTCAGCGACGAGATGATCGGATCGGACAGCAGCGTGCGGCGCACCGCGTCGTCCGAGGCGGTCAGATGCAGGCGCTGGACTTCGTCCACGAGCACGCGCTGCTGGATGAGCCCGTCGAGAATGTCCTCGCGATGCTGAGGTGTATCGAACTGAGTGGCGTCGAAGCGTGCGCCCATGATCTGCCGCGCCTGGTCCATCTGCTGACGCGCCGCATTGTCGAATTCGGCGCGAGTGATCTTGTGACCGTTGACGCTGGCAACATTCGCGCTTTCGTCAAAGAAACCGCGGAAGCCTTGAATGCCGACGAAGCCGAGACCTGGCAGAATCACCAGCATCAGCATCATCATCATCAGTCGTTTGTGATTGCGGAAAAAGTCGAGCATGCGTGACCAGGCGTTGGAGGGCGCCGAAAAATAGAACGCCCGATATTACAACAGCGACCAACAAAAAAGGCGAACCGGAGTTCGCCTTCTTGCTGATAGATCTGGCGGAGCGGACGGGACTCGAACCCGCGACCCCCGGCGTGACAGGCCGGTATTCTAACCAACTGAACTACCGCTCCGTGCTGATGGACTGCGTGCGCTACTATCGCGCGCAGGATGCGCGTGTTGCGAATCTGAAGCTGTGGTGGGTGCTGAGAGGCTCGAACTCCCGACCTACGCCTTGTAAGGGCGCCGCTCTACCAACTGAGCTAAGCACCCAGCTTCATGACTCTGCTGCGCTTTTTGCTACTACGCTAACCGCGGCATTTCACTGCGCAGTCATCAAGTAGCAAGCCCGTTAGTTTAGCGCATCTTTGAGCGCTTTGCCAGGCCTGAATTTAGGAACTTTTGCCGCCTTGATTTTGATCGCCGCACCCGTGCGCGGATTGCGCCCCGTACGCGCCGTGCGCTTGCCGACCGCGAAGGTGCCAAAGCCGATCAGCGTGACCGAGCCGCCCTTCTTCAACGTATTTTTGACGCCACCGATCACGGCATCGAGTGCGCGTCCCGCAGCCAATTTTGAGATGTCGGCCTGCTGTGCGATGTGATCGATCAATTCCGTCTTGTTCATTCCAGTCCCCGAGTATGTGTTTGGGCAATCGTGGTGGCGCAAGGTGCCGCCGTGCGCCGGCAAGGAATATCACTGACAAACCGCTCCAGTCTGGTCTGGAACCAGAGCCCGCTCATTTAACGGGGCCGAAACTACCGTGTCAAGCGGGGTTCGGCCCGATGCGGTGATGCTTTCCACGGCCGATCTCCGCGCGCGCGCCGAACGCAACCCATCTGGCGCAACGTCAACGAATCTAACGGGCGCACGCGACGTGCCGCCGCGCGCAATTGCACCCAACAACAAAAACCCGCGGACGATGCCGCGGGTTTTTCGGGGGGCGAGCGTTTCAGCAAGCCGCGCGATCAGCGCGGCTCACGTGAAGCTCAATGCTTGACGACTTCGGTCGCGCCGGCTTCCTTCGTCTCGGCAACGGGCGCCGCCTTGGCGTCGTCGGCCTTCACTTCTTCTTCCGGCAACGGCTGCGGCACACGCTCGAGCGCGAGTTCGAGCACCTTGTCGATCCAGCGGACCGGCACGATCTCGATCGAGTTCTTCACGTTGTCCGGAATCTCGGTGAGATCCTTGACGTTCTCTTCCGGAATCAGCACGAGCTTGATGCCGCCGCGATGCGCCGCGAGCAGCTTTTCCTTCAAGCCGCCGATCGGCAGCACTTCGCCGCGCAGCGTGATCTCGCCCGTCATCGCGACATCGGCACGCACCGGAATGCCGGTGAGCACGGAGACCAGCGCCGTCGTCATCGCACCGCCTGCGGACGGACCGTCCTTCGGCGTCGCGCCTTCGGGCACGTGGATGTGGATGTCCTGCTTCTCGAACGCCTCGTCCTTGATACCGAGACGACGCGAACGCGAACGCACCACCGAGCGTGCCGCTTCGACCGATTCCTTCATGACGTCGCCGAGCGAACCCGTGCGGATCACGTTGCCCTTGCCGGGCATGACCGCAGCTTCGATCGTCAGCAGATCGCCGCCGACTTCCGTCCACGCAAGACCCGTGACCTGGCCGATCTGGTTTTCCTTCGCAGCCAGACCGAAGTCGTACTTGCGCACGCCAAGGAAGGTGTCGAGGTTGGCGCTATCGACCGTGACGGCCTTGTCGGCCTTCTTCAGCAGCAGCATCTTCACGACCTTGCGGCAGATCTTCGAGATTTCACGCTCGAGCGAACGCACGCCCGCTTCACGCGTGTAATAGCGAATGATGTCGCGGATCGCGCCTTCGGTCACCTCGATCTCGCCCGGCTTCAACCCGTTGTTCTTCTTCTGCTTCGGCAGGAGATAACGCTGGGCGATGCTGACCTTCTCGTCTTCCGTGTAGCCCGAGAGGCGGATGACTTCCATCCGGTCAAGCAGCGGCGGCGGAATGTTCAGCGAGTTCGACGTGGCGACGAACATCACATCGGAGAGATCGAAATCGACTTCGATGTAGTGGTCGGCGAACGTATGGTTCTGTTCCGGATCGAGCACCTCGAGCAGCGCCGACGACGGATCGCCGCGGAAATCCATGCCCATCTTGTCGACTTCGTCGAGCAGGAAGAGCGGATTGCGCACGCCGACCTTGGTCAGGCTCTGCAGGATCTTGCCCGGCATCGAGCCGATGTAGGTACGACGGTGACCGCGAATCTCGGCCTCGTCACGCACGCCGCCCAGCGCCATGCGCACGAACTTGCGGTTCGTTGCGCGCGCAATCGACTGGCCGAGCGAGGTCTTGCCCACACCGGGAGGCCCAACGAGGCACAGGATAGGCGCCTTGACCTTGTCCACGCGCTGTTGCACCGCGAGGTACTCGAGAATGCGTTCCTTCACCTTCTCGAGACCGAAGTGGTCTTCGTCGAGCACGGCTTCGGCGTTCGAGAGGTCGTTGTTGACCTTGCTCTTCTTGCGCCACGGCAGGCCGATCAGCGTGTCGATGTAGTTGCGCACCACGGTGGCTTCCGCCGACATCGGCGACATCAGCTTGAGCTTCTTGAGCTCGGCGTCGGCCTTCTTCTTGGCTTCCTTGGGCATGCGCGCGGCCGTGATGCGCTTCTCGAGCTCTTCGAGATCGGCACCCTCTTCGCCCTCGCCCAGTTCCTTCTGGATCGCCTTGACCTGCTCGTTCAGGTAGTACTCGCGCTGGCTCTTCTCCATCTGGCGCTTCACGCGGCCACGGATGCGCTTCTCGACCTGGAGGATGTCGATTTCGGCTTCGAGCTGGGCGAGCAGATGCTCCAGACGCTCCACGACCGGGAACATCTCGAGGATATGCTGCTTCTGGTCGAGCTTGAGCGGCAGGTGCGCGGCGATCGTGTCGGCAAGACGACCGGCCTCGTCGATGCCCGACAGCGAGGTCAGGATCTCCGGCGGGATCTTCTTGTTCAGCTTCACGTACTGGTCGAACTGCGAGACGATCGCACGGCGCAGCGCTTCGGTTTCGGCGCTGTCGGCATGATCGGGCTCGAGCGGCATGACCTCGCACGAGAACTGCGTTTCCTGTTCTTCGATGGAAAGCGTCTTCGCGCGCTGCAGGCCTTCCACGAGCACCTTCACGGTGCCGTCGGGCAGCTTGAGCATTTGCAGGATGTTGGCGATACATCCCACTTCGTACATGTCTTTTTCGGTCGGCTCATCCTTGGCGGCAGTCTTTTGCGCGACGAGCATGATGTGCTTGCCGCCTTCCATTGCCGCTTCGAGGGCCTTGATCGATTTGGGCCGGCCCACGAAAAGGGGAATCACCATATGCGGGAAGACTACGACGTCTCGCAGCGGCAGCAGCGGGAGCGTGGTGCGTTCCGGCGGGAGGAGTTGGGTTCCTGACATTTCATTTCCCCATGAGTGGAATCAATTGTTCGGTAAGTGAGGCCAGAAAAGCCGATTGCAAGCCTCGAGCAAGTGGGAAAAGTTCAGTGACTCCAAAAAAAGTGCGCCATCGACCACAAGATTAAACGAAAAAGCCGTTCATCCCATTGTATGAACGGCTTTTCCCCGGAACTCTTTAGCCGATCACCACCATCAGTTCGAGCCTGCAACCTTTGGAGCGTCTTCGTAGATCAAGAGCGGCTTGCCGTCGCCGTCGATCACGTTGTCGTCGATGATCACCTTGCTCACGCCCTTCATGGCCGGCAGCTCGTACATCACGTCGAGCAACGCCTGTTCCAGGATCGAGCGCAGGCCCCGGGCGCCGGTCTTGCGGCGGATCGCCTTGCGGGCGACGGCCTGCAGCGCAGCCGGACGGATCTCGAGTTCCACGCGCTCCATGTTGAAGAGCTTGTGATACTGCTTGACGAGCGCATTCTTCGGCTCGACCAGAATCTTCATGAGCGCGGCTTCGTCGAGCTTGCCGAGCGTGGCGACCACGGGCAGACGGCCGATCAGTTCCGGAATCAGGCCGAACTTGATCAGGTCTTCCGGTTCCGTTTCGCGCAGCACTTCGCCGGTATCGCGTTCCTGCTTGCTCTTCACGCTCGCGCCAAAGCCGATGCCGGTTTTTTCCGTGCGGTCGGTAATGACCTTTTCCAGGCCGTCGAACGCACCGCCGCAAATGAACAGGATATTGGTCGTGTCGACCTGGATGAAATCCTGGTTCGGATGCTTGCGGCCGCCCTGCGGCGGCACCGAGGCCATCGTGCCCTCGACGAGCTTGAGCAGCGCCTGCTGCACGCCTTCGCCGGAGACGTCACGCGTGATCGACGGGTTGTCCGACTTGCGGCTGATCTTGTCGATTTCGTCGATATAGACGATGCCGCGCTGGGCCTTGTCGACCTCGTAATTGCAGTTCTGCAGCAGCTTCTGAATGATGTTCTCGACGTCCTCGCCCACGTAGCCGGCTTCGGTCAGCGTGGTGGCGTCCGCGATCACGAACGGGACGTTCAGAAGGCGCGCGAGCGTCTGCGCGAGCAGCGTCTTGCCCGAGCCCGTGGGCCCGATCAAGAGGATGTTGCTCTTGGAGAGTTCGACGTCGTCCTTCTTGTCGAGATGCTTCAGACGCTTGTAGTGGTTGTACACCGCTACCGCAAGGATCTTCTTCGCGCGTTCCTGCCCGATCACGTACTGGTCGAGGATGTCGCGGATCTCCTGCGGGCTCGGCAGGTCCGAGCGCGACAGCGCCGCGTCGACGCCCGCGCCTGCGGCCTCGTCGCGAATGATCTCGTTGCACAGGTCGATACATTCATCGCAGATGAACACCGACGGGCCGGCAATCAGTTTCTTGACTTCATGCTGGCTTTTGCCGCAAAACGAGCAATACAACAGCTTCTCGCTGTTAGAACCTTTCTTGTCCGCCATGGATAAATGAGCCTCCGGACACTCTGTTACATGATACGCCGTTTCCCCCAGCGAGGCCGGGGGGCGCGTGAACCGCTTGCTGTGACGGCGTTGGCCGCAGGCCGCGAAGCGCGTTACCGATTATTTCACACGGTCCGCCCGCCCATGCCTATCCCGTATTTCACGGGGTTCGCACATGCAGCGGGCGGACCATCTGTTGGCAAACAGGATGCCAAAAACGCGTGCCGGATCAGGGGCGCTTGTGCAGCACCTGATCGACGAGGCCATAGGCCTGTGCGTCGTCGCCCGACATGAAGTTGTCGCGGTCGGTGTCGCGCGCGATGCGCTCGACCGGCTGGCCCGTATGGTTGGCGAGCAACTGGTTCAGGCGCTCCTTCAGGTACAGGATTTCGCGCGCCTGGATTTCGATGTCCGACGCCTGGCCGCGTGCGCCGCCGAGCGGCTGGTGAATCATGACGCGCGAGTTCGGCAGCGCGAAGCGCTTGCCCTTCGCGCCCGACGCGAGCAGGAACGCACCCATGCTGGCCGCGAGGCCCATGCAAAGGGTCGAAACGTCGGGCTTGATGAACTGCATCGTGTCGTAGATCGCCATACCAGCCGAGACCGAGCCGCCCGGGCTGTTGATGTAGAGGCTGATGTCCTTGTCAGGATTCTCGCTTTCGAGGAACAGCAGCTGGGCGACAACGAGATTCGCGGTCTGGTCGTTCACTTCGCCAACCAGAAACACCACACGCTCCTTGAGCAGGCGCGAGTAGATGTCATACGAACGCTCGCCGCGGCCGCTCGTCTCCACGACGATCGGCACGAGGCCGAGCGCCTGCGGTTCGAGGTCGCGCGAGGCGTGGGAGGTCAACGTGTCCAGCGATTGAGCGCGAATGGTCATGCGGTGCATCCTTGTCTGGAAGAGTTGTTCTGGTAACCCTGATAATGCTCAATGGCGACGGACCCTGCAAAAATCAACCACACGGGCAATGTGGCCAAATTCTGCGGATACAAAAACGGCGTGCTGGCCGTCGGTTGCTCCGACAGCCGGCACGCCGTAGCGGGCAGATTTAAGCCTGCGCCGTTGCGCTTGCCAGTTCTTCGAAGCTCACCAGCTTGTCCGTCACCTTGGCCTTGCCGAGCACGAAGTCCACGACGTTCGATTCGACGACGTAGGCTTCCATTTCGGCGAGACGCTGCTGGTTCGAATAATACCAGCGCACGACTTCCTTCGGGTCTTCGTAGCTTTTCGCGAATTCGTCGACTTCAGCGCGGATTTGCTCCGGCTTCGCTTCGAGGTTGTTCGCCTTCACGAGCTCGGCCAGCACGAGGCCGAGCTTCACGCGGCGCTCTGCCTGTTCCTTGAACATTTCGGCCGGGATCGGCGCGTCCTTGGCGTTGGGCACGCCGCGCTGCGCGAGGTCCGCACGCGCCATTTCGACGAGGCGCTGCTGGTCCTGCTCGACGAGCGCGTTCGGCACGTCGAGTTCGGCGATCTTCAGGAGCGCGTCCATGACCTGGTTCTTGACGATGGCCTGGGTGCGGCGCTTCGCTTCGCGCTCGAGGTTGTCCTTGATCTCGGCGCGCATCTTCACGAGGTCGCCGTCGGCGATGCCGAGCGACTTCGCGAATTCGCCGTCGATTTCCGGCAGGTGCGGCCACTCGATCTGCTGCATCGTGATCGTGAACTTCGCGGTCTTGCCGGCGACTTCCTTGCCGTGATAGTCCTCGGGGAAAGCGAGGTCGAATTCGCGCGACTCGCCCTTCTTCAGGCCGATCGCCGCCTTTTCGAATTCCGGCAGCATGCGGCCTTCGCCCAGCACGAACGCGAAGCCTTCAGCGCTGCCGCCCGGGAATGCGACGTCGTCGATCTTGCCGAGGAAGTCGACCGTCACGCGATCGCCTTCCTTCGCTGCCGTGTCGGCGCCGCCGTCACCGTGCTCGCCCGCTTCGCCGCGTGCGTGGAAGTGCACGCGCTGCTTGCGCAGGATGTCGAGCGTGCGGTCGATTTCGGCTTCGGTGATGGTCGTGGTCGTGCGCTCGATTTCGGCGCTGCCGACGTCGCCGAGCGTCACTTCCGGATAGACCTCGAAGGTCGCGTCGAACGCGTAATCGCCTTCCGTGGCTTCCGCCTTCGGGGCGAAGCTCGGCTGACCGGCCACGCGCAGGTTCTCGGCGCGGCTGATGTCGAAGAATTCCTTGCCGACCTTGTCGCTCAGGACTTCGGCTTCCACCTGGCCCGAGTACTGTTGCGTGACCATCTTGAGCGGCACCTTGCCCGGGCGGAAACCCGGCATGCGCACGTTCTTCGCGAGTTGGCGGATGCGCGAATCGACTTCTTTCTGCACGGCGTCCTTCGGCAGGGAAATCGTCACGCGGCGTTCGAGCTTGCCGAGGTTTTCAACAACGTTAGCCATGGCTTCAATCGTCCTAAAATTGTTCGAGCGTAATCAGTAATCTTTGCTGCCGCAGTCCGATGGGGCTGCCCGCACAGGGTGTGACCCGCATCGCTTGCGTCTCGCTTGTGCCTCGTCGGCGCCGCCTGCCGGTCTGGTCGAGCCAGAACGGGCGGCGTCCTTTCCGTGATCCGCGAGACCCATCCCGCTACAAATCGGCTAATTTGGGCCGAATCGGGCGGTTTGCGGTGCGGTTCCGTCAAAAGAGCCGAGTATTTTAGCAAACTATTGACGCACCCAAATGGAATTGCCGTTCGAGCGTAAAGATGACGCCCAACCCGGTGCGAGATCGGCCCGATTTCGCGCGCCGCGAAACGCCTGCGATGCGTGCTATCTCACCTGAGGTATCCAGCACGCCCCCGCGCACTGGTAAGCTAACGCTCGCGCCGGACGCCCCGCCGGTCACAGCCTCTGCCAACACAACTCTTCCAGTCGAGACACCATGCCTAACCAGACGTTTGCTGACGCACCCGTCGTCGTCATTGCTCCCGATTCTTTCAAAGGCTCGCTCAGCGCGGATGGGGTCGCCGCCGCGATCGCCGACGGCATCCGCCGTGCCCGAGCCGACGCCGATATCCGCATCTGCCCGATGGCCGATGGCGGCGAAGGCACGCTCGACGCGATGCTCAGCGTGGGCGGCGAGCGCCGCGTGATCAATGTGGAAGGCGCGGCCGGCGCGCGGCGCGATGCCACCGTCGGCCTGCTGCATGACGGCAGCGCGATCGTCGAGACCGCCGAGATCGTCGGCATCACCGACCCGGTGGGCATGGGCGTGCCGGTCGCCGCGCGCAGCACGCGTGGCATGGGCGAAGCCATTCGCGCGCTGCTCGACGAAGGCGTGCGCCGCTTCTACGTCGCGCTCGGCGGCAGCAGCACGAACGATGCCGGCGCGGGCCTGCTCGCAGGTCTCGGCCTGCAACTCTTCGACGCGGACGGCAACGCGCTCGCGCCCACGCCGCAGGCGCTCGCGAGCGTGGCGCGCGTCGACGTCTCCGGGCTCGACGCGCGACTGACCGAAGCGAGCTTCGTCGCCATGTCGGACGTCGACAATCCGCTCACGGGCGGGCATGGCGCGACCGCCGTGTTCGGCCCGCAAAAAGGCGTGAAGCCCGAAGAAGTCGCCCCGATCGATGCCGCCCTCGCGCATTTCGCCGATCTGCTCGAAGCCGCGCTCGGCCGCCACGCGCGCGACGAAGCCGGTGCGGGCGCAGCGGGTGGCCTCGGCTTCGCGCTGCGCATGCTCGGCGCGAGCTTCGAGCCCGGCGCCGAAGTCGTGGCGCGCACCATCGGCCTCGACGCGGCGCTCGCGGGCGCGCACTGGCTCATCACCGGCGAGGGCCGCTCGGACGTGCAGACGCTGCACGGCAAAGCGCCCTTCATCGCCTGCCGCCATGCGCAGGCCGCCGGTGTGCCGGCCACGCTGCTTTCGGGCGCGGTGGACCCGGCTGCGCTGCCGCGTCTCGCCGAGCACTTCAACGGCTGCTTCTCGCCCGCGCCCGGCCCGATCACGCTCGAGACGGCCATCCGCGAAGCTGCCACGCTGCTCGCGAACGAAGCGGAGCAACTCACGCGCTTGAAGTACGGATCGCGTGGCGCATAACACCGCGTCCGCAAAATCGTCTGACTTTAGCTTGTGCGCAGTCAACCTTCTCCGCAGTAAGCGATTAATAGATTCGTACGCCCGCGCACGGTGGGCGTACGAGGGTTCATGCGCGTTGACCCGGGCGCTCGTTGAGGCAACAATCATGGTAGGCGCGGCATGATTGCGCCGACCTCACGCGACCAGACCAGGACGACCATGAAGGCAAGCAAAGCCGGACTTGAACAATATCTGACCTATCGGCTCCATGTCCTGAACAAGCTTTCCGAACGCGGTGCGAGCGAGCGCTACCAGGCCAAGCTCGGCATCACGCTGCCGGAGGCGCGCCTCATTGCCGCCGTCGGTGCGTTCGGCCCGTTTTCAGTGATGGAGCTCGCGCGCCACGCGAACCTCGACAAGAGCCAGGCCAGCCGCGCCGCGGAGGCGTTGATGCGCCGCGGCCTCATGCAACGCGACGCCAGCGAGGAAGATGGGCGCCTCGTACTCGTTTCGCTCACAACCGACGGGCGCGCCCTCTATCGCAAGGTCATGCCCATCGCGCGCAAGTGGAACGTCGACCTGTTCGCCTGCCTCGACGACAAGGAGCGCGAGTTGCTCAATCGCGCGCTCGAGAAGGTCATCGCGGCGGCCCAGGAAGAGTCGTGACGCGGCACGCGCGATAAACGGAATAGATGGCGCGCGCGTGATCGAACGCGTGGGCGTCAGAAAAAAGGCCACATACCGGAAGGTATGTGGCCTTTGCTTTTGGTGCGTGAGGCCGCACCGGGCATAAGCGCGGTCGTGGCCATCACCGTGTTCTGGTAGCAGGCAAGCCGCGCACGCTACAACATGGGCATCGACCTGATCCTGAAGCTCGCCGACCACTTCGATTCTCCGCCTATGCGCGAAGTTCGTGCGCGTGCCGCCCGCCTTCTGTGCAGGCACCATGCGGGGCGTAATGAGATACGGTGCAGGTCGGCCGGGCACGAAGGCGAAAACGAGCAGCCTGCACTCGATCGACGTGCGGCGGTTGCATCGCGAAGACCCGCTACTGCCAGGGCTTTCTTGCGGCTGGCTGTGGACGGACGACACCGGCAAACGCACGTCGAGCATCACCATCAGCACACAAGAGCGCGGCGTGACCGTCGCGTACGCAATCGGCGGCGAACCTGTCGCTCAGCGAATCGCCCTCCGCACGACGCTCTGCAACTACGGCAGCGAGCGAGCGTGGTTCTAATGTCCCTTCTGCCGGCGCGGCGTCGCGGTGCTGTAGCTGTCGTCGCAAGTCGCGTGTCGCCAATGCTTCGAACTCGCCTACCCGGGCCAATCCGATAGCGCGATCGATCGTCTCTGGCGCAGGCAGGGAAAGATCGAGGCTCGCATGGAATCGGGCAAGCGGATGACGCACGCCACGCGCCGCCTCTTGGGCTGGTGAGAGCCGTCAACCATACCGTCAACACCGAACCCTCCCACTACGCGCGCGAGGGCGTGCGCATTTGGCGGAAAATGACCGGCCACCTCCGCAAATTTCACGATGCCGGCCGGATGTAAGGTTGCATGTCACTGACCGCGACCTGCGCGCACGTCAACAGCACATCGAACCCGACGTTCGGCATCAGGTCGAGCTGGATCAGTCCTCCCTCGACTCGCTTGAGCGTCATCTCCATGATGGTGGCTTCCTCCAGCATGGCATTCACATCAATCTCTGCCGTGCGCACATCGAGACAGTCCAGAAATACAACATAGTTGTGGCGCCGCCCAACCGGAGGCGGCCCGTAGCGGTCGTGAAGCACCTCCAGCCGAACGTCCACCAGGTCACGCGTTCGGCCGCTCGGCAGCGGCCGACCATCCAGGCCCTCCCCAGTCTCTCGCCGCCGGCTCATGCAGAAAGAGCGAACGGCCGAATCGTGAAACGAGGGGTAAGCACCCAGCATTTTCTTCAATACGTCGTGGTGAGCCGCCAGTTCCCAGCCCCATGTCTGTTCCACATTGTTCATTACCGCTCCCTCATTCGCAGTTGATCGGAGACATCGGCAGGTGTGCGTTGTCCCGCTTTCCGTCGAAGAAATTATGACCGTGCGGCTCGCCGTGGCTCGCGTGGTATTGGGCGCAGAGGTTGCCGTTCGAATCGAAATAGTCCACGTCCAGACCGTTCGGATTGACGAGAAAACCGCCGGGCTCATTGCCAGTCATGCCTACCCCGCGCGCGGCAAGATCCTGAACACCGTCTCCCAGCATATCTGGCACGTACTCGAAGGCTTTCGCCCTCGCGAGCGGCGTGGTGGCGTCGCCTGCGTCGTCGACAAACAGATCGTCGCCGGCACCGCCTGCGTCGTCGCTACTGTCCGAATCGCCGCCGCCGAGCATAGCGCCGGCTACCGCCTCCACCATGCCAGGCAAGTCGTCGCCGTTGCTCGCCAGTGCGGCCGCTGCGCGCTTCGCAGCGTTCGCCGCCTGAATTGCATCGATGCGCTCTACCATCGCGTTGTACTTGATGATGTAGGCCGTCGCGCCGTCGGCATCAAGTCCCATCGAATCCATCACCGACTGGTGAAACGTCTTGCCGCGCGGACTGGCGGCTGCCACTCCGCCTCCGCTTTGATACGTTTCGCCCCAGGTTTGCGGCGCGTAGCGCTTCGATACGCCCACACTGCCACGCCAGTCACGATCGATGGCGGGGACAATCAGGCCATCTCGCACCGCTTCGCGCAGAATGCGCGTGACGTCTTCGCCGTCGATTGGCGTGTGCCATCGCCCACGCACATGCTTGCTGATGAAGTCCGCGTAGGCGCTGAAATCGCCTGAGGTACGCGACGCGCGGCGAGCAATGCTCACCCTGAACAGTTGATCGAAATCCCTTCTGTCCTGCTCCATCTGGTCTTCGCGCGCCTTCCGCGCTTTCTGGCGCTCCTCGTAAGACAGTCGCCAGCCACGGTCTACGTCTTCGATATCGCGAGCCGGCACCAGTGCGCACTGCCAGCCGCCCTTGAGCGGGACGTAGAGCGCGTTATAAGAATTGCCCCATTCGGGTAACGACATGCCACCTCCGCTTGGATGTGGCGTGTTTACTATCACGTCACCAAGCGGCTGACCTTGCGCTATCTGGACTGGCGCGCAGTTGATGCAAGCGCGAGCTGGTGCTCAATGACATTCGGCATCTGTTCCAGTTCCTCATGCAGTATCGTGCGCGCCATCGCTCGAAAGCCGTGGCCAGTAATTTCGGTGCGCGTGTCGTAGCCGAGGCGTCATAGCGCGGCGTTGATAGCCGCTTCACTCATTGGCCGTTTGCGATCGCGCGCGCCGGCGAACACATAACGGCCAGCACCCGTGAGCGCGTGCAGCTCTCGCAAATTGTGACCGTCTGGATCGCGAGAGGCACGATGTGAGCCAGCTTTTCGCGCGCATCCTCGCGCCGCTTGCGCGCTTCGACGAGCGAGACACCAGGGTACGTGCCAAGCGCGAGGCTTTTCTCTTTGCCACCGAACCGGTATCTCAATACCCACCGCTTGCCGCCTGCGGGGGACAGAAGGAGGAAAAGCCCACCGCCGTCGAACAGCTTCTGTTGCTTGTCCGCCGCCTTGGCATTGCGAATCATGAGATCGGTAGGAGCCATACGCCTGCCTATCCAGGTCTCCCGTGGGGGTCTTTCGTGGCCTCATTGCCGAAACGCGGCACAGAAGCCCCGAAAAGCCCCGGTCGGGGGTTGTTGGTACGGGTGATAGATGGGCGCGGTGTGCAACAAAAAACCCCGCAGAGCCAAGCCCGGCGGGGTTTTCTGTCAAACGTTGTGAACGTTTGGATAGTATTTGGTGCGTGAGGCCGGACTCGAACCGGCACACCCTTGCGGGCGTCAGGACCTAAACCTGGTGCGTCTACCAATTTCGCCACTCACGCGAATACTTTGCCTGGCGAGACCGCTGCGAGTTCACGTGAGCGTGTGACGTGGGATACATCGCGTGCGATACAGACCTGCGCTGCAGGCCGGGCGGCGGGATAAGCCACCAGCAAAGCGCAAGCGCGAGATTCTAACCGATTGCCCGGCGCTTGTCTGCACCCTCGCTACGCATGCGCGCCCGGCCTCGCCGGCCGCCCTGGGCGGCCCGCCCAGGCCAAACCCGTGCCGGTGCTAGAATCGCCGCTCCGCGGCCAGTTGCTGCGTTTGCCCCGTCTTTGCCCCGTTGGGGCGCCCACTCATCCGCGCCTCTCCTCGCCCCCCGAACGCCGTGAATTTCGACGATTACTGCCTGCAAAAAGCGGCCCCGCCCGGATCGAGCACTTACTACGCGCTGCGCCAGGCCAGCGCCGCGCATCAACCGGTGCTCGCCGCCCTCTTCGCGCTGCGCCGCGAACTCGAGGAAACCGCCAAGGAGACGAGCGACCCCACCGTCGGCCGCACCAAGCTCGCGTGGTGGCAGAAGGAACTGGCCGCACTGGCGGCCGGCAACGCCGCGCATCCGGTGACAAAAGCGCTCGCCCAGCATCTCGACGACCCGGCGGGCATCTATCCGCTGCTTCAGCAGTTGCTCGCCGGCTTTGAAATGGACTTCGAGCAGGCCCGCTATCTCGACCTGCCGAATTTGCGCCGCTACATGGACGGCGTGGGCGGCACCTTCGCCACGCTCGTGGCCCAGGTGGGCGCACGCGCGGGCGAAGCGCGCGACGGCGTCGCGCAGTGGGCCGCGCCGCTCGGCAATGCGCTGATGTTCGCGCAGTTCGTGCCCGAGATCGGCAACGACGCGCGTCATGGCCGGATCTACGTCCCCATCGACGAATTGCAGCGCTACAACGTCACCGCCGCCGATCTGATCAACCGCCGCTATAGCAATGAGTTCACGGAGCTCATGCAGTTTCAGACGGCGCGCGCACGCGAGGCCGTGAACGCGGCGCTCGATGCGATTCCCGCTTCGCAGCGCCGCCATCAGCGCACCTTGCGCGCACTCGCCGCGCTCGAGCTTGCGCTGCTCGACGAAGTCGAACGCGAAGGCTTCCAGGTGCTGCATCAGCAAATCGTGCTCACGCCGATTCGCAAGCTCTGGATTGCCTGGCGCGCCGCACGCCGCGCGTGACGCGCAAGCGCGCGCCGGTGCTGCCGGTGCAGTTGGTGCCAAAGCGCAGACGCAGCGCTTACACGCGCAGCAATGGCAGCGGCTCGAAACGATGCTGCAGAACCGACTGCGCGTCGAGCCCCCACCAGTTCCCAAGCACCGTCGCGTAGATCTGCCTGAAGTCGACGGCCACCGGCAAATTGCCGTTGCCGTCGAGGCGCGCGAGTTGCGGCGCCTCGCCGTAGAGTCCACCCGCCACCCTGCCGCCGGCCACGAAATGCGCAGACGCCGTGCCGTGGTCCGTGCCGCGGCTCTGATTCTCGCGCACGCGCCGCCCGAACTCCGCATAGGTGACGATCAGCGTGCGGTCCCAGCGTCCCATCTCGACGAGCGCCGAACGCATGGCCACCATGCCCGCCGCAAACTGTCGCAACAGGTCCGCGTGCCGCTGCGGCTGGTTTTGATGCGTGTCGAAGCCGTTGAGCGTGAGCCGGATCGCCGCCACGCCCTGCCCCGGCACCGGCACGGGCCCGCCTTGTGCGGCCGCCACCGTTTCGCCCGAAGCCAGTGCCTGCATCGCGGTTTTCACCGAGGTGCCGAACGCGCCCGCCGGGAACGTCGTCTTCAACACGTACTGGCCGGGGCGCGGACGCAACTGGTCGGCAGCATGGACGATATCGTTCTCGACATCGAGGATATGGGCGAGCGCCGGATTGCGCTCCTTGAGCGAGACCGGCGTCACGAGCCGCGAGGCGCGCGCGAACTGCGCTGGATTGACGAGCGCGACGGCGCGCGCACCATTCGCAAGCGGCCCCATCTCCGCGCTGCCGAGCACGAGGCCGTCGGCCGCGAAGCTCCCCGGCACCGGCGCGCTCGCGAACGCGCGCGTGAGCCAGCCCTCGCGCAGGTACTGATCGGCATTCGAGGCCGTATCCCAGATCTCGATCGAGCGGAAATGCGAGAGATTCGGCTGCGCGTAGCTCACGCCCTGCACGATGGCGAGTTCGTGCTCGCGCCACATCGGCATGAGCGGCGCGAGCGCAGGATGCAACGCCGTGCGTTCGTCGAGCGGAATCGCGTCGCCGCGGCGCACGCCGATGTTCGCGCGAAAGCTGTAGTAGAGCGGATCCGCGAACGGCACGACGGTGTTCAATCCGTCGTTGCCGCCCTTCAGTTCGATGAGGATCAGCAGGTTGTCGTACCCGCTCGCAGGGCGCTGCGCGGGTGCGCCGCCTTGCGCATGCGCGGCCCCGGGCAGCCACGATGCGGCGCCCGCAGCCGTCATCGCGGCCGCCGCGGCCAGAAAGTCGCGCCGCTTCATACCATGCCTCGCTGGTCCGCGCGGCGCCGGGCGGTGCCGCTGTTGTCGTTGCGATTGTCGTTGCTGGCGTTCATGTCAGTCATTCACCGCTGGCGTCGTTGCATCATTTCCACTGGGTCACTTCAACTGATAGACGGGGTCCATCAGGAGTGCTTCGAGATACGCTCCCGCACTGCTGCCGGCCGCAATCGCGTCGACGGGCGCGAGCGGCAGGATGGCGTGCTGCATCTGCAACTGCGCCGACAGACCGGGCACGGTATCGGCCGTCAGTCCGTAATGCCCGAGCCAGCCGTCCAGATCGAAGCGCATGCCGCCCGGCATCGCGCGCGGCTGCGGCTTCATGGTGCCGCTTGCCGGCGCACCCGCCCTGGCGATTTCAGCCGTCTTCACCATCGAGTTGGCCATGCGTGGGCGCGTCGCCTCGGTTGCACGAAACAGCTGCTCGACGAACTGCTTGCGCGCCAGCAGCGTCGCGCTGTTGATCCACATGACGCCGCCGGGCCAGCCCTTCACATTCGGCGGATAGAACAGATTCTCGCCGAGTGCAGCCGATGTGTGCGCGAACATCGCCGTACTCGCGTAGCCCACCTCGAAGCGGCGCACGGTGCCCGCAATGAATTCGACCGGCGAACTCACCAGCACGCCGCGATTGCGCTCGTCCCAGAACGCGGGCGTGACGAGCAGCGCGCCGAGCGCCGCCTTGATGTCGTAGCCGCTCGTGCGAAAGCGCGCGGCCACGGTATCGAGCTGCGCCGGGTCCGGCGCGTCCGAGACGAACTCCCGCCATAGCTTCGCCGATACGAAGTGCGCCGTCTGTGGCTCGCCCAACAGGATGTCCAGCATCGCGTCGCCGTCGAAAGGACCGCTCTTGCCCAGCACCGTCTTCACGCCGTCGTCGTGCTCGGCCGGGCGCCAGACGTAGCGCCACGTGTCGGGATCGACGCCCCAACCCGTGTACGCACGCGCCGCCTCGGCGACATCCTGCTGCGAGTACTGCCCCTCGCCCAGCGTGAAGAGCTCCATGACCTCGCGCGCGAAGTTCTCGTTGGGCTTGCCCTTGCGATTGCTGGCGCCGTCCAGGTACAGCAGCATCGCCGGGTCCTTCGCGACTTCGTGCAGCAGCGTGGCAAAGCTGCCGAGCGCATTGCGCCTGAAGAGCGCGTTCTGCTGGGCCATCAGCAGCGGCTCGGGGACCTTGTCCTCGCCTGTTGCGAAATGGTTGTGCCAGAAGAGCGTCATGCGCTCGGTGAGCGGCGACGGCGTGGTGAGGATTTCGCGCATCCACCATGCGCGCAGTTCGTCGTAATGCTGGCCGCGCTGGCGTTGCGCGTCGCGGCGCGCCTCGGGCGTCAGGGCATTGCGCTGCGCGCGCGTCAACGGGATCTCTGCGCTCCATGCGGGCAATGGCGTAACGGCATCGACACGGGTCGTGGCCAGCACGCGCTCGACGGCCGCCGCGCGCGTGAGCCCGACGTAGGGCCCGATCTCGGCAGGCGCCGGCGCGAAGCCGGTGCGGATGAGCAGATGCATGGCGTCGTCGGCGTCGAGCAGCGCCGCGTCCTGATCCGCGGCGACAGCCGGCGTGCTGGCCGCACCATGACGATGTTTACGGCGCGCCGGCTGGACCGGTCCGGTTCGTTGCGAGACGGGCGTATCGGACATGGGACACCAACGCGCGAGTTCGGCCCGCGCGCCCACAGTGGACGAATGTAACGCAGTAACGGTGCGCGCGATGCCTCTGTTGACCGCGCAATTGCTACGGAATTTTTCAGCGATGTGCCGCGTAGTCTTCATGGACACGCGGGCAGACGGCAAGATCAGCGCTTGTAGAGTTCGCGCACGGCGTCTTCGATGTGCTGGCGCAGAAGGCGGCGCTCGTCGGGCGTCATATGGCCGTCGCGGCGGCGCTGGTCGAGATCGGGGGGAACCGCGGTGCGTTGTGTGATGTCCGAAGCTGGGCGTGCAGGCACATCACGTGCGGCGACATCGTTGCGCATCTTGCGCGCCGACTGCTTCTGGTTTGGGCGTCTCGCCGAGGTGGCAGACGCCTGAGAGCCGTCCGGAAGGGTCTGGGCGTGGGCCGGCGCCGCCTCCAATGCACCCACGATGCCGCTGGCCAACGCCAGTGCAGTCATGGTATGGCGCATCGTAGGCCTGACCCCTCCCATCGTTTTTTTCCCTTCTTGACGCGGCAAACGGCTACCTCGAATGCATGTGCGGACCCGGCTCGATACGGGCACTGGTTCGAATTTCGAATGAAGTATCTACCGAATGGCCGCTTTACGCAAAGAAGTCTATCTGTCAGTGCTTGATGCCGTAGCACAGCACGGGTAAATTTTGTAACTGACTGTAACCTTATAATTATTGCAAACTCGCACCCCATCTCAATCGCGCTAAGATGCCAGGCATGGAAACCAAGAACCCGTCCAAAATTCTCGTTGTCGACGACGACCCGCGACTGCGGGACCTGCTGCGCCGCTATCTCGGCGAACAGGGTTTCAACGTCTACGTGGCAGAAAACGCACCCGCCATGAACAAGCTGTGGGTGCGCGAACGTTTCGACCTGCTGGTGCTCGACCTGATGCTGCCAGGCGAAGACGGCCTGTCCATCTGCCGCCGTTTGCGCGGCAGCAACGATCGCACGCCCATCATCATGCTCACCGCGAAGGGCGAAGATGTGGATCGCATCGTCGGCCTCGAAATGGGCGCCGACGACTACCTCCCGAAGCCCTTCAACCCGCGCGAGCTGGTCGCGCGCATTCATGCGGTGCTGCGCCGCCAGGCGCCGTCCGAGCTCCCGGGCGCGCCCTCGGAAACCACCGAAGTGTTCGAGTTCGGCGAATTCGCGCTGAACCTCGCCACCCGCACCCTCACCAAGGCCGGCCAGGAAATTCCGCTCACGACCGGCGAATTCTCGGTGCTCAAGGTGTTCGCGCGCCATCCGCGCCAGCCGCTCTCGCGCGAAAAGCTCATGGAGCTTGCGCGCGGCCGTGAATACGAAGTGTTCGACCGCAGCCTCGACGTGCAGATCTCGCGTCTGCGCAAGCTGATCGAGCCCGATCCGGGCAGCCCGCGTTTTATCCAGACGGTCTGGGGACTCGGCTACGTCTTCATTCCCGACGGCGCTGCCTGATACTGGATGGTGTCTCGTTGTCTGCACTGCCTCTGTTGAAACGGGAAGGGTCCATGCGGATTGACCGGCGTTTGCTCACGCTCGCGTTTGGCGATCTGTTCTGGCGCACCTTCCTCTTGATCGCGCTGCTCATTGCGGTCAGTCTCGCGGCATGGTTTCAGAGCTTTCGCGTGATCGAGCGCGAGCCGCGCGCGCAGCGCGTGGCGCTGCAACTCGTTGCCGTCGTCAAGCTCACGCGCACCGCGCTCCTCTACTCCGATCCCGACCTGCGCCGCGCCCTGCTCCAGGACCTCGAGAGCAACGAGGGCGTGCGCGTCTATCCGCGCGAGGCCACCGACAAATACAAGCTCCAGCCCGACGAGTCGCTCAATCGGCTGATCGAGCACGACATTCGCGGGCGTCTCGGCGACGACACCGTGATCGCGCAGTCGGTGAACGGCATTCCGGGCGTATGGATCAGCTTCAAGATCGACGACGACGATTACTGGGTCGCGCTCGACCGCGACCAGCTCGACAACGTCACCGGCCTGCAGTGGGTCGGCTGGGGCATTTCCGCGCTCGCGCTCTCGCTCTTCGGGGCGGCGTTCATCACGAGCCTCGTGAACCGGCCGTTCGCGCGCCTCGCCATGTCCGCGCGCATGGTGGGCTCGGGGCAGTCGCCGGCGAAGCTGCCGGAAAGCGGCATGGGCGTGGCCGCCGAGACCAATCGTTCGTTCAACCAGATGGTGCGCGACCTCGAGCAGCTGGAGGCCGACCGGGCGCTGATGCTCGCCGGCATCTCGCACGATCTGCGCACCCCGCTCGCGCGGCTGCGGCTCGAAACGGAGATGAGCCCGTCCGACCAGGCCACCAAGGACGCGATGATCGACGACATCGAGCAGATGGACATGATCATCGGCCGCTTCCTCGACTACGCGCGGCCCGTGCAGCGCATGCCCGAGCGCGTCGATCTTTCGGTCATCGCGGGCGAAATGGCCGCGCGCATGGCGACCGAAGACGGCGTGCGGCTCATCACGCGCCTCGCGCCCACGGCCGTGATCGAGGCCGACGACACCGACATGCGCCGCGTGGTGGGCAATCTGATCGAGAACGCGCGCAAATACGGCTTGAGCGAGGCCGACGGCATTCCGCACATCATGCTGGAAACGCGCGTCTCGCATTCGCGCGTCGAGCTCTCGGTGGTCGACGAGGGCCCCGGCATCCCTGAAGACCAGCTCCCGCTCGTCACGCGGCCGTTCTATCGCGTCGACAGCGCCCGCACCCAGGCCAACGGCACCGGCCTCGGCATGGCCATCGTGCAGCGCCTCGTGGGCCGCTATCGCGGCGCGCTGCGCCTGCGCAATCGCGCCCCGGGCCCCGGTCTCGAAGTCACCATCGAGTTCCCGCTCGCCAAGGGCGCCTGAATCCCGCCTGGCCGCCCCGCTCTGCGGCCGTTTCCTTGCCGGCGCCTGTTCACGCCGATACTGACCTGTGACACGGCACCGGCGCACGCTCGCAGCACGCGCCGGCCACCCCTGCGACAATTGCTGGAAGCAATCGGGCCATGCGGCGCGCGCACGGGGCGCGCGTGCGCCCCGTCTTCAAGGAGCGACGCCATGAAAACCGTCGGCGACAAACTCGAAGCCTTTACCGTCACGGCCGCGAAGCCCGGCTTCAATCAGCACGAAGAAAACGGCGAGTCCGCCTTCCAGGAAATCACCGAGCAGAGCTTTCCCGGCAAATGGAAGGTGATTTACTTTTATCCAAAGGATTTCACGGTCGTCTGCCCGACCGAGATTGCCGCCTTCGCACAGTTGCACAAGGAATTCGAAAACCGCGAGGCCGTGCTGATGGGCGGCAGTTGCGACAACGAATATGTGAAACTTGCCTGGCGGCGCGAAAACCAGGCGCTCGACCGGCTGAATCACTACTCGTTCGGCGACGTGAAAGGCGAGCTGATCGACCAGCTCGGTATTCGCGACAAGGAAGCGGGTGTGGCGCTGCGGGCGACGTTCGTCGTCGATCCCGATAACGTCATTCAGCACGTCTCGGTGAACAACTTGAGCGTCGGGCGCAGCGCCGGCGAGGTCCTGCGCGTGCTGGACGGGCTGCAAACCGGCGAGCTTTGCCCGAGCGACCGCGAGTTGGGTGGCGCAACGTTCTGAAGTCCGCGCAGTGTCCGCTCGGTGAAGGCCGCCCGGTGATGCCGCGGTGAGATCCGCTCAGGTCGGACCTGCCGCGGCACGCGCGGGCAGACGGCTGCGAATCGCCGTGGCGAGCGGCTCCTTCCATTCGAGCACGCGCTTTTCCAGCAACTGCCAGGACAGATGTGCGAGCAACACGGATAGCGTGAACTGCATGACGAGCGACAGCAGATCCTGCGCAAGCGGCGGCACGTGCAGACTCGTGTAGAGCGCCGGCGCCTCGCCCAGGCGCGACGGCACCAAATTGTGGAAAAGATAGAAGCCGTAGCTGATGGTGCCGAGATACGCGAGCGGCCGCGCCTCGAGTGCGGCCACGAGCAGGCTGTCCTGGTGGCGCACGAGCCACAGGAACACGGCGCCGAGCGAGAGCGCGAGGCCGATATCGAGCAAGCCCGGCAAGATCGCGCACTGCGTTGCTTCACAGGCGTCGCAACCGGCGCGCGCGAGCGCGAAGGCAGCGAGACTCGCGCACGCGAGCACGAGCCCGATAGCGCTTTGTACCCGCCCTTCTCCAGGCACCCCAGCCACTTCAGGCACGCGGGCGCCGCCGATGGCCAGCACGCCGCCGAGCGCGAGCAAGGCGAAATTCCAGGGCGAGAACGCATAAACAAGCGGCTCGATCGCCCCACTCGCGTAGAGCGCGAGATGCGCGAGCGCCGCGGCGAATATCATCGCGATGCAAATCGCCAGATGCCGCGACGCGCGCGTGAACAGCAGCGCAAACGGCGCAATCAGATAGAACTGCTGCTCGACCGCGAGGCTCCAGAAATGCGAGACCGTGCCAGGCCATCCGTCATGAACGATGCCGATCCAGAAATTGGAGAGGAATACGTAATGCCACGCGAGCCCCAGATCGACATCGCGTTGATAGAAGCATGCGTGCGCGATCGTCAGCGCAATGAGCAGCAAATAGTAGACCGGGAAGATACGCAGCGTGCGCTTCACGAAGAACACATAGAGCACCGCATCGCGGCGCGCCCTGCGTTGTTCGACACGCAGTCGGTTGCGATGCAGCTCACCGATGATGAGATAGCCGCTGATGAGGAAGAACAGCCACACGCCGATCTTGCCCGCGTCGATCGCCTCGACGTGCGCCTTGTGCGCGAGGAACACCAGCATCACGGCCAGTGCCCGGAGACCGTCGAGGCCTTTCACGCGTCTTTCGAGTCCCGTCATGAACCTTTCCGCTTCCGGTACGCCTGAATACCGTTTGAGTATGTGGCGAAAAAAACGGAAATTAATCGACAAGAAAAGCAAAGGCGGTGATTGCAGGTGCAATCACCGCCTTTTATGCGGGAGCAGGCACGCGGCCTGCGCAGTGCGTTCGACACTTTTCGGGCACGCCGTTTGCGGCGCGCCAATTATTTAGATGTGCCACGCGATGCGATCCGAAGACCGCGCGAGCTTCACGCGCGCGTGAGCAGCACGGCCGCCTGCGCTTCGATGCCTTCGCCACGGCCCAGATAGCCGAGCTTCTCATTGGTCTTCGCCTTCACGTTCACGCGATCGAGCGGCAACTGCAGATCTTCCGCGATGCACGCGCGCATGGCTTCGATATGCGGCGCGAGCTTGGGCGCCTGCGCGATCACCGTGCTGTCCACGTTCACGAGCGCGAAGCCCGCCTCTTGCACGCGGCGCAGGCATTCGCGCAGCAGCACACGGCTGTTCGCGCCGTAGAACTGTTTGTCGGTGTCCGGGAAATGGCGGCCGATGTCGCCGAGCGCGGCGGCGCCGAACAGCGCATCGGTGATGGCGTGCAGCAGCACGTCGGCGTCCGAGTGGCCGAGCAGCCCGCGCTCGTAGGGCACCGTCACTCCGCCGATGACGAGCGGGCGGCCCGGCACGAGCGCGTGCACGTCATATCCTTGTCCGATTCTGATGTCCATGTGTGGGTCTTCCGTATCGTGATGCGCAGTGCGCTTGTGAGTCTGCCTCGCCGAGGCTCAGCTTCCAGGGTTGCGGCTGAGAATGGCTTCGGCGAGCGCGAAATCTTCGGGGTACGTCACCTTGAAATTGCGCAGGCTGCCCTGCACGAGCCGCGGTGAATGGCCAAGCCATTCGATGGCGCTCGCTTCGTCGGTGAGATCGTGGCCTTCTTGCTGCGCGCGCTCGATGGCGGTGCGCAGCATGCCGATGCGAAACATTTGCGGGGTCTGGGCCTGCCAGAGGCCGTCGCGCGATTCCGTGCGGACGATGCGCGGGCCGCCCGGCACATGGTGAGGCGCCACGCGCTTGAGCGTGTCGGCTACCGGCAGCGCCATGATGCCGCCCACGGGGTCGTCCTTGAGCGCGTCGACGAGCGTGCGGATCAGCGCGGGCGTGATGCCGGGGCGCGCGGCGTCGTGCACGAGCACCCAGTCGTCGTCGCTGGCGCCGAAGTCCGCGAGCGCGATGAGTCCGTTGTAGACCGACGCCTGGCGCGACGCCCCGCCGTTGCGGCGCACCGCAAAGCGCAGGCCGGCGAAGCGGCGCGCGTCGAAATGGCTATCGTCGGGAGAAATGACGACGAGCGTCTGGCCAAATTCGCTGCAGGCGTCGAATGCCGCGAGCGTATAGTGCAGGAGTTCGTGTCCGGCAACCGTCCGATATTGTTTGGGCATGGCCGAGCCCGAACGGCTGCCGGTGCCGGCGCAGGGGATCAGGGCAAAAAGGCGTGAAGTCACGGTATCGCTAGCCGCATGAGTCAAAGTAAAGGACGGATTTTATAATAGGTCCTTTACCCGTACGCCCAACGCCCGCAACCAGCGCCGCAACCGTTGCTGGCCGGCGGGCATGGCGGGCACGATGGCAGCCCTTCGCAAGGCCGGGTGCGCCGGCACCTGAGACGCATCGGCGCCGTTCAGGAACCACTGGCGCGACGTCCCGAACGGTGCCGTTGCGCCTTTCATTATTACGAATTGCTGTCGACATCCGGACCGCACGCTCCCTGCCCCGCACGCGTTCCGGGACTAACGCATACGAACCGCACACGAACCGCATACGCAGCGCCTCGCCAACCTGTTGCCCCTATGTCCGATATCGCCGCATCCCCGCTTTCGCCGTCTTCGTCTCCGTCCCCGGTCGCCGTCGTCAAGCCGGGGCAGCGCTTCGCGTTCGACGGCACGCACGGCTCGTCCGATGCGCTCCTGATCGCCCGTTACCGCGAGGCTTCGCGCGCGAGCGCCCCGAGTGTTCCACTGCTCGCCGTGATCTGCGCGAGCGCCGTGGACGCCCAGCGTCTCGCCCAGGAGATCCCGTTCTTCGCGCCCGAAGCGCGCGTGCGCCTGCTGCCCGACTGGGAAACGCTGCCTTACGACACGTTCTCGCCGCACCAGGACCTCGTGTCCGAGCGCCTCGCGACGCTGCACGATCTCGGCGAGGGCCGCTGCGACATTCTCATCGTCCCGGCCACGACGGCGCTCTACCGCATGCCGCCCGCCTCGTTCCTCGCGGCGTACACGTTCTCCTTCTCCCAGGGTGAGCGCCTCGACGAAGCGAAGCTCAAGTCGCAGCTCACGCTGGCCGGCTACGAGCACGTGAGCCAGGTCATGCGGCCCGGCGAGTACTGCGTGCGCGGCTCGCTGATCGACCTGTTTCCGATGGGCTCGCCGCTGCCATACCGCATTGACCTCTTCGACGATCAAGTCGATTCGATCCGCGCCTTCGACCCCGACAACCAGCGCAGCCTCTATCCGGTCAAGGACGTGCGGCTCTTGCCGGGCCGCGAGTTTCCGTTCGACGAGGCCGCGCGCACGGCGTTTCGCAGCCGCTGGCGCGAGGTGTTCGAAGGCGACCCGAGCCGCGCGTCGATCTACAAGGACATCGGCAGCGGCGTGCCTTCCGCGGGCATCGAGTATTACCTGCCGCTCTTCTTCGAAGAGACGGCCACGCTGTTCCACTATCTGCCGGAAAACGCCCAACTGGTGTTTTCGGGCGATCTGGACGCCTCGATCCGCCGCTTCACCGCCGACACGAAGCAGCGCTACAACTTCCTCGCGCACGACCGCGAGCGGCCGATTCTGGAGCCGCAGCGCCTGTTCCTGACCGACGAGGACTTCTTCACGCTCGCCAAGCCCTTCGCGCGTCTCGCGCTGCCGGCGACGAGCGCGGGCGGCTGGGCCAACGCGCTGCCGAGCCTCGCGATCGACCGCCACGCTGAAGATCCGCTCGCCGCGCTGCGCGGCTACCTCGACACCACGAAGAACCGCGTGCTGTTCGCGGTGGAGTCGGCGGGACGCCGCGAGACCATCGCGCAACTGCTGGCCGAGAACCATCTGCGCCCCACGTCCGCGGACAGCTACGAAGACTGGCTCACCGGCGACGAGCGCTTCGCGCTGGGCGTGGCGCCGCTCTCGACCGGCTTCGCGCTGCCCGGCGAAGGCCTCGCGATCATCACCGAGACCGAGCTCTACGGGCCGCTCGCGCGCCGCGCGGGACGGCGCCGCCAGGAACAGGCGAGCAACGTCGATTCGATGGTGCGCGACCTCTCCGAGCTCAAGGTGGGCGACCCGGTCGTGCACGCGCAGCACGGCATCGGCCGCTACCACGGGCTCGTGACGATGGACCTCGGCGAAGGCGACACCGAGTTCCTGCACCTCGAATACGCGAGCGCGAGCAAGCTCTACGTGCCGGTCTCGCAGCTGCACGTGATTTCGCGCTACAGCGGCGCCGATCCGGATAGCGCGCCGCTGCACGCGCTCGGCTCCGGCCAGTGGGAAAAGGCGCGCCGCAAGGCCGCGCAGCAGATCCGCGACACCGCCGCCGAGCTGCTGAACCTCTACGCGCGCCGCGCCGCGCGCGAGGGCCACGCGTTCGCGCTCGAACCGCGCGACTACGTGAAGTTCGCGGAGAGCTTCGGCTTCGAGGAAACGCCGGATCAGGCGGCGGCCATCGCAGCCGTGATCGGCGACATGACGAGCGGCAAGCCGATGGACCGCCTCGTGTGCGGCGACGTGGGCTTCGGCAAGACCGAGGTGGCGCTGCGCGCGGCGTTCATCGCCGTGATGGGCGGCAAGCAGGTGGCGATCCTCTCGCCCACCACGCTGCTCGCCGAGCAGCACACGCAAACCTTCACCGACCGCTTCGCCGACTGGCCCGTGCGCATTGCCGAGCTTTCGCGCTTCAAGACCGGCAAGGAAGTGGGCACGGCGATCCAGCAAATCAATGAAGGCAGCGTCGATATCGTGATCGGCACGCACAAGCTGCTTTCTTCCGATGTGCAGTTCAAGCGCCTCGGCCTCGTGATCATCGACGAGGAGCACCGTTTCGGCGTGCGCCAGAAGGAGGCGTTGAAGGCGCTGCGCGCCGAGGTGGACGTGCTCACGCTCACCGCCACGCCGATCCCGCGTACGCTCGGCATGGCGCTCGAAGGCCTGCGCGACTTCTCCGTGATCGCGACTGCGCCGCAAAAGCGCCTCGCCATCAAGACCTTCGTGCGGCGCGAGGAAGACAGCGTGATCCGCGAAGCCATGCTGCGCGAGCTCAAGCGCGGCGGCCAGGTCTATTTCCTGCACAACGAAGTCGAGACCATCGAGAACCGCCGCGCGATGCTCGAGGCGCTCGTGCCTGAGGCGCGCATTGCCGTCGCGCACGGGCAGATGCACGAGCGCGAGCTCGAAGCCGTGATGCGCGATTTCGTGGCGCAGCGCGCGAACGTGCTGCTGTGCACGACCATCATCGAGACCGGCATCGACGTGCCGACCGCGAACACCATCCTCATCCATCGCTCCGATAAATTCGGCCTCGCCCAGCTGCACCAGCTGCGCGGCCGCGTCGGGCGCTCGCACCACCAGGCTTACGCGTATTTGCTCGTGCACGATCCGCAGGGGCTCACGAAGCAGGCGCAGCGCCGTCTCGAAGCGATTCAGCAGATGGAGGAGCTGGGCGCGGGCTTCTATCTCGCGATGCACGACCTCGAGATCCGCGGCACCGGCGAGGTGCTCGGCGACAAGCAGTCGGGCGAGATCCACGAGATCGGCTTCCAGCTCTACACCGACATGCTCAACGACGCCGTGAAGGCGCTCAAGGACGGCCGCGAGCCGGATCTGAACGCGCCGCTCGCCGCGACCACGGAGATCAACCTGCACGCGCCCGCGATCCTGCCCGCCGACTATTGCGGCGACGTGCAGGAGCGCCTGTCGCTCTACAAGCGCCTGGCGAACTGCGAGCACGACGATTCGATCGACGGCATCCAGGAAGAGCTGATCGACCGCTTCGGCAAGATGCCGCCGCAGGCGCACGCGCTCATCGAGACCCACCGCCTGCGCCTCGCGGCCAAGCCGCTCGGCATCACCAAGATCGACGCGGGCGAGGCCGTGATCGGGCTGCAGTTCGTGCCGAATCCGCCTGTCGACGCCATGCGCATCATCGAAATGGTGCAGAAGCACAAGCACGTCAAGCTCGCGGGGCAGGACAAGCTGCGCATCGAAACGCGCAGCCCCGATCTCGCGGTGCGCGTGGCGACGGTGAAGGAGACGCTGCGCGCGCTTGGCGCGCCTGCACGGGCGGCGGCACGCTGAGCGCGTGAAGAGTCCACCGGCGCATGCGCGGAGATATTGCGCATGCGCCGCTGCGATGGTGATGCTGCATCGCGTCATATTGGCGAATTCGACGTAATCGCAGGCTTACGCGCACCTGTGCGCGTGTTCGCGCTCTGCAACGAGCTATTGCTGCTGTGGCCTTTGGCTTGGCCCATTCTTTTTGGGTAATATGGATGGACAAGCAAGCTGGAGTCCACCATGGTCATAGCCGCTGAATCAGCGCAGTCTTCTACACCGCCCTCCGCAGTTTCGTCGTCCGCCGCCCTTCCCGCCTCGCTCCCCTGGGTCACCCGCCTCGTGTCGATGGACACGGTCAGCCGCCATCCGAATCTCGGGCTGATCGAGACCGTGCGCGACGACCTGCGTGCGCGCGGCATCGAAGCGACACTCACCTACGGCCACGACGGCAAATGGGCCAACCTGTTCGCGACGCTGCCCGCGCACGACGGCTCGACCGACGGCGGCATCGTGCTCTCGGGCCACACCGACGTGGTGCCCGTCGACGGCCAGAAGTGGGACAGCGACCCGTTCAAGCCCGAGATTCGCGACGGCCTGCTCTATGGCCGCGGCACCTGCGACATGAAGGGTTTTATCGGCGCGGCGCTCTCGCTCGTGCCCGAGATCCAGCAGACGAAGCTCGCGAAGCCCCTGCATCTGGCGCTCTCGTTCGACGAGGAAGTCGGTTGCGTGGGCGCGCCGCTCATGATCGAAGACCTCGTGAAGCGCGGCGTGAAGCCCGAGGGCTGCATCGTCGGCGAGCCAACGAGCATGCGCCCGATCGTGGCGCACAAGGGCATCAACGCGTATCAATGCTGCGTGCGCGGGCACGCGGCCCATTCGTCGCTCACGCCGCGCGGGCTGAACGCCATCGAGTACGCTGCGCGCCTGATCTGCTACATCCGCGACATGGCCGACGAGTTCCGCGCGAAGGGCCCGTTCGACGAGCTCTACGACGTGCCGTTCACGACCGCGCAAACCAGCACGATCGAAGGCGGCAACGCCATCAATACGGTGCCGGCCGAATGCCGCTTCGCATTCGAATTCCGCAACCTCCCCACGCTCGACCCCGAGCCTATCTTCGCGCGTATCGAGCAGTACGCGCGCGAGACGCTCGTGCCGAAGATGCAGCGCGAAAATCCGGCGGGCGCGATCGAGTTCATGAAGATCGCCGCAGCGCCGGGCCTCGACGACAGCGAGCAGGCGGCGATCACCCAGCTCGTGCGCGCGCTCACGTCCGACCAGACGCGCCGCAAGGTGGCGTACGGCACGGAAGCGGGCCTCTTTGCCCGCGCCGGCATTCCGAGCGTGGTGTGCGGGCCAGGCGACATCGAGCAGGCGCACAAGCCGAACGAATTCGTTTCGCTCGACCAGCTCGCGGCATGCGAAGGTTTCCTGCGCAAGCTTGTGCACGGCCTTTCGGTCGACGCACAGGCACAGTAGTGGGCTCCTGGCTAACCGGATAGTCATCCTCAACAATCACGTCCCGCGCCGCAGGTCCAACGCCATGTCAACCGCCACGCCGCTGCCCACCGATCGCACGATAGACGGCGAAGCCATACCCACGCTGGACGAGATCGCCTCGCAGCACTTCACGCTTGCGCCGTGGGTGCTGCGCACGCCGGTGTTCGACCGTCACGACCTGCCCTCGCTCGGCAACACGCACGTCAACTTCAAGTTCGAACTGCTGCAGGAGAGCGGCAGCTTCAAGGTGCGCGGCGCGTTCACGCACCTGCTCGCGCTCGATGCGGCCCAGCGCAGCGCGGGCGTGACCTGCGTCTCGGGCGGCAATCACGCGATCGCCGTCGCGTATGCGGCCAGGCGCCTTGGCATCAGCGCGAAGGTCGTGCTCTTTCGCACGGCGAGTGAGGCGCGCGTCGAGCAGTGCCGCCGGCTTGGCGCCGAGATCGTGCGGGCCAGCGACAGCCGCGAGGCATTCGAGATCGTGCGGCGCGTCGAGGCCGAGGAAGGCCGCTATTTCGTGCATCCGTTCAACGGCTATCGCACGGTGCTCGGGACGGCGACGCTCGGCTACGAATGGGCGACCCAGGCGCCCGACCTCGACGCGGTAATCGTGCCGATCGGCGGCGGCGGGCTCGCCGCGGGCGTCGCCACGGCGCTGCGCCTCGCCAATCCGCGCGTGCAGGTCTATGGCGTGGAGCCCGAAGGCGCCGACGCGATGAGCCGCAGCTTCGCGGCCAACCACACGGTGCGCATGACTCACATGCAGACGATCGCCGACTCGCTGATGTCGCCGCATACCGAGCAATACAGCTACACGCTGTGCCGCCGTCATATCGAGCGCATCGTCACGGTCTCGGACGACGCCCTGCGCGCGGCGATGCGCCTGCTCTTCGACGAACTGAAGCTGGCCGTCGAGCCGGCCTGCGCGACGGCCACCGCGGGCCTCTACGGGCCGCTGCGCGACACGTTGCAGGGCAAGCACGTAGGTGTCCTGTTGTGCGGGACCAATACGGACCCGCGGCGCTTTAGCGAGCAGATCGAGCTATGCATGAGCCCGGAGTAAGTGCTAAAGCACTAACTCCGGCCGACAGCTCGGTCAATGACGGCGGCGCCCGCCGGGCACGCCGTGTGCACTAGCGCATGCCGCGTGAAGCGGGCAAGCGGCCAAATGTCATGCAGTGTCAAATCGCTACCGCATTGCGAATGCGTTCGCTATCATTGCGCCATTGCGTCGTTATGCCCCCCTGGCCCGTGCCGCCCCCGTTCAAGGAGAGCCCGCTCATGAGCATCATCAAGGAGTTCAAGGAATTCGCCGTCAAAGGCAATGTGATGGATCTCGCAGTCGGTGTGATCATCGGCGGCGCCTTCTCGACCATCGTCAACTCGGTCGTGAAGGATCTCATCATGCCGGTGATCGGCGTCGCCACGGGCGGCCTCGACTTCTCGAACCTGTTCGTGCGGCTCGGGCACATTCCCGCGACCTTCAAGGGCAACCCCGACTCGTACAAGGATCTGCAAACCGCCGGCGTGGCCGTGTTCGGCTACGGCTCGTTCATCACGGCGGTGATCAACTTCGTCATCCTCGCGTTCATCATCTTCCTGATGGTGAAGTTCGTGAACAAGCTGCGCCAGCCGGAACCCGCCGCGCCGGCCGCGCCGCCGCCCACGCCCGAAGACGTGCTGCTGCTGCGCGAGATCCGCGATTCGCTCCAGAGCAATTCGCGCTGAGCGGCGCTTGCGAGATCAACGGATCAACGCTCGCCAGATAGCCTGCCGGCAAAGCTAGTCACACAAAAACCCGCGTCGCCGTTTTTCGGCCACGCGGGTTTTTTGCGCCCTGTTGTGCCCTGTTGCACGCGAGGCGCGAATCGCGCAGCGCTCATGCCGCCGGAGCCGCGGGATCCGACACGCCGCTTGCGCGTTGCGTGACCATCTCTTCGATCAGGCGCTCGAGCTGCTCGAAATTCACGGGCTTCGTGAGATGCGCCGTGAACCCGGCATCGATACTGCGGCGCACGTCGTCGTCGGTGCCGAAGCCGGTGAGCGCGATGGCCGGCGCCGCCGACTCCTTGCGGAACGCGCGGATGAAGTCGATGCCCGAGCCGTCCGGCAAGCCGATATCGCTCACGACCAGATCGAAGCGTTGCGCCGCCGTGAGCGCGAGCGCACCGGCCACGCTCGTGGCCACAGCCACCTCGTGGCCGAGCGCGCGGATCAGTTGCGACATGACCTCGGCCGTGTCCTCGTGGTCCTCGATCAGCAGGATCTCGAGCGCGCCCGCGCGGTGCGGCCCGCTGTGGTCCGCGGGACGCGCGACACCCGAGCCAGGCGCGGCGGTCGGCAGCACGATCGTGAAAGTCGCGCCGCAATGCGTGCCCGGGCTCTTCGCGCTCACAGTGCCGCCATGTGCCTCGGTTAGCGCCTTCGTCACCGCGAGCCCGAGTCCGAGGCCGCCGAACTGGCGCGTCATGTTGTGGCTGCCCTGCTCGAAGGCGTGAAAGAGCTTGCCGATCTGCTCCGGCGCGATGCCGATGCCGGTGTCCTCCACTTCGATCACCACATGCATGCGCTCGTCGCGCGTGCGCACGAAGATGTGGCCGCCGTCCGGCGTGAACTTCGCCGCGTTGCGCACGAGATTCCAGAACATCTGCTGCATGCGCGCGCGGTCGCCGCGCACGTAGTGCTGCTGTGCCTCGCGCTCGACGTGCACATCCTGCTGCTTGATCTGCATTTCGCTGTGAAAGAGCTCGAGCACGGCGTCGATCACTTCATGCACGTCGACCGTGTCGAGCGTGAGACTCAGCTTGCCGTTCGCGACGCGCGTGAGATCGAGCAGATCGTCGATCAGGCGTGCCTCGAGCTCGATATTGCGGCGGATCATCAGCACGCCCGCGCGCGCGGCCTCGGGCAAGCCGGGGATCTGCTCGAGCAGGCGCGTGCCGGCCAGCACCGGCGTGAGCGGCGTGCGCAGTTCGTGCGAGAGCATGGCCAGAAAGCGGTCCTTCGCGCGATTGGCCTCTTCGGCTGCCTGACGCGCAGCCTGCTCGGAGGCGAGCAGCAGCTCGCGCTCTTCGTTCGACTCGCGCTGCGCGTGGATGTCGGTACAACTGCCGAACCACTTGTTGACGCTGCCGCGCGGATCGCGCATCGCGACGATTCGGACATCGAACCATCGATACGCACCATCGTGACGGCGAATGCGCAATTCGTGGCGATAGTCGTCGTTGTTGGTGCGCACGGCCTTGAGCCACGTGTCGCGAATCTCGTCCCGGTCGTCCGGATGCACGGCGTCGAGCCACGCGAGGCCATGCGTCGTGCCGGCGTCGAGACCCGTGTATTCGCACCATTGCTTCGAAAGGAAATCGCACTCGCCGTCCGCGCCGCAGGTGAACACGAGGTGCGGCAGAGCCTCGGATAGCGTGCGGTAATGCTCCTCTCGATCGCGCAAAAGCAGCGCCTGGTCCGAATCGCGCTGCAGCACGACCTGAGCGAGCACACGGGCGACCGCTTCGGGCAGGTAGTCGAGGTAGTCGCCCGATTTCGGCACCACGTCCGAGACGCCCGCGCGCAACGCGGCGATCACGCGTGATTCGTCGGTGAAGCCGGTGACGAGAATGGCCGGCACGCGCACGTCCTCGGCACGCAGGCGGCGGAAAAAGTCGAGACCGGTCTCGGCACCGTCGAGCTGATAGTCGAGCACGAGCACGTCCGGTGTGCGCGCCGCGAGCACGGCGCGCGCCTCCCCAACGCCCGTGCAGGTGTCCACGCGCGCGCCGGCCCGCACGAGCGATTTGCGCGCGAGGCGCAGGATGCCTTCGTCATCGTCGACAACGAGCACGTGCGCGCCCGCCAACATCGTTGCCGCTTCGTTCATGCCGTTCATGCCGTTCATGCGTCTGGCATCCCTCGTGACTGGCGCCGCGCCGAGGGCGCGTCCAGTATCAATATT
This sequence comes from Paraburkholderia oxyphila NBRC 105797, assembly GCF_000685075.1. Lineage (GTDB taxonomy): Bacteria > Pseudomonadota > Gammaproteobacteria > Burkholderiales > Burkholderiaceae > Paraburkholderia > Paraburkholderia oxyphila. The sequence goes on from NZ_BAYD01000004.1 coordinate 232,570, forward strand.
GTCATGGTGGTCATGCGTGAATCGAAAGCCGTATCTGATCGTTCAAGTCCTCGGCAAGCCGCGGGGCAGGCACAAGCGCGCACGATCCCGCACGAGCACGCACAGGCACACGCGAGAGCCCTCAAGGACGCACAAAGCGATGCCCCGGCGGCAGCTTGACGACCTGAAGGAAAAACCCGAGCCGCCGCACCGCCTCGATGAACGCGTCATATTCGACGGGCTTCGTGATATAGACATTGCAGCCCAGCTCGTAGCAGCGCTCGATCTCGCGCGGATCGTCGGTCGTCGTCAGCACGATCACCGGCACCGACGCCGTCACCGGATCGGCCTTCAGCCTTCGCAGCACCTCGAAGCCGTCCACGCGCGGCATGCGCAGATCGAGCAGGACGACGAAATTCGCCAGCTCTTCGCGTGAAGGGTAATTCGACGCCGCAAGCGTATCGGCGCCCGGCGTACCAAAGAAATAATCGAGTGCCTCCTGGCCATCACGAAAACGCAAAAAGCCGTTGGACACACCCGAGCGCCGCAGGTTGCGCTCGACCAGCGTGGCGTGCCCGTCGTCGTCTTCGACCAGCACGATGCTCACGCGGTGCCCCGAGTCCACGGGCTCGGCCGGCAAGCCGGCGCTCAGTCCGCCCGGGCATGGGTTCGGCTGTGCTCCCGCATTTCCCCCCGTTTTTGCGCCCGCTTTTGCTGCCATTTCTTCTCGTTCTCTCATGCCGCTCTCCGACATTTCCTCATGCGATCCGATGGTGTGCCTTCATACTGCGCGCAGCGGTTCATCGGGCAGCGCGACGAAGAAGGTGGAACCCTCGCCTTGCGTCGACTCGACCCAGATACGCCCGCCATGACGCTCCACGATACGGCGCGCGAGCGCGAGCCCCGTGCCCTGCCCGATCGAATCGCCTCCGTGCAGGCGCTGGAACGCGCGAAACAGCAACGGCTGATACGCATCCGGAATGCCAATGCCATTGTCGCGCACATAATAGGTCCGCGTGCGTGTGCCGGATATGCGCCAGGCATCGCGTGCGTGGACGTGGGCGATGACGGTCGGCGCCGTCCGGTCAGCTGCCTCTCCGCCAGGGCTAGCCAGGCCGCCGCCAGGCCCGGGGGGCGAAGCCGAAGCCGGTGGCTGTGCCGCCGCCTCGCCCGGCTCGAGCGCGCCAATCTCCACCTGCCCGGGCCGCGCCGGATCGAGGTGGCGCAATGCGTTATCGATCAAATTGCTGAAGATCTGCTCGAGCGCCCCCGGGTCGCCCCACGCGGGCGGCAGCTCGCGCACCTCGATGCGCGCCTGCTGCGCGAGCCCCGCCGCGAGGCCCGCGAGCGCGCGCTCGACCACGCGGCCCACATTCACGCGCTGCCAGCGGTAATCGAGCCGCCCGGCGCGCGAAATGCGCAACAACGCGTCGATGATGGCCGCCGCGCGCGCCACGGCCTGGCGCAGGAATTGCAGCGATTCGTCGACGTCGCCATCGAGCACTTCGACCATGCGCCGGTGCTCGTCGGCGGGCAGATCCGCCGCATCGATCTGCTCACGCAGATCGCCACACGAAACCTGCAGCTCCTTCGAAAAACCCTGCAGATTCACGAGCGGCGAACGCAGGTCGTGCGAGACGCTGTAGATGAACATCTCGTTGTCCTGGCTCTCCTGCCGCAGATTGTCGTTGGCGGCGGCGAGATCCGTGGCGCGCTCCTGCAGTTGCAGCTTCAGCGCCGCCTGTTCGTGCTCGGCCTCGCGCAAGCGCTGGCTGGTCTGATCGAGCACGGCGTCGAGCGCCGCGATTTCGTCGTCGCCAGCGAGCGGCCGCGCCAGCGCCACCCCCTCGCTCAGCCGCTGCGCATTGGCGCTCAGCGCGGCCAGACGCAGGCCCACGTTGCGCGCATACACGATCGCCGTGGCGGCCCAGATCAGCATCGACCCGACCACGGCGACGATGAGCGCATCCTGCTGCCGCTCGCGGGTCTCGCGCAGCGAGGTGCCGCGCGCGTCGTCGAGACGCGTTTGCTCGGCGACGAACCCATCGAGCTCGCTGCGCACCGCGTCGATTTCGGGCGGCAGGCCGTCGCCGTCCGCTCGCGCGAAGCCGCTGATACGGCCCGCTCGCAAGGCGTCGGCCACCTCGCCGCAGCGCGCACGCCACGCGTGTGCATAGTCGTTGATGCGCTGCACGCGCGCGAGTTGCGCGGGGTTGTCACTCACCATATGTGCGAGCAGCGAGATGCGATCCGAGAATTCGGCCCAGACGGCGCGGCGGTCGATGAAGGAGGGATCTTCGAGCACGATCGCCGTGCGCACCCGCGCGGCCTCCCGCAACAACGGCTGGGCGAGGCTCGACGCCTGCCAGAGGATCTGCTTGCTGTTCTCGGCGCTCTTTGCGGCCTCGGCGGCCTCGCCTTGCGTATCGAATACGACGCCGAGCAGCGCCAGCTCGATTGCGCTCGGTATCGCGATCAGCAAAAGCCCCTTGGCGAACAGTTTCATGTCGATTTGATTGGATGGCGCTCTGGGCGACGCCTCGCGCAGCGAGCTGCGCGAGCGGACCTCCCCGTCCAGGTCCGCGCGCGGCGGGTCCCCCGCGGCGTGAAATCGCCGCGCCCGCCTGAGCCAAAACATTATCTGCGCGAAATTATGAGATTACAACGTATGTGTCTATGCGCACCCGGTAGTGAGAAAAGCCGGCATTTTCCCGAGAAATCGTCACACCGCACGCGCGTGCAGGTCTATTATTGAGACCGGAGACAAGTGAAAGAGAAGCGAAAGAGCGCCGGGATACCTACATGAGCGCGACGTGCGATCCGGCATGGCGTTTGCCTGACGCGGTGAGGGTTTTGGACGTGGTCTCCACGTGCCTGAATTCTCGTGAATCCGGCAAATCCGTATGCTATAAAGGATCGACGTGCGGCGCACCAGTCCGGGAGTGGTCGCATGGGAACGCTGCGTTTTTTGCAATCCACCTTTTTCAGGCGAATTTTTATGTCCTTCCCGAAAAAGCGTAAACGCATCACGGCAGATGGCGACGAGTCCTTTCTCGCCGTACTGAGCCACTTCAAACCTTTCGGTCAACTCGATACGAAGATTGCGCGCGCGCGTGCGCAGGACGAGCCGGTGCTCTATGCACACGTGCTGCCTGGGCTCGACGTGCTGTTGTGCAGCGTTCGTGGTGCGCAACCGCCCTATCCCGGCACGAGCGAATTGCGCAGACGCTGCATCGAATCCATCGCGCATGCGCTCGAGCAGCCGCTCGAAGGGCTTGAGAACGGCGGCTACTGGTACGAGGCCGACGGTTTCGGTTTCCTCGTGTTCGCAAGCCGGGCGCGCGGGCGAATCCTGCCCGAGTTCGGCGCGGCGCGGCCCGGCATCAGTTCGCGGCACGCAGCACGCCGCCAGGACACCACCGGCGATCCGGCACCACGCCAGCAGTTGCGCTGACCGCCACTCAAAAACGCCCGACGCTCAAGCGCCGGGCGTTTTTACATCTGCCTGCCTGTCCATACGCTGCTGTTCGCGGCACGCGTGCTGTCCAACCGCGTTGCGCGCGCGGGCAATTTCAACTGCCTTTGTAGAGACTCTGCAGACCGGGCTGCGACGCCGCGCCGGATGGCGTATTGCCGGCGTTGCGCGACGCGCCACGTGACGCGGACGGCGAAGACGCTTTCGCGCCACTGCCAGGAAGCGGCGCTTCGCGCATCTTCTGACCCGGCGGTGGCGCCATTGGACGCTGGCGAATCTGCGCAAACAGCTGATCGCAAGGCAGCGGCTTGTTGTTGCTCGGCGCGATGAGCGGGATCAGTGCCGCAAACGGGTTGATGAGCCCGAGCCCCACCATGGCGCCGCCGCGCAGTGCGAGCGCCGCGGCATCCACACCCACGTGCGGATCCTTGAAGGTGCCCTTCACGTAGAGCGGCGAGCGCAGCGAGAACACCCGAAAGCCCTTGGTGTGCGGGTGCACTTTCATGTCCATCGATTCGTTGCGCAGATCGATGGGGCCGTCGATGTCGATCACGGCGTCGTCGGTGTCTAGCGCGAACACGCGCGGATCGAGCACGCCGTTGGTCGCCACGAAATCGGCCGCCGCGCAGTTGATGTTCACGTCGTGATTGCCGAACAGCTTTTCGTAGACCACGTTCGCGACGTTCAGGCCCGCCGCCTCCATCAGCAGGCGGCTGATCGTGCCCTGCGTGACCAGCGCCTTCACTTCGCCGTTGGACGTGGCAGCGAGCGCCGCCGGCGAGTTGCCCGTCGCGGAAAGCGAGGCGTCGCCGTTGACCTCGCCGAGCGCCGACTGCATCGACTTGAAGTTCGGGAACAGTTGCTTGAGCTTCAGGTGGCGCGCGGCAACGGTGCCGCGTGCCTTGAGCGGCGTACCGCTGCCGTCGAGCGAAAGCCGCGTGGCGAAGGTGCCGCCCGCCACGCCGAACTGCAGCGGCTCGAAGGCGAGCACGCCGTTGGTCAGGCTCACGTGCGTATAGAGGTCCTGGATCGGCAGGCTGCCCTGCTTGATGATGCGCTTGCCGGTGAACTTCACGTCGGCGTCGATGGAACTCCAGCGGTCGGTCTTGAACGGCTCTACAGGGATCACGCGGTCGGCGGGCTGCGTGACGGTGTCGCCGCGCCTGGCCTTGCTCGCCTTGCTGTCCGCGCCGATGATCGGCGCCAGATCGGAGAACTGCAGCAGGTTCGAGACCAGCTCGCCGGACAGCAGCGGCCGGGGCTGGCGCTGCTCGTACACGAGCGTGCCGTTCAGGTCGCTGCCGCCCACGCGGCCCGTGAAATTCTCGTAGCGGAACACGCTCGCGCCGCGACGAAACTGGCCGACGAAGCGCCCTTCGGTTGCGTAAGGCGGCGTTTCGGGCAGCGTCACGCCGGTCAGCTTGTAGAGATGCGCCATGCTCTGGCCTTGCAGCCAGAGGCGCAGATCGACGGCCGCGAGGTGCGTGGGGTCCGTGAGCGTGCCGACGAGCGCGATATGCATGTCGCCGGCGCGCACGTCGGCCTGGAGCGGGAACGGCCGGCTGGCGTCCTGCAGTGCGAGCACGCCGCCGAACTTGCCGTCGCCCGAGAGCGGCGTCTTGTTGTACGTGCCCTTGATCGTCCAGCCGATGGCATAGAACGGCTCGCTCGGCTTGCCGGCGGATGGCGCGCTCGCCGCGCTTGTTGCGCTCGCAGCACTGGCGGCGCTCGCGCCGCTTTCGGCCAGCTTCGCGCCGGCACTCTGTGAGGCTGCGGCGCCGCTTGCGGCCGGCGCACTGGAAGCGGCAGCAATCGCCCCAGACGCGCTGCCGGCGCCGCTGGCCGCATTGGCCGCACTCGCCGCAGCCGCCTCGGACGCCTGCTGCTTCTGCGCCTGCTCCGCGAGCCGGTTCGCCCCCGCGCGCCCGATCACCTGGGCGGAGCCCTGGCGCGACGCTGCTTCCTGCTGCTCCATCACCTTGCCAATCGGAATCCCGTGGCCGAGCAGGGTCACGGCGATTTTCACATCGGTTTTCGTCTGCTGGTCGTCCACCGCGATGTTGCCATCGGAGAACGTGATGTCGTGCAGATCGAGCTTCCACGTGGAAGGGCCGCCAGATGAAGCCAGCTTGAAGGTCCAGTTATTGCGCCCATCCGCGAGCCGCTCGATATCGATGGCCGGATTCACGAGATTGATTGCCGGAATCACGATGTCGTGCGCGATGAGCGGCAGCACGGCCACTTCGAAATCGACCTCGTCGAGCGTGGCGAAGTGCGGCGTCTTCGTCCAGTCGGGATTCGCCACTTCGATCTGCGTGGCCGAGAAGCGCGGCCAGGGCACCCAGGCGCGCCAGCCCGTTTCGCTCGGCGCTCGGCGCCAGCCCACCTTGAGGTCGCCGACGATGGCGAACGGCCGCCCGATGGCTTCCGTCACCTTTTCGTTGACATAGGGTCTGGCGCGATTCCAGTCGAAGGTGTAAATGAAGACGCCAAGCGCAGCGACGAGCACGACGACAACCGCCACAAGCCATGCGAAGATCTTGGCGAGTGTGCGGCCGAAGCCATGGGCCTTGGGTTGCGGTGACGTCATGCGCACTCCATGTTATGCATTGTTGTTTCGCCAACGATAGTGCAGCAGCCGGCGTGCCCGGTCGCGTCCACGATGCACTGCATCACGTCGCGCGCCCTGCCGCAGCCTGCTTTGTTTGAGTTTCTCCGATGACTCATCAGAACGATTTGAGCCGCTCCGGCGTTGACGCGACAGCCGCCGCGCCGCTCGTCGAAGCCCAACGCATCACGCGCCGCGACGCCCAGCGCGGCCAGGTCTTGCTGCATCCCACCGACTTCGCGCTGCACGCGGGTCAGCGCGTCGTGCTCACGGGGCCGTCCGGCTCGGGCAAGAGCGTGTTCCTGCGCGCGCTCGCGCTGCTCGATCCGCTCGACGGCGGCGTGCTGCACTGGCACGGCCACGCGATCGCGCATGCACAGATTCCGCGCTACCGGCGCCACATCGCCTATCTCCGGCAGCGGCCCGCGCTCATCGAGGGCACGGTGGAAGACAACCTGCGCTACCCCTATTCGCTCGTTGTCTACCGCGACGCCGCCTTCGACGCCGCGCGCGCGAGTGCGCTCTTCGACGCGGCGGGCCGAGGGCCCGGCTTCCTCGCGCGTGCCACCGACGAGCTTTCCGGCGGCGAGGCGCAGATCGTCGCGCTCGTGCGCGTGCTGCAACTCGATCCGGAGGCGCTGCTGCTCGACGAGCCCACTGCCTCGCTCGATCCCGAATCGGCGCGCGCGGTCGAGACGCTGATCGCGCAATGGTTCGAGCACGAGCGCGCGGCGCGCGCAACCGTCTGGGTCTCGCACGATCCCGCGCAGGCGCAACGCGTGGGCGAACGCCATATCACGATGCGCGCGGGCGTGCTCGAGGCGCCCGCCTCCGCGCAAGCCGCGATGGGAGCGCTGCGATGAGCCCCGGCGTGCTGCAGAACCTCGGCATTGGCGATGTCGCCATTGCAGCGCTGCTAGTGTTCGTCAACGGCGCCGCTTCGGTGCTGCTCAAGCTCGACCTCGAACGCAAGCTCGCATGGGCCGCCGTGCGCACCGTCGTGCAGCTGCTCGCGATTGGCTACGTGCTCGGCTGGGTGTTCGCGTTCAACCGCTGGTACGCGGTGCTGCCGCTGATAGCGCTGATGACGCTCATCGCCGGGATTGCCGGCTCGCAGCGTGGCGCACGCACCTACGCGGGCCAGCGCGTGGACAGCATCGTGTCGATCTGGATCAGCGCGTGGCTCGTCGCGGCGGTCGGCCTGTTCGTCGTGATCCGCATCCGGCCGTGGTACGAGCCGCAATACGCGATACCGATCCTCGGCATGATTCTCGGCAATACGCTCACCGGTGTCTCGCTCGGCGTCGAGCGCATGATGCAGGAGCTCACGGCGCGGCGCGACCGCGTGGAGAGCGCCCTCGCGCTCGGCGCGACGCGCTGGGAGGCGGCCCAGGCGTGCGCGCGCGAAGCCGTGCGCGCGGGCATGATCCCGACGCTCAACCAGATGGCCGTGGTGGGTGTGGTGAGCTTGCCCGGCATGATGACGGGCCAGGTGCTGGCGGGACAGTCGCCGCTGCAGGCGGTGCGCTATCAAATCGTGATCATGTTCCTGATCGCGGCTTCGTCGGCGCTCGGCACGGTGGGCGCCGTGGTGCTCAGCTACCGGCGGCTCTTTTCGATCGAGCATTGCTTTCTGGCCGCGCGACTCGTCGAGCGGGATGCGCGCAACAAAGCGCGCGCCTGATGTAAGCGGCGTGCCCGCGATGCCTGGCGTACTTGACCCATGTGCGGCGCTTGCAGTGCGCACGCCGCCCATGTCTTCAAGCCATCTGTCGTCACGCGCGCGAGCAGTGCAGCTCGAGAAGCACCGCCCGCGCGTAGCGCTCGCCGGCTAGCGTTGCGCCGAAATGCTCAACTGCGTGCCGTCGCTGAGCTTGAGCGTCTTGACCGTGCCGTTGGTCGGCATCGAGAAGTGCAGCACCTCGCTATGCGCGACCACCTCGGGGCACTGAGCGCCGGCCGCTGCCTTGCCGGTACGCGGCGCCTGGGCCCGGAAGCTCACCTGCACATTCGCCGTGCCGTCCTTGGCGACGATAGGCGCGAGCCGCACCTGGGTCTGACGCACCATCGCGCCGTTCGCGTCGAGTGGCAGCGAACCGTAGTCTGGACAGCTTTGCGCGGCCGGCACCGCGCCGCCTGGCGGCGTGGTGCGCCAGGTGAAGTCGTCGGTGTCACCCGAGCGCAGCGTGCGGGTTTCCTGGGAGTCGCCGTAGAGCTTCGACGTGACCTTCACCGTGTAACGGATCGGGCCATCGGTCGGGGTCTTCGATGTCACGTTGATCGGCGTCGAGGCGAACGCGGGCAGCGCGATCGCGCAAGACAGGGCAACGGCGACATGGACGAGCGCCGCGCGAGTGCGGCGGGGGCGGCTGGAGCTGCTGCAAGGCATGCGTCACCTCCTGGCGGGAGCTGCCGCGGCCGCGAAAGACGCGGTGCGGGCAGCGCGTGGCTGATCTTCTACTGTCAGTCTAGCGCGCCGCGCGAAGGCTTGCGCCGGACGATGACGTCGGCCCGACCAGGTTTTATCCGGCTTGCCACGCCGCGCATTTTGTTAGCAATGCGCAACGTGTCTCCGGGTACACCCCCGCAGCCGCCTCGAAACGCATTGCCCCGCGTGCCCGCCGAAGCCTGCGCCTACGCGCCGCCCTCCTCCAGCCGCAGCGTCAGCTCGCTGCTGATCGACTGACGCACGCGCGCATAGCGCGCCCACGGGTCCGAGCGCTTGACGTGCGCCAGTCGCGCGTCGATATTCGCGAGCGTCCATTGCGCGCCGCCCGTCGTATCGGCGAGCTCGTCCCACGCGATCGGCACCGAGATGCCCATGCCGGGCCGCGCGCGCACGCCATAGGCGACTGCCGTACTGGCGCCGCGCACGTTACGCAGATAGTCGACGAAGATCTTTTTCTTGCGATGCTCTGGGCCCATGGTCGCCGTGAACTGCGTGGGCCAGCCCGAAGCGAGGCGCTGCGCCACCGCGCGCGCGAAGGCCCTGGCGTCGCCCCAGCCCGCGCCGGGCACGAGCGGCACGACGATATGCAGCCCCTTGCCGCCGCTCGTCTTGCAGAACGACTCGAGGCCGAGCTCGCCGAGCATCGTGCGCGTGAGCTGCGCCGCCTCGATCATGCGGTCCCAGCCAAGCGCGGGATCGGGATCGAGATCGAACACGACGCGGTCGGGCGCTTCGATATCGGCGACGACAGCATTCCAGGTGTGCAGCTCGATCGCGTCCATCTGCACGACGTGCACGAGCGCTTCGCGCGTGTCGATGGTGATGAGCGGCGGATGGCCGGGATCGAGACCTTCGTGTTGCGTGACCTCGGGAATTGGCGAACGCGCGCTGTGGCGCTGGAAGAAGACCTCGCCGTCCAGGCCGTGCGGTGCGCGCACGAGCGAGACGGGACGATCGCGCAGGTGCGGCAGCAGCCAGGGGGCGGCGCGCGCGTAATAGCGCACGAGATCGAGCTTGCGGGTGCCGCTATCCACATCGATAACGCGGCGCGCGCTGGTGATGCGTATGCCATCGACTTCGCCGATGGTGCCGTGGCGGCCCGACGAGGCCCGATGAGATCGAGGCGCCCGGGGCGTTGCGACGCGCGGCGCGCGCTGTGCGGACGCACTGGGCGCGGTTTGCGCCGCGGCGTCCACGGTCTCGGCCCGCGCGCCGGTCGGTGTTCGGGCGGTGCCCGTCTGGGCGTTGAGAGCGTCCTGCATACCGGTTCCCCTTGCGCCCATCGAGCGCATGCGACGCATCGCGCGACGCGAGTCGCGACACGTACGGTTGACGGCACGCGGCGGCCGTCCCCCGGCGGGCGCCGCACGAGCTTTCATTGTGCCTAAAAAGACGACTTTCGTCTCCGTAAGCTTTGAAGCGGGCCGCGAGCCCATCTCGAAACGGTACAATTCGCCTTTCGCCGCGTGCACCGGCCGGAACACCGGTCTTTGCACCCTTTTTCCCGATACCCGTTCGATCCTCCTCCGTTTCCGGGGCGCCATCCCGGGATCCTCAGCGCCGCTCACGTCATGAATCTCGTCATCCAGAGTCCTGCTCCGCTGCAAGCCGTCCACCACAAGCCGCTGCTCGCGCTCGGGCGCGGCAGCCGCCTCGTGCCGATCGACGCGCACGCGATCCGCATCGAAGACGCCGCGCCCGCGCAGCACGCCGACCTCGAGGTCTATTGCGGAACGCATCAGCTCGACCATGCGTTCATCGAACCGGGCCGCACGCTCGCGAGCTTCGGGCTCGTCGCCATGGACATGGACTCGACGCTGATCACGATCGAATGCATCGACGAAATCGCCGACTTCTGCGGCCTGAAGGCCGAAGTCGCCGCGATCACCGAGGCTTCGATGCGCGGCGAGATCAAGGACTTCAACGAAAGCCTCACGCGCCGCGTCGCGCTGCTCAAGGGCCTCGACGCGAGCGCGCTCGAGCGCGTCTACGAAGAGCGCCTGCAGCTCTCGCACGGCGCCGAGAAGATGCTCGCCGGCGCGAAGGCCGCGGGCCTGAAAACGCTGCTCGTCTCGGGCGGTTTCACGTTCTTTACCGAGCGGCTGAAGGCGCGCCTCGGACTCGACTTCACGCGCGCGAACACGCTCGAAATCGTGGACGGCAAGCTGACCGGCCGCGTCGTGGGCGAGATCGTCAATGCGGATGTGAAGGCGCGCACGCTCGTCGAGACCTGCGCGCAGATCGGCATCGAGCCGCGCCGCGCGATTGCCATGGGCGACGGCTCGAACGACCTGAAGATGATGGCCGAGGCGGGCCTTTCGGTGGCGTTCCGCGCGAAGCCCGTGGTGCGCGAGGCGGCCAGCGTCGCGTTCAACTTCGTTGGGCTCGACGGCTTGCTGCGGCTCTTCTGAGCCACCTGATTCAGAGCCGCCTGAGACATGTGCCGCACAAGCGGCACGCATGCCACTGCAAAGACAACGGCCGCGCCTGTCGCCAACGACAGGCGCGGCCGTTTTTATTCTTGCGGGCCGTGCTGCAATGCGCCGCCTTTCAGCGTCGCGAGCGCGCGCTCGAGGTCGGCGCGCAGGTCGGCTTCGTCCTCGAGGCCGATGTAGAAGCGTACCAGCGTGCCGCGATGCGGCCAGCTCGCGGCCGTGCGCATCGACGCGATGTCGTACGGCATCACGAGACTGTGCGCCCCGCCCCAACTCCAGCCGAGCACGAAAAGCTCGAGCGATTCGCAGAACGTGTCGATCTGCGCGGGGCTGTAGCGTTCGTCGAACACCACCGAGAAAAGCCCGCCTGCGCCGGTGAAATCGCGCTTGTAGTATTCGTGGCCCGGACAGTCGGCGAAGGCCGGATGCAGCATCGCGGTGATCTCGCCACGCGTCTTCAGCCAGGTCGCGAGCGCGAGCGCCGTGCGATCGTGCATCTGGAAGCGCGCCGTCATGCTCGGCAGCCCGCGCAGGACGAGCGAGCAGTCGTCCGACGAGACGCCGATGCCAAGCCGCATGCGAGCCGCCTTGAGCTTCAGGTGCAGTTCACGGTCCTGGGTGATCGTCGCGCCCATGAGGACATCGCTGCCGCCCGACTGATATTTGGTGAGCGCCTGCACCGAGATGTCGATGCCGTGCTCGAACGGCTTGAACGCGAGACCCGCCGACCAGGTGTTGTCGATTGCCGTGACAACGTTGCGCGCACGCGCCGCGGCGGTGATCGCGCGCACGTCGGGCACCTCCATGGTCACCGAACCGGGCGCTTCCAGCCAGATCAGCTTCGTCTCGGGGCGGATCAGCTCTGCGATGCCCGCGCCGATCATCGGATCGTAATAGCGCGCGGTCAGGCCGAAATCGCGCGCGAGCCAGTCGCCGTGATCGCGGTTCGGCGAATAGACGTTATCGGGAATCAGCACGTCGTCGCCGGCCTTCAGGAGACCGAAGTACACGTTCGAGATGGCCGAGAGGCCCGATGGCTGCAAGAGCGCATACTCGCCGCCCTCGATGGCGGCGAGGCGCTGCGTGAGCATCGCGGACGTGGGCGTGGCGTGCAATCCATAACGCCATTGCGAGTCGTTGCGCCAGTCGAGCGAGCGCACCGTCTTGAGGTCGGGAAACACGACGGTCGACGCGCGCGTGACGGGCGCGGCAAACGATTCGAAACCGGGCGTGATCTCTTCTTCGGGATGAACGATGCGCGTCTGCAGCGCGAGGCTGGATTCGGTTTTCTTCATGGCGGAAGGCAAGCGGTAAAAGCGCTGAGGGTTAGGAGGCGCGGGGCGCCTGAGTGGCGCCGGGGACCAGGCGCTACAGGAGCCGCGGCACGCGCCGCATGCGCAAGATTAACACCTGCGCCAGGACGGCTCACCGTAGCGGCCCAACGCGTGCGGTCTTGTGCTGGAGACGCGCATCGTCGCTGCCGTGCCGTCGGTCGCGCGCGTCAGTCGCCGGTCACGAGATTGCCGACGCCGCCCACGGCATGACCGCCTTGCGCGGCAGGCGTGGCCGTGCCGGCAGCGTGCGCAGCGCTCACCGCGGGCGCCGATGCCCCCGCCGCAAGCGGCTTCAAATCGAACGGCTGTGGATTGGAGTCGTCGACCTCCATGCGATCGCCCGAGAGCGCGCCGTCGGCTGCGAACGTCCCGACCCAGTTACCCGTGATGTGCGTGCCGTCGTTCGACTCCTCCGCCTCGAGCGTCGAGCCGGTGCGATCGCCTGCAATCAGGATCACCTCGCCGGTATCGGTGAACTGATATTCGCCGTGCACGCCCGACTTGTCTTCGGGATCGTCGGTCTTGGCGCCGAGCCGCATCACGATCGGCCGCTTGCCGAGTGTGCCGACGTATTGCGGAAGCGCGGCGAATTCCGGATTCGGCTTGAGCGACGAATGCACGGGCGCAGGCGCACCCGAGGCATTCGCAGCGCCGGTCGCCGTATTGCCGCCCACAGCACAGGCTGCAAGCGGCATGGCAATCGCCGCCGCCGCGAGCCACGCGAGGCCACTGCGCGCGACGCCCGAAACTTTCGATGTCGAAACTCGCATTGGACTCATTCCTTCGCGGCGAGCATGCGCTCGACCTCTTCGCGCTGCGGAATCGGCGCGACGGCGCCATAGCCTTGCGTCGAAAGCGCCGCAGCCGCGTTCGCGTAATGCGCCGCCGCGAACGGGTCGTCGCCGGCCACGATGCGGGCGATGAACGCACCGCCAAAGCAGTCGCCGGCGCCGGTGGCGTCGACGGCCGTCACGACGCGGCCCGGCACGAGGCGGCGCTCGTGCGGCGTCGCCACGTAAGCGCCCTCCTTGCCGAGCTTGAGCGCAACGACGCGCGAACCGAGCGAGAGCAGATGATCGACGATCGCGTCGCGATCGTCCAGACCGGTCAGCACCGCGACGTCGTCCCAACTGGGCAGGCAGATGTCGGTCACGCGCAGCACCTCGGTCATGACCGCGCGGGCGCGGGCGAGCGGCCAGAGCTTCAGGCGCAGGTTCGTATCGAAACTCACCTGCACGCCATTCGCGCGCGCATGCTCGATCGCCGCGAACGCCGCGTCGCAGGCGGCTTCGCCGATCGCGACGCTGATGCCCGACAGATGCAGCACGCGCGCGGCAGCCAGCGTGGCGAGCGGCAGATCGGCGCTCGCGTAGCGGCTTGCCGCCGAGCCCTTGCGCAGATAATCGAAGGCATGGCCGTTGGGGCCGTGCGAGACGAAGTACACACCGGTCGGCGCGCTGGCGTCGACGCGCACCGTCGAGGTATCGACGCCTTCACGCGTCCACAGGTCGAGCAGCAGACGCCCGAATTGATCGTCGCCCACCGCAGAAACGAAGCCCGTCCGTGCGCCCTGGCGCGCGGCCGCGATGGCGAAATTCGAGGTGTCGCCACCGAAGCCCTGCAAGTAGGTCGGCTGGCCTTTCTCGGCCTGATTGAATTCGATCATGGCCTCGCCATAGGCGAGGATGGCTGGCGTCGCTGACGTCGCTTGTGTCATGCCGATCAGACCTCGCCCCAAAGATCGTGGCCGTCGGCGCCGGTGATCTTCACCGAAACGAAGTCACCAACCTTGTAGCGCTTCGAGGCCTTGGTCGCGGGCGCGACGTAGACCACGCCGTCGATCTCGGGCGCATCCGCCGCCGTGCGGCCGATGCCGCCGTCGGGGTTGATCTCGTCGATCAGCACCTTGAGCGTCTTGCCGACCTTGCGCTGGATGCGTTTGGCCGACACCTCTTCGGCCACTTCCATGAAGCGCGCGCGCCGTTCTTCGCGCACTTCGTCGGGCAACGCGCCGTCGAGCTCATTGGCGCTCGCGCCTTCGACCGGCGAGTAGGCAAAGCACCCCACGCGGTCGAGCTCGGCTTCGCGGATGAAGTCGAGCAGCGTTTCGAACTGCTCTTCGGTCTCGCCGGGGAAGCCGGCGATGAAGGTGCTGCGGATCGTGAGGTCCGGGCACATCTCGCGCCAGGCCTTGACGCGCTCCATCACCTTCTCCGCGTTCGCGGGACGCTTCATGCGCTTGAGCACCTCGGGGTGCGCGTGCTGGAACGGCACGTCGAGGTACGGCAGTACGTGGCCCCTGAACGGGCCTTGCGCCATGAGCGGAATGACCTCATCCACGCTCGGGTACGGGTACACGTAGTGCAGACGCACCCACGCGCCGTACTGCGCGGCCAGCTCGCCGAGCGCGGCGACCAGGTCGGTCATGCGCGTCTTGATGGGCTTGCCGTTCCAGAAGCCGGTGCGGTACTTCACGTCGACGCCATAGGCGCTCGTGTCCTGCGAAATGACGAGCAGCTCCTTCACGCCCGACTTGAAGAGGTTTTCCGCTTCGAGCATGACTTCGGCAACCGGACGCGAAACGAGGTCGCCGCGCATCGACGGAATGATGCAGAAGGTGCAGCGGTGATTACAGCCTTCGGAGATCTTGAGATACGCGTAGTGGCGCGGCGTGAGCTTCACGCCCGCCGGCGGCACGAGGTCGACGAACGGATCGTGCGGCTTGGGCAGATGGCTGTGCACCGCCTGCATGACTTCGCCCACGGCGTGCGGGCCCGTCACGGCGAGCACCTTCGGGTGCACTTCTTCGATGAGATTCGAGCCGCTCGCACTGGCCTTCGCGCCAAGACACCCGGTGACGATCACCTTGCCGTTTTCGTTGAGCGCCTCGCCGATGGCGTCGAGGCTCTCCTGCACGGCTTCGTCGATGAAACCGCAGGTATTGACCACGACCAGATCGGCGCCGTCATACGACCCCGAAATCTCGTAACCCTCGGCGCGCAGCTGGGTAATGATCTGCTCGGAGTCGACAAGGGCCTTCGGGCAGCCGAGGGAGACCATCCCGACGCGCGGAGGAGGATTGCGGGGGGTCGTTGATTCAACTGGGTTTTTCACGTGTACGTCCGGATGTGGGGCGCAGGGCGACGAATGCGCGGCGCGAGATCAAGCCAATCCGCCATTTTACCCGTTTGGCGTATCGAACGGCACGCCACGGCTGGCTAGCATCGAGTGGAGTCAGGGTCGGAAGAAGAATGGACTTCGGTCAACCTTCTTCGATTCATTCTTCAACACAAATACGGCATTGCCGTATAATCTATCTCGACGCGCTCCATGCTCACGATCATCGAAACCGAAACGTTCCAGCGTTATGCGGCCGAAGTCTGGCGCGATTCCGAACGCGAGGCGTTCATCACATGGCTTGCCGACAACCCGCTTGCCGGCGACGTCATCCCTGGCACGGGCGGTTTGCGCAAAGTGCGCTGGAGACGCTTCGGCTTCGGTAAACGGGGCGGCACGCGCGTCATCTACTACAACGTCCTTCGGGACGGCTGCATCTGGCTGCTGATCGTCTACACGAAGGCGAAATTCGACAACCTGCCGGCGGCCTTTCTCAACCGGCTGCGCGAAGAGGTGGAACGTGGATAAGGAATTGGAACAGTTTCAGGCGGACCTGCTGAAGTCGGTCCGTGAAATGAAAAGCGGGCGCGCGGCGCGCACCACGCGGGTCGAGCCCACCGCCGCCGCGCTCGCGCGCGCCAAGGTCGGGCTCTCGCAGAGTGCCTTTGCGGCACTGCTCGGCGTGTCCACGCGCACGCTGCAGGACTGGGAGCAGGGGCGCCGGCAGCCAACCGGCGCCGCGCAGACCCTGCTGCGCGTCGCCGAGCTTCATCCGGAAGCGCTGCGCGATCTGAAGACCGCCTGAGCGCTGCCTGGGCTCCCCCGGAGCCCAGACTTACTTCTTCTCTTCCTCGTCGCTGCCGCTTTCGTTCGTGCCTTGTGCGGGCGCAACCGGCGACGCGGGCGTGACCGGCTTGAACGGGAAGCTGCTGAACATGTTCTTGGCCTGGTTCTGCATCTGCTCCTGCATCTGCACGAACATGTTCTTCGACTGCTCGATGTAGCTGGTCATCATGCCCTGCATCATCGGCGCCTGCATGTTCATGAACTGCGACCAGACCTCGGGGTTCATCGCGTTGCCTTCGTAGAGGCTCTTCGATTGATCCGCGAGCTTGTTCTGGATGTCGATGAACGCCTGGATGTTCTTTTCCAGGTAGGTGCCCATCATGCCCTGCATCGCATGGCCATAGAAACGGATGATCTGCGACAGCATCGACGACGAGAACATCGGCAGGCCGCCGCTCTCCTCTTCGAGAATGATCTGCAGCAGGATGCTGCGCGTGAGATCCTCGTTGCTCTTTGCGTCGATGACCTTGAATTCCTCCTGGTCGAGCACGAGTTGCTTCACGTCCGTCAACGTGATGTAGGTGCTCGTCTCCGTGTCGTAGAGCCGACGGTTCGGATATTTTTTGATCAGTCGTTCGGCGGTTTTCTTTGTAGTCGTCATGTGTCGCCCTTGTAAGCACCAACGCGCGACGGCCGTTGCCATCGCGCGCTGTCTTCGATCCCGGAAGCGGTGCCTGCCCCGGCGTGCAAACAAGCCCGCCGCCGCCGTCGATCCCTGCACTGCCGCGCGCCCCTGTAATGGGCGCGGCGCGCGGGATCAGCCCATGTGCAACCCGCCGTTCAGCGAGAAGTCAGCACCGGTTGAGAAGCCCGACTCCTCCGAGGCGAGCCATGCGACGATCGAGGCGATTTCCTCGGGTGCGCCCAGGCGGCGCACCGGAATGGTCGCGACGATCTTCTCCAGCACGTCGGGACGAATCGACTTCACCATGTCCGTACCGATGTAGCCCGGCGAAACGGTGTTGACGGTCACGCCCTTGGTGGCCACTTCCTGCGCGAGCGCCATCGTGAAGCCGTGAATCCCGGCCTTGGCCGTCGAGTAGTTCGTTTGGCCGAACTGGCCCTTCTGGCCGTTCACCGACGAAATGTTGATGACACGGCCGAAGCCGCGCTCGACCATGCCGTCGATCACCTGCTTCGTGACGTTGAAGAGGCTCGTCAGATTGGTGTCGATCACGGCGGTCCAGTCTTCGCGCGTCATCTTGCGGAACACCACATCGCGCGTGATGCCCGCGTTGTTGACGAGCACGTCGACCTCGCCCACTTCCGCCTTGACCTTGTCGAACGCCTGCTTGGTCGAATCCCAGTCGCCAACGTTGCCTTCCGAGGCGACGAAGTCGAAGCCCAGCGCTTTCTGGTCTTCGAGCCATTTGACACGGCGCGGCGAGTTCGGGCCGCAGCCAGCAACCACCTTGAAGCCCTGCTTCTCGAGGCGCTGGCAGATTGCCGTTCCGATGCCGCCCATACCGCCCGTTACATACGCAATCCGTTGTGACATAAACCACACTCCATTATCGTTTTCCGGAGCGCCGACCAACGGCCCCGGCCTCACCTCTGCCTGTTGCTCTCGCTACTGCGTCTAGCGCGATGCGCCGCCTGAACACGCGGCGCATCGGGTCGGATCAGGTCGAGTGGCCTCGTCTGCCCGCGCGCGAGCGGACCCGCCTACGATCCGCCGCGTGGGCGAGCATCCGGCGCTCAGTCTCTATCTACTCAGGCGCGCTCCACCGCAAGCGCCACCCCCATGCCGCCGCCGATGCACAGCGAGGCGAGACCGCGCTTCGCGTCACGGCGCTGCATCTCGTACAGCAGCGTCACCAGAATCCGGCAGCCCGATGCGCCAATCGGGTGGCCGATTGCAATCGCGCCGCCGTTCACGTTGATCTTCGACGTGTCCCAGCCCATCTGCTTGTTCACGGCCAGCGCCTGCGCCGCGAATGCCTCGTTGATCTCCATCAGATCGAGGTCGCTCGTCGACCAGCCCGCGCGCTCGAGGCAGCGCTTCGAGGCCGGCACCGGGCCCATGCCCATCACCTTCGGATCCACGCCGCCGGCCGCGTAGGCCTTGATGCGCGCGAGCGGCGTGAGGCCCAGCGCCTCAGCCTTCTTCGCCGACATCACCACCACGGCCGCTGCGCCGTCGTTCAGGCCCGAGGCGTTCGCTGCCGTCACCGTGCCTTCCTTCGAGAACGCCGGCTTCAGGCCCGCGAGCGACTCCGCCGTCACGCCATGGCGCACGAATTCGTCGGTGTTGAAGAGGAGCGGCTCGCCCTTGCGCTGCGGAATTTCGACCGGCACGATTTCCGCGTCGAAGCGGCCCGCTTTCTGCGCGGCTTCCGCCTTGTTCTGCGAGAGCGCCGCGAACGCGTCCTGCTCTTCGCGCGTGATGCCGTATTCCTTCGCCACGTTCTCCGCGGTCACGCCCATGTGGTACTGGTTATAGACGTCCCACAGGCCGTCGACGATCATGCTGTCGATCAGCTTCGCATCGCCCATGCGGAAGCCGTCGCGCGAGCCCGGCAGCACGTGCGGCGCCGCGCTCATGTTCTCCTGGCCGCCGGCCACGACGATCTCCGAGTCGCCCGCGATGATCGCGTTGGCCGCGAGCATCACGGCTTTCAGGCCCGAGCCGCAGACCTTGTTGATCGTCATCGCGGGCACCGCCGTGGGCAGCCCCGCCTTGATCGACGCCTGACGGGCGACGTTCTGGCCCGAACCCGCGGTCAGCACCTGCCCCATGATCACGTCGCTCACCTGCTCGGGTTTCACGCCCGCACGCTCCAGCGCGGCCTTGATGACCAGCGCGCCCAGATCGGGCGCCGCAATCTTCGCAAGCGTTCCGCCGAATTTGCCGACCGCGGTACGCGCAGCCGAAACGATCACGATATCTGTCATTTTCAGTTCCTC